>NZ_RAWI01000195.1 GCF_003612125.1 Corallococcus praedator
GTGCAGCTCGCCCGTGTTCGGGGCGGGCAGCACCACGGTGGGGCCCA
Organism: Corallococcus praedator; assembly: GCF_003612125.1. Lineage (GTDB taxonomy): Bacteria > Myxococcota > Myxococcia > Myxococcales > Myxococcaceae > Corallococcus > Corallococcus praedator. The sequence continues at coordinate 48 of NZ_RAWI01000195.1, forward strand.
GGCCCGGGGCCAGCAGGTGGGAGGTGAGCAGCGACGAGGGGTGGAAGTTCACGAACGCCCCGTCCGCGGCGGAGGGGCCCGCGAAGAGCTTCTCCACCACCATGGACGCGTACTGCTCCAGCGAGTCCTCGCGCGTGTTGCCGTTGAGCACCACCTCCCAGCCCATCTGCTCCGCGAAGCGGCGCACGCCCGCGATGCGCGACAGCAGGGGCGTGTAGCTCTCCGTGCTCACGCCGTTCTCGCTCACCACGAACACCTCGTTCGCGGTGGCCACCGCCAGGGACGTGTTGCCCTGCGTGTGCCCGGGCGTGCTCAGGAGCGCCGCGCCCTGGCCCAGCCACGTGTCGCCGTCCAGCAGCACCACGCGGTCCTCTGGAATCTCCGCGCCGCCGGGCACGAACCACACGCACTGCATGGGGTGCAGGTGCTTCACCATGGTCCACTCGCTGCGCTGCACCAGCAGCTTCGCGCGCGGGAAGACGGCCGGGGCGCCCGCGCCGCCCAGCCAGCCGCGCAGGTCCTGGATGTGCAGGTGGTCGAAGGCCAGGTAGTCCACGTCCGACGGCGTCAGCCCCAGCGACTCCAGGTGGCCTTGCACCGTGCCGTGGCGGGTGGTCATCACCTTGTCGGAGAGGAACGCGCCGTAGCGCTCGCGCAGCGCGCGGTAGAAGGGCGCCGCGTAGCCCCGCTCGTAGTCGGTGGGGTTGAACAGCAGCGTCCGGCGCTGGCCCGTGCCCCCTTCCGCGAACTGCACCACCTGCATGCGGTTGGTCATCATCACGTAGGGCGCCGGGGACAGCGCCGCCCCGCTGAAGGCGAACAGCGTGGGGTAGGGGAAGGTGACGAGGTCGCACGTCGCCACCGCCGCCACCGGGCCCTCGCGGACGAAGGCCTCGCGGGCGTCCAATGCGGCGCGGCGCAGCTTCTGCAGTCGCTGTCCAGGAGAGCGCTCGGTGTGTGCCTCCGGAAGGAACGGCAGGGGACGGAACGGTGAGGGGGTGAGGCTCATGGACGCGACTCCCTTGGGGCAGGGGGGCCTACCCCCTGGCTGGCCGGTCGGCGTGCCGTCCGAATCTGGCGGCGCCAGAAGGGGAGCGACACGTGGCCCCTTCGCTGTATAGGGTCGGAATGGTGATGGCGAGGAAGTCCGATGACACCCTCTCGGGAGATGTTCAGCCGGAAGACATCCGGCTGGAAGCCTCCCTGCGCCCTCGCTCCTTTGACGAGTATGTAGGCCAGGGCGCCGTCGTGGAGAAGCTCAAGGTCTACGTGGCCGCGTCGAAGGTCCGGGGCGACGCGCTGGACCACTGCCTCTTCTCCGGGCCGCCGGGCCTGGGCAAGACGTCGCTCGCGCACCTCATCGCCAACGAGCTGGGCGTGGGCATCCACGTCACCAGCGGCCCCGCCATGGAGCGCAAGGGGGACCTGGCGGGTCTGCTCACCAACCTCAACGAGCGGGACATCCTCTTCATCGACGAGATCCACCGCCTCAACGCCGCCGTGGAGGAATACCTCTACCCGGCGATGGAGGACTTCCGGCTGGACATCACCATCGACACCGGGCCCGCCGCCCGCGCGATGAAGATTGATCTGCCGCCCTTCACGCTGGTGGGGGCCACCACGCGCACGGGCCTGCTCACGTCCCCCCTGCGCGACCGCTTCCAGATTCAAGAGCGCCTGGAGTACTACGAGCCCAAGTACCTGGAGCAGATCCTCGACCGCTCCGCGCGCATCCTCGGCGTGCCGTTGGACCGGGCCGCCAGCCGTGAAATCTCCATCCGCTCGCGCGGCACGCCCCGCATCGCGAACCGGCTCCTGCGCCGGCTGCGCGACTTCGCCCAGGTGGAGGGCAACGGCCGCATCACCTACGAGCTGGCGCACGACTCGCTGACCCGGCTGGGCGTGGACGCCAGCGGCCTGGACGCGATGGACCGCAAGATCCTGCTGACCATCGTGGAGAAGTTCGGCGGTGGCCCGGTGGGCGTGGAGACCATCGCCGCGAGCGTGGGCGAGCAGCGCGACACCATCGAGGACGTCTACGAGCCCTTCCTGATGCAGGAGGGCTTCCTCATGCGCACGCCCCGGGGCCGCACCGCCACGCTGCGCACCTACCAGTACTTCAAGAAGACGCCGCCCCCCAGCTCTCCCCAGGGCACGCTCTTCTAGCCCCCACGCCTCCGCGAGCCCGCCGCCATGAGCCACGCCTCCGCGCCCTCCGTGCCCACGGTCCTCTCCAGTCCCCGCGACTTCTACGGCGACCTGATGCGCGCCTCGCAGGCCACGCGCGCGGGCTTCCTCGCCGAACGCGAGCGCTGGCTGCGCGGCGTGCCCGTGGAGGGCCGCGAGGAGCTGCTCTTCGAGTTCGAGATGTGGCTGCGCGCCGTGGAGCGCTACCTGAACCTCCACAACGCCGTGGTGGATGCCCGCGCCCGGCCGCTCGTCACGCGCGACTTCCACGAGGAGCTGGCGGACGTGCGCGACGCCATGGAGCGCGCCGTGCGCGTCGCGCGCCACCTGCAGGACCCGGACAGCGACCCGAAGATGGTCTTCCGCAAGTACGTGGAGACCCAGCTCGCGGATGACCGCGTGCGCCGGCTCTTGATTGAAGAGGAGCTGGATCAGGAGACCCCGCCGGAGAGCCTCTTCGTCGTGCGCGAGGCGTTCGACGCGCTCAAGAACCTGCTCGACAACCTGCTCCAGCTGCCGCTCATCGGCCTGTCGCTCTTCCAGGACGTGGGCAAGCTGACGCTGCGGGAGATCGTCCTCAACCGCTACTTCCGCCCCTTCCGCCCGCTGGAGTTCCGCGTTGAGTACGACCGGCTGCGCTCCGTGCGCCTGCTGGACATCCTGGGCGCGCTGCCCGCGGACACGCGGCCCCTCTACACCACCGCGTTCCTGGGCCTGTTCCGCGTGCTGCACTACCTGACGCACGTGGATCCGGAGACGCAGCCGCCCGTGCCGCGCCGCGTGCGCGTGCTCCTGTCGCTGGTGCGCGGAGAGGCCGCCGCCGTCGCCAGCTACCTGCACACCGAGCTGTCCCCCAAGGCCGGCTCCAAGCCCCTCCAGGCCGCCACGCTGCGCGCCGCGCGAGACCTGGCCCGGGAGACGGACCGCATCGCCCGCGAGGTGATGGTGGACCTGGACCGCGACCCCGCCGCCGCCCTGCGCGCCGCGGAGGCCTTCACCACGCTGTTCCGCCAGCAGATCGTCGCGCTCGTGGACGCGCTCGCGCCCAACGGCTCATTGGGGGAGGAGGCCTTCGCCCACCTCACCAGCCCCCAGGACGCCGCGCTGCGCCTGCGCAAGGACCTGTGGGTCTACGCCCAATTGTGCCGCGCCGCGGAAGGCCACCTGCGCTCCGAGGACGTGCCCGCCGCCGAGCGCGTGCTGGCCGCCCTCAAGTCGTTCCTCGACTACTTCCACGACGGCGGCTACCAGCTGCTGCGCTACGCGGACTACGACGCCTTCGACCGCTTCTCCTCGCTGCTCGTCGAGCTGCCCTGGCCCCCCGAAGGCCCCGGCATCCGCAGCCGCCTCGCGGAAGACCTCCGGCGGTTTTCACAAACGCTGGAAACCACCTTCCACGCCGTGAGCCGCCGCTCGCTCCTCCAGGGGCGTGGCTTCGACCGGCCCGACGCGGAAGCCCTGCGCGACCGCTTCCTCCCGCCCGCGACGCGCTGACCCACCCGCAGAGCCCTTTTCCAGTCAAGCCCCGGACTCCCGGAGAGGCCCGTGCATGCGTTTGCTTCCGGGCACTGGCCTGCGGTAGAGACGCGCCCATGTCGCTTGGGCGACACACACTCCGGGTTGGCGCGTGGCGCGCCGGGAAAAGCCGGGGTCCGAAGGGTGAATTCCGGACATGGCTGTCACGGTGCAGGGGGATGTGTCGTGTTTCCCAAGAGGGTGGTGGGGGCCCTGGGTCCTGACGTCCTCCGTCCGGAGGCCCGCGTCGCCAGCAGTTCCGGGGGGTTGGCCCACCCCGCGCGCGTCTTCCGGGAAGCGCTTGTGTCACGGGCTGGTGGCATGTTGATTGCTCCTGTGTGCAGTGCGTCAGACCCCGTTGAACGGTCGGACGGGCCCGTACCCTGCGTGCGTCAGTACGAAGCAGTTCTTAGAGGCGACACCGACATGCTCCAGTTCACCGACTCCCAGCGCACCCTCTCCCAGCCGGCCATCTGCCGGGGCGTGGGCCTCCACTCCGGGGCGCCCGTGACGTTGACGATGAAGCCCGCGCCCGCGGGGCACGGCATCGTGTTCGTGCGCACGGACCTGCCGCGCCCGGTGAGCATCCCCGCGCTGGCGGAGTACGTGGTGGACACGTCGCTGGCCACCACGCTGGGCCGCGACGGCGTGCGCGTGGGCACGGTGGAGCACCTGATGTCGGCCCTGGCGGGCATGGGCATCGACAACGTGCGTCTGGAATTGGACGGACCCGAAGTCCCCATCATGGACGGCAGCGCCGCGCCCTTCACGCACGCCATCATGGAGGCGGGGGCGCATGAGCTGGACGCGCCGCGCGAGTACCTGGTCATCAAGAAGAGCGTGGCGGTGTCGGACGGCGACAAGCAGGCGTCCATCACCCCCGCCCGGCGCTTCCGCATCAGCTGCACCATCGACTTCGAGCACCCCGTCATCCAGGGCCAGTCCTTCGACGTGGACGTGAACGACCGGGGCTTCTCGCGCGAAATCTCCCGCGCGCGCACCTTCGGCTTCCTGCGCGACGTGGAGAAGCTCAAGACGCTGGGCCTGGCGCGCGGCGGCTCGCTGGAGAACGCCGTGGTGGTGGACGAGGCGTCCATCCTCAACCCGGACGGCCTGCGCTTCCCGGACGAGTTCGTGCGCCACAAGATCCTGGACGCCATCGGCGACGTGTCGCTGTTCGGCCGTCCCGTCATCGGTCACATGACGGCGTTCAAGACGGGCCACGCGCTCAACCACAAGCTGGTGCGCAAGGTGCTGGCGGACCCGTCCAGCTTCGACATCGTCACCGCGCGCCGCCGGGATGTGGAAGGGCGCGAGCCGGGTCGTGGAAGCCTCGCGGGCGCGTTGGAGCTGGAGCCGCTGGTCGCCTGAAGTGGCCTGAAGTGAGGGTTTGGCAATTCCTTGCCAGCCCAGGGCTCCTCTATTAAGTCGGCGACTTATGTCCATGCGTCCTACTCGCCTCGCCCTGGCCGCCCTCCTCGCGGCATCCCTCACCGCCGGCTGCAACAAGGAGAAGGCGCCGGCCACCACCCAGGCGCCCGCCGCCCAGGCCCAGGCTGGCAATGCCTCGGAGCCGGCGCCGGACACGGTGGTCGCCACCTTCGGCAACGGTCAGAAGGTCACCTTCGGTGAGCTCAACGAGCGCATCAAGGAGCCGCTGGCGAACCTGGACAAGCAGAAGTACCAGCTGCGCAAGCGCGGCCTGGAAGGTCTGGTCACCGAGCGTCTGGTGAAGGAAGAGGCCACCAAGCGCAGCCTGACCGAGGACCAGCTGCTCAAGGCGGAGATCGACGACAAGATCCCCGCGCCTCCGGAAGAGAAGATCAAGGAGGTCTTCGAGGGCGCCAAGGGCCAGCTGCCCCCCGGCGCGACCTACGAGCAGATGAAGCCGCAGATCGTGGACTTCCTGTCCGGCCAGCAGAAGCAGGAGGCCGCGCAGAAGTTCTTCGAGTCCCTGCGCCAGGGCGCCAACGTGAAGTACGAGCTGCCCGAGCCCGCGCGCGGTCCCGTGGAGCGCAAGCAGGTCGCGGCCACCGGTCCGTCCAAGGGCCCGGAGAACGCGCCGGTCACCATCGTGGAGTTCAGCGACTTCGAGTGCCCGTTCTGCAGCCGCGCCATCGCGTCGGTGGACCAGGTGACGAAGACCTACGGCGACAAGGTGCGCCTGGTGTTCCGCCAGTTCCCCCTGGAGTTCCACAAGCAGGCGCAGAAGGCCGCGGAGGCCTCGCTGTGCGCCAACGACCAGGGCAAGTTCTGGGAGATGCACGACGCGCTCTTCGCGAACCAGAAGGCGCTGGGCGTGGAGGATTTGAAGAAGACCGCGGCCGGGCTGAAGCTGGACACCGCGAAGTTCAACACCTGCCTCGACTCCGGTGAGAAGGCCGCGCAGGTGAAGGCGGACCAGGCGGACGGCTCCAAGGTGGGCGTCAACGGCACGCCGGCGTTCTTCATCAACGGCATCATGCTGTCGGGCGCGCAGCCCTTCGAAGAGTTCAAGAGCATCATCGACGCGGAGCTGTCCGGCGCGAAGAAGTAGCCTGTAACCCCCGGGAGGGATGCGGTGGCGCCCAGACCCAAGGCCACGCCCCGCGTGAGCGGTGAGGCGGCTTCGCTCGAACTGGAGCGGCCGCTCGCCGCCGTCGTCTCTCCCAGCCGGCCCCTCGTGGCGCACTTCCACGCGCCCGAGGGACTGGTGCTCCTCCCGGAGTCCCATGGCGCGTCCGGCTTCTTCGCCGGCAGCCTGGGGTCGCTCTCGGTCGAGGAGGTGTTCGCTCAAATCCTCTCGGGCATCCGCACCGGCCAGCTCATCGTGCAGCACGGCCCCGTGCGCCGCGCGGTGATGTTCCGCGACGGCCAGGTGGTGTTCGCCACCTCCAGCGAGAAGTGGGAGCGCCTGGGCGCGGTGATGGTGCGGCTGGGCCTGCTCACGGACGTGCAGCTGGCGGCGGCGCTGGGGCAGGTGACGCCCGCGCGCCGCATCGGCCAGGTGCTCACGTCGCAGGGGCTCGTGTCGGAAGCCAGCCTCTACAGCGCGATGACCTTCGTCGTGCGCGAGGTGGTGCTCAACCTCTTCGAGATGCAGGAGGGCAGCTTCCTCTTCCTGGAGGCGCGGGCCCCGGCGGTGGACGCGGTGAAGCTGCCGGAGCGCACGAGGGACCTGGTCCTCACCGGCATCAAGCGCGCGGAGGAGACGGGCCGGTTGCGCCGCCGCTTCCCGGACGACATGCGCGTGGGCCCCGGCCCCCAGGGCGCGCTGCCCGGCGAGGAGGCCCTGTTCGCCAAGCTGGGCGGGGGCACGACGCTGGGCACGCTGCGCGCCGCGTACGCGGGCAGCCAGTACGCCTTCTACAGCGGGGTGGAGGAGGCGGTGCGGGGGGGCCACCTGGCCTTGCAGGCCGCGGAGCCCGTGCCGTCACCGGGCCCGGCGGTGGAGGGCATGGCCTGGGAGCTGCTGTCCGCGGAGGAGCGCTACAACCTCCTGTTGTCGCTGGTGCACCGCGCGCTGCGCGAGGCGGGCCGGGACGTGGACCTGCTGCGCGGCTTCGTGGAGGCGCCGCCCCCGGGCCTGGAGAACGCGTACCAGGGCGTCACGGTGGGGCCGGACGGGCGCGTGGACGTCGTGAGGCTGCGCGCCAACGTGTCCACCAGCGGCGGCGAGGCGGTGGGCCGGGCGATGGCGCTGGAGGCGCTGGACGCCTTCGTGTCCTACGCGCTGTTCTCCGCGCGCAACGCGCTGCCTCCGGACGTGGCGGAGCGGCTGGCGAACACGTACCGCACCCTGCAGGGCGGACTGTCCTAGCGTCGTCCGCCGGACTTTCCTGAGTCGGACACCCACCCTGATGTCCCCCTGGTCAGCCTGGGACCGGGTGCCCACGTTCGTCCCCACGGCGCTGGTGGCAGGCGGGGGATGAGCGACATGGGCGTGATGCGGACGTTGGGGTGGGGAGTGCTGCTGTTGAGCACGGCATGTGGCGCGTCCCGGACGGCGGTGACGAAGGCGGAGCCCGCGGGCACGGGAGGCTCCGGGGTGGAGGACGCGAGCGTTGCGTCCACCACGCGACGTTACGTGGACGAGGACCTGGGCTTTGAAATCGTGCGGCCCACGGCGGAGTGGCAGTTGGATGAGACGAACGAGCGCACCCCGGAGGGGCTCGCCATTCCGGTCATCCTGCGCCACCGCGTGTCGGGGGCCCAGGTGGTGCTCCAGGTGGCGCCCGGCGTGGCCACGCCCACCCAGTTCGCCGAGCGGCTGACGCAGGGCCTGCGCCAGCAGCCGGGCTTCACCACCACGGACCCGCAGCCCATCGCGCTGTCGGACAACGCGGTGGGGTTCGACTTCCAGGTGGGCGAAGGCGTGCGCGGCAAGGTGGCCGTGCGCGAGGGCAACAGCGGCCGCGTGCTGATGATGCTGGCCACCTGGCCCACGGAGGTGTCGGAGGACGTGACCGTCAGCGTGGATGAGCTGATGGCCGGCGTCCGTCCGCTCCCCGAGCCGAGCGTGGCCGTGCGCGCGACGCCTCGCGCGCCCGAACCCGAACCGGGCGACCCGCGTTAGCGGGCCGTCTTCGCCTTCGCGCGCTTCGCGGCCTTCACGGGCTCCGCCTTGGGCTCCGGCTGGGTCGCGACGTCCGCGGCCCGCCGGCGCACCAGCTCCACCAGGGTGCGCGCGCCGGAGCCGGTGGCGCCCTTGTTCAGGTAGCCGCGCTCCTTGGGGCTGTTGGACGGGCCGGCGATGTCCAGGTGCACCCACGGGATGTCCCCGACGAACTCCTTGAGGAAGAGCGCCGCGTTGATGGCGCCTCCCCAGCGCTCGCCGGAGTTCTTCATGTCCGCCACGTCGGAGCGCAGCGCGTCCTTCTGCATGTCGCTGATGGGCAGGCGCCACATCTCCTCGCCCGCGGACTTCGCGGCGTCCAGCACGCTGTTCACCGTGGCGTCGTCGTCGCCGAACGCGCCCACGATGTAGTTGCCCAGCGCCACCATGCACGCGCCCGTCAGCGTCGCCAGGTCGATGATGGCGGACGGCTCGTGCTCGCCAGCCCAGGTGAGCATGTCGCCCAGCACCAGGCGGCCTTCCGCGTCCGTGTTGGTGATCTCCACCGTCTTGCCGGAGCGCGCGGTGAGGATGTCACCGGGCTTGTACGCCGTGCCCGACGGCATGTTCTCGCACGCGCCAATGAAGGCGTGCACGGGGAAGGGCGGCTTCACCACGCCACCGATGACCTTCATGGCGGCCAGCACCGCGGCCGAACCCGCCATGTCCGTCTTCATCTCCACCATGCCCTCGGTGGGCTTGAGCGACAGGCCGCCGGAGTCGAAGGTGATGGCCTTGCCCACCAGCGCCAGCGGGGCGCGCTTCGCGTCCTTCGCGTTCTTCGGCGTGTAGACCAGGTGGATGAGCCGGGGCTCCTGCGCGCTGCCCACGGTGACGCCCAGGAACATGCCCATGTTCAGGCGCTCAATCTCCTTGCGCCCGCCAATCTCCGCCTGGAGTCCCGCTTCCTTCGCGGCCTGCTGCGCCGCCTGCGCGAGGCGCACGGGCGTCACCACGTTGGGCGGCTCGTTCACCAGGTCGCGCGCCCAGTTGACGGCCTCCGCCACCTTCAGGCCCAGGTTCAGCGCGTCGTCCAGCGCGCGCGACTTCTCACTGCCCGGGGGCAGCGCCAGCGTGGCGCTCTTCAGCTTGGGCGACCCCTTATCCTCGCGCGCGGCGGACTTGTACTTGTCGAAGCGGTAGACGCCCAGCTCCAGGCCCTCCACCACCGCGCGCACGACGTCCTCCGCGCGGTCCGTGGCGGGCACGCGGAAGGCGATGCTGGTGACCTTCAGCCGCTGCGCCGTCTTGGCCGCGCGGCCCGCGGCCAGCCGCAGCACCTCCGGCTGGAAGCGCGCGCGGTTGCCCAGGCCCAGCAGCAGGACGCGCTCGTTGCCCAGCCGCCCCAGCGTGTGCAGCAGGAAGGACTGGTCCACCTTCGCCTTGAACCCCTCCTGGGTGGCGGCGGCGCGCAGCTTGCCGTCCAGCGCCGAGTCGGCGGTGGCCAGCGGCGCCGGGGCGGCGTCACCCACCAGCTCGCCCTCGAAGAGGGGGATGACGAGCAGCTCACCGCTCACCGGCGCGGCGTCACCGGAGACGAGACTGAATTGCATGGCGACTTGGACTCCTGGACTTAAAGGGAAGAAAGGGTGATCCGAAGGGCGTGACTGTAGACGCGTGACGTGTTGGTCGCAAAGCGCTGGTTGCCACTCGGGCATTGCATTGCCCCGGCGCGCTGGATAGCTGTGCGGACCCCATGCCCACCCTGCTGCTCCATCTGACGGCCATCGAACGGTTGGCCGCACACCCGGACGGGCTCCCCACGGACTGGGTGCGTGCGCTGTCCGAGGACCTGCCGTATGCGCGCTTTGGCGCCGCGCTGCCGGACCTGCCCCTGTGCGGGGGCGTGCGCGGGGGCCTGTCCCTGATGCTGCCGGAGGCCGGCTGGCCTTCCTTCGCGCGGCTGTACCACGAGCGCGCGCCGGTGGGCCTGGGCCTGAAGATGGCGGAGCTCGTCGCCACCGGGGCCCTGGTGGGCACCGAGGCGGGGCTGGCCATCCTCACCGGCTACTTCACGCACCTGGCCCTGGACCGGCGCCTGCATCCGCTGGTGGACGCGCTGGTGCTGCGCCACCGCCGCAAGGGCGAACGGGCCTGGGACGCGCGCCGGCAGGTGGAGTGGGCCCAGACGCTGTTCTTCCTGCGCGAACAGGACGGCACGGACGGCGTGGGCACCTCCCGCCTGCGCGAGAAGTTCCAGGTGGGCAAGAGCGCGGGGCTGCCGCTGCGCGGCATCGGCCGGGGCATCTACGAACTGGTGCGGCTGGCGTCCCAGGAGCGCGTGGGACAGGCCCCCACCAAGGCGGAGGTGGATGGCTGGGTGCGCGGCCTCTATGTCTCCGGCCTCTTCCTGTCCAGCCCGCTGGGGCGGGTGCGGGCGCTGCCGGCGTACACGCAGCTGTCGTTCCAGGAGCTGTATCGCAATGATCAATTCGACTTCGCGGCGGAGGTGGATGCCGCGCTGGACGTGACGCGCGGGTTGATCAAACGACTTCACGGCTACATGGCGCGCGGCACCTACACCCCGCGCACCCGCGCGCGCTTCTTCGAGGAGTTTCCCGAAGGCACGCTGGGTGCCACCGCCGCGTAGTGAACGCGGATCCACGGCGCGCGTCTGACGCCGTGTCCGCGTGCAGGGCATCCGGCCAATCAAGCCAGGTGCCCTGGGGGGTATGGCGCTATCCGGACCGGGGAGTGCCCCCTATTCTCGATAGGGAATGACGGTCTTGCTTCTCATGGCGTCGGGCCTTCTGGCGGGCGGGTTGGGGTCGCTGCTGGGCATTGGTGGCGGCATCGTCCTGGTGCCCGTGCTGGTGTTGGGTTTCGGAATCCCGCTGGAGCAGGCCGTCCCCGCGAGCCTGATGTGCGTGGTGGCCAACTCCTGCGCCGCCGCCGCCAGCTACGTTGAGAACAAACTGAGCGACCTGCGGCTGGGCCTCACGCTGGAGCTGGCCACGGTGATGGGCGCCATCGTCGGCGGACTCGTCGCGGCCTTTGTCGCGGAGGCGATGGTGGCGGTGGTGTTCGGCCTCTTCACCCTCTTCGTGTCGCTGCAGATGCTGCTTCTGCGCACACCGCTGCAGGAGCCGGTGTCGACGGCCAGCTATGTGCCCACGAACTATCCGCTGGGCATCTCCGGCTCGTTCGTCGCGGGCGGCCTTTCGGCGCTGCTGGGCGTGGGCGGCGGGCCGCTGAAGGTGCCGCTGATGAGCTACGGCATGCGCGTGCCCTTCAAGGTGGCCAGCGCCACCAGCAACCTGATGGTGGGCGTCACCGGGGCCGCGAGCGTCGCGGCCTACGCGTGGCGCGGCCACCTGAACCTGGGCCTCGTGGCGCCGCTGGTGGTGGGCGTGCTGGCCGGCGCGTCGGTGGGCAGCCGACTGATGCCGAAGGTTCCCACCGCCGTTTTGAAGAAGCTCTTCGCGGCGGTACTGCTTCTGGTGGCCGGACAGATGTTGTGGAAGGGAGGGGAGGGGTTGTGGCCGAGCATATGGAAATGAGTGAGGCGAATCCCGCGGCACACGGAGTGCTCTCATCGGTGGGCAGGCCTGGGGCAGGCCCGCCGCCGCGCAACACGCAGGCGACAGCGGTGGCCCTGCCCGCGCCGCTGCCCGAGCAGCTCGAAGAACAGCTCGAAGTCCAGCTCCAGCAGGAGCCCATCACCCACCCGGACGCCCAACCTCGGGCGCAGCGGTGGGCGCGTCGTGCCATGGCCGGTGAGCGGTGGATCGCGCGCGTGCTGCGCACCGGTGCGGTGATGAGTGGAGGGATGTTCGTGGCGTCGCTCGCGCTGGAGCTGCTGCCCCGCGGCGAGTCCGTGCACGTGGCCATCGACCTGTTGCGCAAGGGCGCTGCGTCCATGCTGCTGGTGACGCCGGTGGCGCGACTGGCGATGGCCGGCACGCTGCTGGGCCTGCGCGGCGAGTGGCGCTACACCGCCATCGCCGCGGGGGTGCTGTGCCTGCTGGCGTTGGCGGTGGGCGCGGGCTTCCAGGCCTGAGGCACGCGAAGAAGACCGCGCGCGGTGTGGCTACACGCCGCGCGCGGTGAAGTGCGCAAGGACGTTCTTCACCTTGGCCACGTCGTCGCGAAGGCCCTGCTCCTCGTACAGCGGAATCACCGCCTCGAACTGCTCGCGGGCCGCGGCGAAGTCCTGCAGGTAGTAGCAGGACAGCCCCAGGTCCCACCGGGCGCGGGCCTCGTAGACGTGGTCGTGCAGCTCCGCGTACGCCTCCACGGCGCGCAGCAGGTGGGGCCGCGCGTTGTCGTGGTGGCCCAGCAGGCCCTCGGACTCGCCCAGCAGCAGGTGGCCCAGCGCGAGCGCGTCCGGATCCTCGCCCTGCTCCAGGAGCGGCACGGCCTCCAGGAATCGCTTGCGCGCGGGCTCGTACTCCGCCTTCGCCATGCGCAGATCGCCAATGTCCAGGAGCAGCCGCGCCATGCGCTCCGTGTTGCGCGTCTGGCGGAAGAGGATGAGCGCCTCCTGGTACTTCTCCTCGGCGGCGTCGGACTCGCCCAGGGCGCGCAGGGACTCTCCGATGCAGGCGCGGGTGAGCGCCTCGCCGTCGCGGTCGCGGGCCTCGTTGAAGAGCAGGGCGGCCACGGCCATGTGCTCGATGGCGCCCCGGTGATCCTCGAAGTAGGCCTTCACCACGCCCAACCCGAAGAGGGCCTGCGCCTGCCCGGGCTTGTTGCCCGCCGTCTTGAAGAAGCCCAGGGCCTCCTCGTAGTGCTCACGGCTGGCGGCGTGCTCTTCCAGCATCCCGTGCAGCTCCGCGAGCGACACCAGGCCCTGGCCCACTTCGGACGGGGAGCCGGTGATGCGCAGGGAGGCGAGCGCGTTCTGCTGCTTCTGGATGGCTTCGGTGATGTGGGCGCGTTCGGCGGTGTCGGGCGGATGCATGTCAGTTCTCGTGACCCTTGCGGCGGCGGGCGCCCCTGTCCAACGAATCGTGCTTCTCGCTCCCGTCAGCGTCGTTATCCAGCGGGTCGTGATTGCCGTTGCGCTCGCCCTTCTCCTTCTCGTGGACGAGCAGCGGGGAGAAGAAGCAGTCCTTCTTCGTGTACTCGTCGAAGGCGAAGGCGAAGCGGTAGCTGGCGGCCGCGCGCTGGTTGCAGTCGGTGCGCTCGCAGAAGCGGCAGGAGATGCCGCTGGGGATGGCGTCCTTGCGCAGGTCGTTGGTGGGCAGGCCGTACGCCAGGTACTTGGCGTTCTCCGCGTGCGTCCCCAGGCCGATGGAGTACGCGGTGCCCTTCACGATGGAGCCCTCGATGGGCTGCAGCTGCACCTTGGCGAAGCAGAAGTACGTCGTCCCATCCGGCATGATGGAGTACTGCCGCGTAATCTGGGACGGGTTGAGGAACGCCAGGTGCACCGCCCACTTCGCGCAGCTGCCGCCGCCTGACGCGAAGCGGATGCCGGTGCCGCTGTAGCGCTTGGAGATGTTGCCGGCGATGTCCGCGCGCAGGAAGTGGAAGGGCAGGCCCTGGCGCTTGGGGTCGGACAGGTTGCAGATGCGGTGGGCCACCGTCTCGTACGTGGTGCCGAACACGTTGGAGAGCAGCTCCACGTCGTAGCGCGTGCGCTGCACCTCCTTGAAGAACTCGCTGTAGGGCAGCATCAGCGCGCCGGCGAAGTAGTTCGCCAGGTTGACCTTGATGAGCCGCTCCGTCTCCCCGTGCCGCATGCGCCCGGCGCCCAGGATGCGCTCCACCAGCTTCTCGCGGTCCATCACCATCAGGCCGATGGAGGCGGCGATCTGGAACTTCAGGGGCTGTTCGGTGAGGTCCGGCGACAGCGTGAGCGTGCGCGCGTCCAGGTCCAGCCGGCGCACCACGGACGAGCCGCTGGTGGCGCGCTCGATGCGCACCCGGTAGTCGAAGCGCTCCTCCAGCATGCGGGTGAGCTGGCTGCTCGTGATCTGCTGCTCCAGGCCGAAGTCGCGGCGCAGCCCCTCGGCCTGCTCCTCCAGCTCCGGGAAGTAGTTGCGGTGCTTCTCCAGGAAGTCGCTGACCTCGTCGAAGGGCGAGTAGTCGAAGCGCACGCCCGGCGTGTTGCCCAGGCCGTTGCCGGACGGCGAACCCTGCGTGCGGGTGCGCTCCTCCACGTTGAGCTGCGCGAGCACGTTCTCCAACTGCGTGCGCGTGTTCTTGTAGAGGTTGAAGAGCGCGGCGACGGTGCCCGCGAGCTTCGGTTCGGCGGACAGCGACTGGAGCGACTCCGAGTCGATGTCCAGGCTCTTGAGCAGCGGTTCGTCCAGGAGCTTCGCCAGGGCCTCGTCCACGCGGCCCTCGCCCAGCGTGGACATGAACTGCTCGGGGTCCTGTTCGAAGTAGCGCAGCGCCTTCCAGAGCAGCGGGAAGGGCATCACCCGCTTGCCCTTTTCGATGAGGTTCAGGTACGCGGGGGACACGCCCAGGTCCTTGGCCGCGTCCGCCTGCTTGATGTTGCGCTGCAACCGCAGGCCTCGAAGCTTCAGCCCCACGTTCGCGTTCAGAGCGTTGTCGTTGTTCATGGCTCCAGCCACCGGCGGGCCGCGTCAAAGGACGTGTCCGGCACCGGGTCTCTGGATCCACTCTGCAAATCGATTTACCGATTTGCAATAAACGTTTCCGATCCATCGGAGCGCTGTCCCGCAGGCGACGCGCGGAGGGTTGACTGCCTCCCTCCTGGCCGGGGGTGGACATAACCCCATGGAATTACGGCGCTTTCAGGCGTCGTGGGGATGCGGAACGTTCGCCGGTGCCGCACGTTGTCAACCGTTTACCAACGCGGTGCGGCGGAACTGGGGAAAAGTCAGTAAACCGGCGGGCGCTTTTTTACAAAGGGTTACGGGGCGTCCGGCGCGCGGCGGAAGACGAGGGCCACGTTGGTGCCGCCGAAGCCGAAGGAGTTGCTCATCACGGCGTCCACGCGCTTCTCGCGGGCGACGTTGGGGATGCAGTCCAGGGAGATGCGCGGGTCCTGGTGCTCCAGGTTGATGGTGGGCGGCAGCACGCCCCGGGTGAGGGCCAGGATGCTGATGACGGCCTCGGCGGCGCCGGCCGCGCCGTTCATGTGCCCCGTCATGGACTTGGTGGAGGAGATGGCCAGTTGGGAGGCCGCGTCGCCGAACACGCGCGCGATGCCCTGCATCTCCAGCAGGTCGCCAATCTCCGTGGAGGTGCCGTGCGCGTTGAGGTAGCCGATGTCGCCCGGTGACAGGCGCGAGTCCTTCAGGGCCGCCTTCATGGCACGCTGGGCGCCCTCGTGTTCAGGGGCGGGGGCGGTGACGTGGTGGGCGTCGGAGCTGGCGCCATAGCCCACCAGCTCCGCGAGGATGCGGGCGCCTCTCGCGCGGGCGGATTCGTACTCCTCCAGGATGAGGATGCCCGCGCCCTCCGCGAGCACGAAGCCGTCGCGGTCCTTGTCGAACGGGCGGCTGGCGGCCTGGGGGGCGTCGTTGCGCGTGGACAGGGCCTTCATCGCGGCGAAGCCCCCGATGCCCAGCAGGGAGATGGGGGCCTCCGCGCCGCCCGCCACCGCCGCGTCGAACTCACCGCGCTGGATGCCGCGCATCGCTTCGCCAATGGCGTGGGCGCTGGTGGAGCACGCGGAGTTGGTGGACCAGGACGGGCCCTTGATGCCGTGGCGCATGGTGACGTAGCCGGGCGCCAGGTTGATGATCATCTGGAGGATGAAGAACGGGCTGATGCGGTCCGGCCCCTTCTCCAGGGCCTTCTTGTACGTCTCCTCCATGCTGGCGATGCCGCCGATGCCGGAGCCGATGATGGCCGCCACGCGCTCCGCGTTCTCCGGCGTGATCTTGAGGCCCGAGTCCGCGAGCGCCATGTCCGCCGCCGCCACCGCGAACTGCGCGAAGCGGTCCATGCGCCGCACCTCGCGCCGTTCGATGTAGTCCTCCGGGTTGAAGTCCTTCACCTCGCCGGCGAACCGGCAGGCGAGCTGGCTGGCGTCGAACAGGGTGATGGGCCCCACGCCGCTGCGG
This sequence comes from Corallococcus praedator, assembly GCF_003612125.1. Taxonomy (GTDB): domain Bacteria; phylum Myxococcota; class Myxococcia; order Myxococcales; family Myxococcaceae; genus Corallococcus; species Corallococcus praedator. Next base: position 16,332 of record NZ_RAWI01000195.1, read on the forward strand.
CCATTGATCAGCCCCTCCCAGCTCTTCTCCACCCCGGTGCCACACGGGCTGATGAGCCCCATTCCCGTCACCACGACGCGCCGCTGCTCCATGGAATGCTCCTTGACCCCAGTCGCTCAACGGGATGGTATTACGGTCATCCTTCCATGACTTCAAGTCCGAGATACCTGGATGAAAGCCATGAGCAGGCGTCCGGGCGGCGGATGGAATGATGGTGGTCATTCAACCGGTGAGGAGCCTTCGATGAGCGAGCAGGCCGTGAACCCGCGGACGCGGACGGTGACGTGGAGGGACCCCCGGGAGGGCGCTTCGGCGGCGAAGAAGATGTCGGGGCTGGAGTACCTGCGCGCCATCCAGAAGGGTGAACTGCCGGGGCCGCCCATCGCGGAGCTGATGGGCTTCTCGCCCGTGGAGGTGGAGGAGGGCAGGGTGGTGTTCGCGGTGCAGCCGGGCGAGCACCACTACAACCCCATCGGCATGGTGCACGGGGGATTGGCGGCCACGCTGATGGACTCCGCGATGGGGTGCGCCATCCACACGATGCTGCCGATGGGCGTGGGGTACACGACGCTGGAGCTGCACGTGAACTACGTGAAGGGCGTGGCGCACGACTCCGGGCAGCTGTTCTGCAAGGGAGAGGTCATCCACCTGGGGGGCAGGGTGGCGACGGCGCAGGGGCGGCTGGTGGACGCACAGGGCAACCTCTACGCGCACGGCACCACGACGTGCATGATCTTCCGCCCGCCGGGTTCGGGCGCGAAGGAGTAGGAGCGGACGATGCGCTACACCGCCGAGCACAAGCAGGCCACGCACGCGCGCATCCTGGCGGCGGCGGAGAAGCTGTTCCGCGCGGAGGGCTTCAGCGGGGCGAGCGTGGAGCGCGTGATGCGCGCCGCAGGGCTGACGGTGGGCGGCTTCTACGCCCACTTCACGTCCAAGGAGGCGCTGCTCGCGGAGTCGCTGCGGGCGTTCATGCAGGAGCGGCAGATGCGCTGGCTCGCGGGGATGGAGGGGTTGCGGGGGCCGGCGTTCCTGGACCATTTCGCGCGCCGTTACCTGAGCCTCTACAACCGGGACACGGGACAGACGAGCTGCATGATGCCGTCGCTCCTGTCGGACCTGACGCGCGCGCCGCCGGAGGTGCAGGCCTCGTTCAGCCAGGGTCTGGAGGAGCTGGTGCGCGCGGCGCAGGGCCAGCTTCCGGCGCGGGAGGGCGCGACGCCCCGGCAGCAGATGCTCGCGACGGTGGCGCTGTGCTTCGGCGCGATGACGCTCGCCAGGGCCACCGGCTCGCAGGCGGTGTCGGCGGAGATCCTCGACGCGGCCCGGGCGCTGCTGCTCGCGGG
>NZ_RAWI01000196.1 GCF_003612125.1 Corallococcus praedator
CCCCTCCGCCCCAACTCCAGACGGCCCCGGAGCAGCTCCAGAAGTTCGTCAGGGACCTGCTCACGCTCGACGTGGAAGCACCGTGGGACGAACTCGCGCAGGTGAAGCAGTCAGACCCCGCGACGTGGAAGCCGTCCAATCCATACACCCTGGTGATGGGCCCCCTGGAGGTCGACGGCAACGTCCTGGTGACCACCGGCAAGCACGACGAGGGCGTCCTCATCGTGTTCGGCGACGTCACCTGCCGCAACCTCTACGTGGGCGTCGGGTTCTCGTTCGTGTGCACCGGCACGCTGCGTGTGAAGGAAGCGCTTGTCACCCGCGCCGCGGACAGCATCGCGTACGTGGCGGGCGCCGTGGAGGCGGAGCTGCTCGACTCCGGTTCGGGCGCGTGGCTCACCCTCTTTGGCGACCCGTCCCTGCTGCGCGCAAAGCACCTCACGCACTACGTGATGCACGGGCGCACGCCCATCAAGCCCCCGAAGCAGCCCGACCTGCGCACGCTCGTGGTGCCGGAGGTGCTCGACACCGAGGAATGGGATTCGCTCTCTCCGGAGGAGCAGGCGGAGGAGTCGCCCGAGGCCCTCATCCAGTTGGACACACGCGCCGTCAGCAAGCGCCTCGCGAGCGGCGCGAGCCTGTTCCTCGCGCCCTGAGCCGCGCCGGAGTCCACCCACTCCGGGTGCGAATCCATGTCAGACACGACTGCTAGGTTGCTCCTTGTCCGAAGGCTTGCGGCGACAGTTTTTCGCGGCCTCGGGCGCAACGAATCCTCAATAAAGGAGCAACACTTGAAGCGTCTTGCATGGAAGGCATTCGCCGCCGCATGGCTGACGGTGGCACTGACGGGCTGCGGAGCGGAGCTGGAAGCGCCCCTCGAAAACGGAGTGGAAGAGGAGCAGGCCCCGGTGAAGGAGAAGGGCCCGCCTCCGACGGAGCGGGTCCTCGCGTTCGCGGGTTGCACCGGGCCGATTCCGCTCACCAGCAACACCCCGGTGAACGGCCTGAGCGCGAACACCGGTGAGTGGTCCTGCACCTATACGCTGACCGTTCCGGCGGGTGCGGTGAACCTCCGCTTCGACACCGCCGTGGGGTCGGGAGACGCGGACCTGTATGTGAAGTATGGCGCGGAGCCCAACCTGGGCGCGTATGACTGTCTTTCCAATGGCAGCAGCAGCTCGGAGTCCTGCCTCATCAATACCGCCCAGGCCGGCACGTACTACGTGAAGGTCTACGGCTTCTCCGCGTTCTCCAACCTGCGCCTGACGGGCGCCTACACGCCGTCGGGTTCGGCGGGCTGCACCAGCACGACGACCCTGACCAACGGCGTGCCGGTGGGCAACATCGGGACGTCGGCGGGGAGCTGGTCCTGCATCTACCTGTTCTACATCCCCACGGGCGTGACGAGCGTGCAGTTCGTCACCGGCGGGGGCACCGGCAACGGCGACCTGTACGTGCGCCGGGGCTCCTCACCGAACGAGTCCACGTACGACTGCAAGTCCTCGGGCTACTCCAACACGGAGACCTGCACCGTGCCCGCGGCCCAGTCCGGCATCTACTACGCGCGGATGTATGGCCAGGGCACCTTCTCCGGAGCGAGCCTGACGGCCAGCTACTCCATCACCGGCTACCCGGGCTGCACCACCACCAGCGCGCTCGTCAACAACACGCCCGTGAACAACGTGGGGGCCGCCGCCGGCAGCCTCTCCTGTGACTACACCCTCACCGTGCCGCCGGGGGCGACCAAGGTCGTGTTCACGTCGTCGTCGGGCTACGACGGCATGGGGCACCTCTACGTGAAGCGCGACAGCGCGCCCACGCCTGCGTCCTACGACTGCGCCTCCACGCTGGGCTCCGGCTCCGCGCAGACCTGCACCGTCAACTCGCCGGCGGCGGGCGTCTGGCACGTGCGCGTCTACAACGCGTCCTCGTCCGGGACGCTCTCCGGGGTAAGCCTGCGCGGCGTCTATACGCCCGGAAGCGGCGGCGGGGGCACGGTGCTGGGCAACAACCAGCCGGTGTCCAACCTGTCGGGCGTGGCAGGCTCCCTGAGCTACTGGACCCTCGTCGTGCCGTCGGGCCAGTCCTACCTGGACGTGACCACCACCGGCGGTACGGGTGACTCCGACCTGTACGTCCGCAAGGACACGCAGCCGACGGAAATCTTCTACGACTGCCGGGGCTACCTGGGCGGGAACAACGAGCAGTGCCGCATCACGGCCCCGTCCGCGGGCGTCTACCACGTGATGCTCCGGGGCTACGCCGACTACGCCGGCGTGCAGTTGAAGGCCGTCTACTCGCCCTGAGGAAGCAGGCAGGCTCGGCCCCGAGGCAGCTTTCTTTCCTCGGGGCCGGGGTGGGGAAACACTCCGGCCCCATGAGTGCTCGGCAGTTCGACGTGGTGGTCCTCGGCTCCGGTCCGGGCGGTGAAGGCGCTTCGATGAAGGCGGTGAAGTCCGGCCGCCGGGTGTGCTCCGTGGAGCAGAGCCCCCTGGTGGGCGGCGCCTGCACCCACACGGCCACCATCCCCTCCAAGGCGCTGCGCCACGCCATCCAGCGCCTCATGGACGTGCAGCAGGACCACCCGGAGCTGCGGGCGGAGTTGGCGCGGCACACCACGCTCAAGGACATGATGCGCGCCGCCAGCACGGTGGTGTCCAAGCAGGTGCAGCTGCGCAGCACCTTCTACGAGCGCAACCGCGTGGAGCTGGTGGTGGGCCGCGCGCGCTTCCGGGACGCGCACACGGTGGAGGTGACGGAGCCGCGCGGCTCCGTGGAGCTGATGACGGCCGGGGCCTTCGTCGTGGCCACCGGCTCCCGGCCCTACCATCCCAAGGGCGTGGACTTCCGCCACCCGCGCATCTTCGACTCGGACACCATCCTGCGGCTGCGCGAGTCCCCGCTGTCGATGATCATCTACGGCGCGGGCGTCATCGGCTGCGAGTACGCCTCCATGTTCCGGATGCTCGGCGTGAAGGTGGACCTGGTGAACACGCGCGACCGGCTGCTGTCCTTCCTGGACGACGAGATCTCCGACGCGCTCTCCTACCACCTGCGCGAGCAGGGCGTGCTCATCCGCCACCAGGAGGAGATGACGCAGGTGGAGGCCCACGATGACGGCGTGGTGCTGCACCTGAAGAGCGGCAAGCGGCTCAAGGCGGACGTCTTCCTCTGGGCCAACGGCCGCTCCGGCAACAGCCAGGACCTGGGCCTGGAGGCGCTGGGCATCGCGGTGGATTCACGCGGCTGCATCCAGGTCAACGACGCGTACCAGACGTCCGTGCCGCACATCTACGCGGTGGGGGACGTGGTGGGCGCCCCGTCCCTGGCCAGCGCCTCCTATGACCAGGGCCGCTTCGCCGCCACGCACATCGTGGAGGGACGGCTGGAGCACAAGCTGGTCAAGGACATCCCCACCGGCATCTACACCAGCCCCGAAATCAGCAGCCTGGGCCGCACCGAGCGCGAGCTCACCCAGGCGGGCGTCCCCTACGAAGTCGGCCACGCCTTCTTCAAGAGCCTGGCGCGCGCCCAGATTACCGGCCGCACCGTGGGCATGTTGAAGCTGCTCTTCCAGCGGGAGACCCGGGAGATATTGGGCATCCACTGCTTCGGGGACAACGCCTCCGAAATCATCCACATCGGCCAGGCCATCATGGCGCAGGAAGGGCCGGGCAACAGCATCGACTACTTCATCAACACCACGTTCAACTACCCCACCATGGCGGAGGCCTACCGCGTCGCCGCGCTCAACGGCCTCAACCGCCTGTTCTGAAGCCGTGCCTTTGGAATGACGAAGGGCACCGCGGGCGAATTGCCCACGGTGCCCCGGGTGTCACGGAAGCCGGACGCGCTTAGTAGCGGTACGTGTCCTGCTTGTAGGGACCGGACTTCTCCACGCCGATGTAGTGGGCCTGCTCCGGCGTCAGCTCGGTGAGCTGCGCGTTGAGCTTCTTGAGCTGGAGCCGGGCGACCTTCTCATCCAGGTGCTTGGGCAGCACGTAGACCTTGCCCACCTGGTACTTGTCGCTGTGCGAGTACAGCTCGATCTGCGCGATGGTCTGGTTCGCGAAGGAGCTGGACATCACGTAGCTGGGGTGGCCGGTGCCACAGCCCAGGTTCACCAGGCGGCCCTTGGCGAGCAGGATGATGCGCTTGTTGTCCGGGAAGATGACGTGGTCGACCTGGGGCTTGATCTCCTCCCACTGGTACTTCTCCAGGGAGGCGACCTCGATCTCATTGTCGAAGTGGCCAATGTTGCAGACGATGGCCTGGTCCTTCATCTTGGCCATGTGCGCGTGGGTGATGACGCTCTTGTTGCCCGTCGCGGTGACGAAGATGTCCGCCTTGTCCGCGGCGTAGTCCATGGTCACGACCCGGTAGCCCTCCATCGCGGCCTGCAGGGCGCAGATGGGGTCGATCTCCGTCACCCACACCTGGGCGGACAGCGCGCGCAGCGCCTGCGCGGAGCCCTTGCCCACGTCGCCGTAGCCGGCGACGACGGCGATCTTCCCGGCGATCATCACGTCCGTGGCGCGCTTGATGCCGTCCACCAGCGACTCGCGGCAGCCGTACAGGTTGTCGAACTTGCTCTTCGTCACGCTGTCGTTGACGTTGATGGCGCGGAACAGGAGCGTGCCCTTGACGGACATCTCCTGCAGGCGGTGCACGCCCGTGGTGGTCTCCTCGGTGACGCCCAGAATCTTCGCGCTCTTGCGCGTGTACCAGGTCGCGTCTTCCGCGAGCTTGGCCTTGATGGAGGCGTACAGCTCACGCTCCTCCTCGCTCTCGGGCTTGGAGATGACGCCCAGGTCCTTCTCCGCGCGCTTGCCCAGGTGCATGAGCAGGGTCGCGTCACCACCGTCGTCGAGGATCATGTTCGGACCCTCGTGGTCGCTGCCGGCGGGGCCGAACTCGAAGATGCGGTGGGTGAAGTCCCAGTACTCCTTGAGGGACTCGCCCTTGTGCGCGAACACCGGCGTGCCGGCCTCCACCAGCGCGGCGGCCGCGTGGTCCTGGGTGGAGAAGATGTTGCAGGACGCCCAGCGGACTTCCGCGCCGAGCGCCTGGAGGGTCTCCACCAGCACGGCCGTCTGGATGGTCATGTGCAACGAGCCCGTCACGCGAGCGCCCTTCAGGGGCTGCTGCTTGGCGTACTCGTCCCGGATGGCCATGAGCGCGGGCATCTCGCTCTCGGCGATGCGGATCTCCTTGCGGCCCCAGCTGGCGAGCTTGAGGTCGGCGACGGCGTAATCCTGCTTCTTCTGCGGGGTGGCTGCGGTCATGGAATGGCTCCGGGTCCAGGTGGCGCGCCGTCCTGGCGAGAGAAGACATCAGGCCCTTCGGCCGGACTCACCCTCGCCAGAAACGCGTACAGGTGAGCGCCGTTGGGTCAGTCGGCTTCGAGCCTGGGGCCGGGAGGGCCTCGCAACGCTCCTCGAAGTCGCGGGGGAAACTACGGGAAGGCGCTCCGAATTTCAAAGGGAGATTGCCGGCCCCGGGGTCGGGCGGCGGTCGCCCCCGGAGGTGCCCTGGAGGACACCCGCTCGCTCCTTCCGCCTGCTTGCTTCCTGTCTCCGCCCTGACCCGCTCCGCCTGAAGAAGCCAGGGCGGCCGGGCTTGCTTGCCGGCGGCCCGACGGCGGCCTTCCGGGGTCTGGTGGCCCCGGCATTGCCACCTTCCTTCCGGGAGGCACGCCATGCAGCAGGGGCCACGCACCGGGAAGCAGCAGGGCATCCAGGGTGATGTGGCCCCGCCCGTGCCCTGGCATGCCCTGCCTGCCGAGGCGGTGCTGGAGCGGCTGGGCAGCACCGAGGCGGGGCTCACGGAGGAGGCGGCCCGGGAACGCCTCGCACGCTTCGGCCCCAACGAGCTGAAGCGCGAGCGCGCCGAAAGCGCGTGGAAGCTGTTGTGGCGGCAGATCAACAGCCCGCTCATCTGGGTGCTCATCGCCTCCGCGGTGCTGGCCATCCTGCTGGGCAAGGTGACCGACGGGCTGGTGGTGGCCGCCGTCGTGGTGCTCAACACGCTCATCGGCTTCGTGCAGGAGTACCGCGCGGGCAAGGCCATCGAAGCGCTGGGCCACATGGTGCCGGAGTCCACCACCGTGATGCGCGACGGCCGACAGGTGGCCCTGCCCGCGTCGAAGCTGGTGCCCGGCGACGTCGTGCGACTGGCGTCCGGCGACCGCGTGCCCGCGGACCTGCGCCTGCTGCGCTCCCGCAACCTCCAGGTGGAGGAGGCCGCCCTCACCGGGGAGTCCGTCCCCTCCAGCAAGCACGTCGCGGCCGTCGCCGGGGATGCGGAGCTGGGGGACCGGGCGAGCCTCGCGTTCGGAGGCACCCTGGTGACCTCCGGCACGACGACCGCGGTGGTGGTCGCCACCGGGAGCGCCACCGAGCTGGGCCGCATCTCCCACCTGCTGGCGCAGGCCGCCGACCTGACCACGCCGCTCACGCGGGAGCTGGCGCGGCTGGGGCGCATCATCACGCTAGGCATCGTCGTGCTGTCCGCCGTGCTGCTGGGCGTGGGGCTCGGGCGCGGGTACATGTTCAGCGACGCCGTGCTGGTGTCCATCACCCTGGCGGTGGCCGCCATCCCAGAAGGGCTGCCGGCCATCGTCACCATCGCGCTGGCCATTGGCGTGCAACGCATGGCGACCCGCCGCGCCGTCATCCGCAAGCTGCCCGCGGTGGAGACGCTGGGCAGCACCACCGTCATCTGCACGGACAAGACGGGCACCCTCACCCGCAATGAGATGACCGTGCGCGCGCTGTGGACCCCGCGCGAACACTACGCGCTCACCGGCGTGGGCTATGACCCCGAGGGACAGCTCCTGCGGGAGGGGCAGCCCCAGGACGCGCCGCCCGACGACGTGCGCGCGCTGCTGCTCGCGGGCGTGCTGTGCAACGAGGCCACGCTCCAGGCCCAGGACGGGCGCTGGCGGATGACCGGAGACCCCACCGAGGGCGCGCTGCTGGTCGCCGCGGAGAAGGTGGGCCTGGGCGTGAGCGACCTGCGCGCGCGCCATCCCCGCCTGGACGCCATCCCCTTCGAGTCGGAACAACAGTTCATGGCCACGCTCCACGCGAACGGGGCGGACGGCCGCGACCTGTTCATCTTCATCAAGGGCGCGCCGGAGGTGGTGCTGCGCCGCTGCACGCCGAAGGAGGACGCGGACGGCGTGCTGGCGCAGGTCGAGCGCATGGCGCGCCAGGGGATGCGCGTGCTCGCGGTCGCGCGCAAGGACGCCCCCGGGGCCACGGCCCTCCAGCTTCGCGACGCGGAGGACGGCTTCACGCTGCTGGGCCTGCAGGGGATGATCGACCCGCCCCGCGAGGAGGCCGTGGAGGCGGTGAAGGGCTGCCACACCGCCGGCATCCGCGTGAAGATGATGACCGGGGACCACCTGGCCACGGCGGAGGCCATTGGCCTCCAGTTGGGCCTCCACACCCCGGGGCATCCGGGCCTCACGGGCGCGCGCCTGTCGGAGCTGGACGACGCGGACCTGGCCCGGGCGGTGATGGACACGAACGTGTTCGCGCGCGTGGCCCCCGAACACAAGCTGCGCCTGGTGCGCGCGCTCCAGGCCCAGGGACACGTGGTGGCGATGACGGGCGACGGCGTCAACGACGCCCCCTCGCTCAAGCAGGCGAACATCGGCGTGGCCATGGGCATCACCGGCACGGCGGTGTCCCGCGAGGCGGCGGACCTGGTGCTGACGGATGACAACTTCGCCACCATCGTCTCCGCCGTGGAGGAGGGCCGCCGCGTCTACGACAACCTCATGAAGTCCCTGGCCTTCGTGCTGCCCACCAACCTGGGGCTCGCCCTCATCCTCCTCATGGGCGTGGCCTTCTTTCCCATCCAGCAGGCCGCGGGCGTGCACGTGCCGCTGATGGCCATGCGCCCCACGCAGCTTCTGTGGATCAACCTGGTGGCCACCGTCACGCTGGCGCTGCCGCTCGCCTTCGAGGCCCGCGAGCGCCACGTCATGTGCCGCCCCCCCCGCCCTCCCGATGCCCCGGTGCTCAACCGCTTCGTGGTGATGCGCACGGGGCTGGTCGCGCTGCTGATGGCGGCGGGGGCCATTGGCCTGTTCCTCTGGGAGTTCTCACGTCAGGGAGGGGCCCACGCCGCGATGGACCCACGGCCCCTGGCCGAGGCCCAGACGATGGCGGTCAACACCGTCATCAGCTTTCAAATCTTCTACCTGTGGCTGTGCCGCACGCTGAGCGGTTCGATGCGCGAGGTGGGCCTGTTCAGCAACCGCACCATCTTCGTGGGCATCGCCACGCTGGTGCTGCTCCAGGCCGCGTTCATGTACGTGCCCTTCTTCCAGCGCCTCTTCGGCACCGCGCCGCTGTCGCCCGGCGCCATCGCCCGCTCCGTGCTGGCCGGCGCCGTGGTGCTGCCCGTCGTGGGGCTGGAGAAGTGGCTGCGCTCGCGAAGCACCCGGCGCTCCGACCGGGATGATTCCCTCCCCCAGGACCGGGCCCGTCTGCCCGCCTGACGTCGCGAGCGTCCCCTCCATGCAGGAGGCCCGGCAAGCGCCCGTGCCTCCCGGCCCTCTCGCGATGGAGGCTCCCGGGGATGGCTAGCTTCAAGACATCCGCCTCGTGGAGGGCCTTCCATGACCATCGCCTGCGCCACCCTGCTCACCGACACATCCCGGAGTGCTGGAGAGACGGCGGTCCTCCTCGCCCGGCGGATGGGCGTCGCCCTGTGCCTGGTCCACGTGCTTCCCGGCAACGCCGTGCGGACGCTCGGTCAGCCCGTCTGGGAGGCCACGCAGGCCGCGTTGCTGGAGGAAGGCCGGCGGCTGGAAGCGCTGGGGGGCGTGGCCGTGGACCGCGTCCTGCTCTCGGGCGAGCCGGAGAAGGCCCTGGCGGAGCTGGTGGCGCAGCGCGGCCTCCAGGGGGTGGTGGTCGCCGCGCCCCGGAAGGACACGCCCTTCCTGGGCCTGGGGGGCACGGTCGACCGGATGGCGCAGGCCCTGGAGGTGCCCCTCCTGGTCGTCCGGGAAGGCACCGCCCTGGAGGCGTGGGCGCGTGACGGGCGGCCCCTGCGGGTGATGCTGGGCGTGGACCGCTCGCGGCCTTCCGAGGCCGCGCGGGACTGGGTGAAGGGGCTCGCGCGGTTCGGAGCGCTGGAGGTGGTGGGCGGCCGGGTGTTCTGGGCCTCCGAGGAAGCGGAGCGCCTGGGGCTGGTGCACCCGCACAGCTACAAGGACGTGTCGGCCGAGCTGCGCGAAGCCCTGACGCGGGAGGTGTCCACCCTGCTGGAGCCGGTGCGCGGTGAGGGCGTGACGGTGCGCGTGCGGCTGGAGCCGGGCCTGGGCCGCATCGCGGATCACCTGGTCGCGATGGCCACGGATGAGCAGGTGGACCTGCTGGTGGTGGGCACGCACCACCGCAAGGCGCTCGCGAAGCTGTGGAGCGTGTCGCACCACGCCCGGCGACTGGCCCCCATGTCGGTGGTGAGCGTGCCCGTGCCCGCCTCCGAAGAGGGGCTGGCGGAGGAGCCGCCCCGGGTGCGCACGGTGCTGGCGACCACGGACTTCCTGGCGGCCGGGGACCGCGCCATCGCGTATGCCTTCGCGCTGACGCCTCCCGGGGGCACGGTGCACCTGCTGCACGTCCAACCCGCCCGGGCCACGCCCGAACAACTCCAGGAGGCCCGGCGCCAGTTGGAGCTGCGCGTGCCCCGCTCGGAGCACGACGGGGACCATCGGGTGGAGCTGTCGGTGCTGACCGGCGACGACGTGGCGGGGGTCATCACCCAGGCCGCGGAGCGGTACTGCGTGGACCTGCTCTGCCTGGGAACGCACGGCCGGGGTGGCGTGAGCCGGGTCATCCTGGGCTCGGTGGCCCAGCAGGTGATGGCGCGCAGCGACCGGCCCGCGATGACGGTGCGCATGCCGCGCGCGTGAGGACCCACGTGGCCGGCCTTCGCATCCCCCGGGGGCCCGACGCCACATGAGCCGTGGTGGGGATCCATCCGGCGCGCACGCGTCAGGAGGCAACCCGATGCGAGCAACCGTGTTTCGAGGCGTCAACCAGGTGGGCGTGGAGGACGTCGAACGGCCGAAGGCCCGCGCGGGCGAGGCCGTGGTCCGGGTGACGCTCACGACCATCTGCGGCACCGACGTGCACATCGTCAAGGGCGAGTACCCGGTGAAGCCGGGCCTGACGGTGGGCCATGAGATGGTGGGCGTCATCGACGAATTGGGCGAGGGCGTCACCGGCTACCAGGTGGGTGACCGCGTGCTGGTGGGCGCCATCACGCCGTGCGGCCAGTGCCGGGGCTGCCTGGGCGGCCACCTGGCCCAGTGCGGCCACGGCTCCGGCATCGAGGCCGCGGGCGGCTGGCGCCTGGGCAACACGATGAACGGCGTGCAGGCGGAGTACGTGCGCGTGCCCTTCGCGCAGGCCAACCTGGCGCCCATCCCGGATGAGCTGAAGGACGAACAGGTGCTGCTGCTGGCGGACATCGCGTCCACCGGATTCAGCGGCGCGGAGTCCGGCGGCGTGCGCATCGGAGACGCGGTGGTGGTCTTCGCGCAGGGGCCCATCGGCCTGTGCGCTTCCGTGGGCGCGCGGCTCATGGGCGCGTCGCTCGTCATCGGCGTGGATGGGGACGAGACGCGGCTCGCCATGGCGCGCAAGCTGGGCGTGGACGTGGCCATCGACTTCCGAAACCAGGACGTGGTGGCGGAGGTGAAGCGCCTCACCGGCGGCGGCGTGGACGTGGCCATCGAGGCGCTGGGAACGCAGCAGACCTTCGAGAGCGCGCTGCGCACGCTGCACCCCGGCGGCACGCTCTCCAGCCTGGGCGTGTACTCCGGCAAGCTGCAGCTGCCCTACGACGCGTTCGCCGCCGGCCTGGGCGACCACCGCATCGTCACCACGCTCTGCCCGGGCGGCAAGGAGCGCATGCGGCGGCTCATGGAGGTGGTGCGCGCGAAGCGCGTGGACCTCACGCCGCTGCTCACGCACCGCTTCGCGCTCAAGGACATCCGCGACGCCTACGAACTCTTCAGCCAGCGGAAGGACGGCGTGCTCAAGGTCGCCATCCGTCCGTGACTTCAGGTGTAGCGCGCGAGGCTTGAGGGCAGCTTCGCCGCCAGGTCCTCCACGCCGCTGAGCGTGAGGCCCAGGTCGGACAGCAGGCCGTCCTCCACGCCGTAGATCCACCCGTGCACCGTGAGGTCCTGCCCGCGCAGCCACGCGTCCTGCACGATGGTGGTCTGACAGACGTTCTGCACCTGCTCCAGCACGTTCAGCTCGCAGAGCCGGTCCTGCCGCAGCTTCGGCGAAAGCCCTTCGCCCAGGAACCGCTCGTGCTTCTGGTGCACGTCCTGCACGTGGCGCAGCCAGTTGTCCGCCAGCCCCACCCGGCGGCGCTCCAGGGCGGCCTGCACGCCCGAGCACCCGTAGTGGCCGCAGACGATGATGTGCCGGATGCCCAGCAGGTCGATGGCGAACTGCAGCACCGACAGCGAGTTGAGGTCGGTGTGCACCACCACGTTGGCGATGTTGCGGTGGACGAACAGGTCGCCCGGCATCAGGTTGACGACCTGGTTGGCGGGCACGCGGCTGTCGGAGCAGCCAATCCACAGGTACTCCGGCGCTTGGGAGCTGGCCATCTTCGTGAAGAAGTCGGCGTCCTTCTCCACCATCGAGGCGGCCCACTGGCGGTTGTTCTGGAACAGCACCTCCAGCCTCCGGTCGCCCGCGTTTCGGTCGGTCATGGTCGCTTCCAGAAGAGGGGGCGTACCCCGGGGAGGCGCGACTCTACCGGGTGGGTGGGGCCCTGAGCGCCGCTGTTTCCCGGGGCGCGCCGGAATATGCGCGGGGGCCGGCGTAATCACCCCCGAAGGCGGCATTTCCCGCTCGACCTCCTCCGGGGTATCCCCATGGCGCAGCAGCTCCTCCGTTTCTCGCGGCTCCTTCCCGTGCTGGCCGCATCCGTGCTGGCCGCCTGTGGTGGAGAGGACGACCCCGGCGACGGCGACGGCACTCCCGGCGACACCTGCGTCCGGGACATCACCGAGAAGCAGACCGCGGCGACGACCTGGTCGGCGGGGGAAGACAACTGCGCCTATTCGGTGAAGGGCGTCATCGAGGTGAGCGGCGCGCTCACCATCGCCCCCGGGACGGTGGTCCACTTCGGGCCCGACGCGGGCCTGCTCATCACGGAGACGGGCTCCCTCAACGCGGTGGGCACGGAGGCGAAGCCCATCACCTTCACGGGGACGACGCAGACGCCCGGCTTCTGGAAGGGGCTCGCGTTCAAGTCCAACAACCCCGCCAACGTGCTGGAGTACGTGACCGTCTCCTACGCGGGCAGCGAAGCGGCCTTCTGCTGCGACTTCTTCTACGGCGCTGGCGGCGGCATGGACGCCCGCGCCGCCGTGCTGCTGGGCTCCAACCTGCGGGACGCCGCCAGTACGGTGCGCATCACGCACACGACGATTGAGAAGAGCGGCACGGTGGGCCTCTTCGCCTTCAACAAGGCCCGCCTGCCGGGCTTCGCGCAGAACGTCTTCCGGGGCAACCTGGGCGCCCCTGTCAGCCTGACCATGTCCCTGGTGGGCGCGCTGGACAGCGCGAGCATCTACTCCGGCAACAGCGCGACGAGCCCTGCCGCCAACGGCGACAACACCGTCCACGTCCTGGCGGCCCCGACGGCGGACTCCGGCGCGACCCAGACGCTGCGCAAGCTGGACGTGCCCTACGGCATCGCCACCGGCATCCCGGACACGACGGTTTCGTACACCGGCGCGCTCACCATCGAGCCGGGCGTCCGGCTCCAGTTCGAGGCGTCCTCGGGCCTGCGCATCGAACAGGACGGTTCGCTGGTGGCGCGGGGCACGGCGGCGGACCGCATCGTGTTCACGGGCAGGACCGAGACGTCCGGCTACTGGAAGGGCATCTCCATCCGCTCCTCCAGCGGGAACAACGTCATCGCCTTCGCGGACGTGAAGTACGGCGGCTCGGATGACTTCTGCTGCGACTACTTCACCAACGCCGGAGACATCGTCGCCAACATCTCCGTGGGCGGCGGAAACGGTTCGAACCAGGGCCGGCTCCAGCTCACCGATTCCGTCATCTCGCAGAGCCCCGCCTACGGCGTCTTCGTCTTCAAGGCGGCCACCTTCAGCGAGAGCGGCAACACCTACAGCAACAACAGCCAGAACTTCGCGCGCGAAAACTGAGGCGGTGCCTCCAACACCGCTTCACCCGCCGCGCGCCGTCCACCCGGACGGCGCGCGGCGGTCGATTCCAAGCGACGACTGGGGGGGGGGCGAGCTCCCCCGCGAGCAGCGCATCTGGACATTTCAGTATCAAGCCAGGGGACCCAGACGGGCAATGACAGTCGGCCCCTCGCGTGGCGTGTACCGGACTCGCGGCGCTTCCGGGGTTGCATCGCCCAACGGGCGCCGCGCAGGCTGCCGGTTCATGAGCGACCCCACCGCCCCCAAGACCGCCGACCTCTGTGACGCCCACGCCGGCACCGCGCACTTCCAGGTCGCCGAGCCGGGCTTCCTGGACTACGGCGGCCGCCGCGACTTCCAGGGCCCCATCAGCACCGTGCGGGCGCCTGAAGACAACTCACTGGTCCGCAAGGCGTTGGAGGAACCCGGCCAGGGCCGCGTGCTGGTGGTGGATGGCGGAGGCAGCCGCCGCTGCGCGCTGGTGGGGGATCAGCTCGCGGCGTTGGCGCAGAAGAACGGCTGGGCGGGCGTGGTGGTGAATGGCTGCGTCCGCGACGCGGAGGAGGTGGGCCGCACCGCCGTCGGCGTGAAGGCGCTGGGCACCCATCCGCTCAAGAGCGGCAAGCGCAACGAGGGCCAGCGCGACGTGGAGGTGCGCTTCGCCGGCGTCACCTTCACCCCGGGCCACTACCTCTACGCGGATGCGGACGGCATCGTCACCTCGGCGAAGGCACTGCACTGAAAAGGTCCGCCCGCCCTCAGCCCACCGCGAGCCCCCGGGGCACCGTGGCCTCCAGCGCGGAGAGGAGGCGGACCGCGGCGTCGCCGACCTCCCGCCTCCAGGCCATCCGCCAGGGCCTTCGCAGGGGCCCTGACGCCAGCCGCTTCACGACGAGGTCGCCCTTGGCCAGATGCGGGGTTGCGATCCACTCGGAGAGCACGGCGATGCCCATGCCCGCGCGGGTCACGTCGAGGATGGCCTCGGTGAGCGGCAGCCGCTCCACCCGGAGGCGGGGGCGCTCGCGGCCGAACGCCCGCGCCATGAACCATTGCGACTCCGCGGGTGGGGTCGGCGAGGTCAGGAGCGTGTGGGTGCGCAGGTCCTCCCGGGTGAGCGTCTTGCGAGAGGCCAGCGGGTGCGACGCGGCCACCACGAAGACAATCTCGTCCGAGAAGAGCGCCCGCGTCTCCAGGCCCGTGCGCGGGACCTGCGCGGTCGTGAGGAGCGCCACGTCCAGCTCCCCCGCCACCAGGGCCGGGACCGGGGTCTGGGTGTGCTCCACCGACAGGGACAGGTGGATGCCCGGCAGGCTCTTGCGCAGCGCCACCAGCGCGGACGGCAGCCAGTGATAGGCCGTGTAGCATTCGCAGACGAGGCGGAGGCGCACGGACGGCGTCACCGGCGCGCGCACGCGGTGCTCCAGGTCCCCCAGCGCCACCAGCAGCCGCGTCGCGCCGGTGACGAGTTCCTGTCCCGCGGGCGTGGGCAGAAGTCCCCGCGGCGTCCGGTCGAAGAGGCGCGCTCCCAGCCGCTCCTCTGCCGCGAGCAGCGCGCGGCTCACCGCCGGCTGCGTGAGGTGCAGGAGGGCCGCGGCCCGCGCCGTGGTCCCAGCGGAGGCCAGGGCCACGACGACGCGCAGGTCGCGCACGTCCAGGCGGGTGGCCGGTGGAGGGGCAATGTCTTCCATGCATCAAGCCTATGCCAACGATGCGTTGGACGCATCCGCCCGGGATGAGCAGAGTGTCCTGCGTTGCCGCGAAGGCAATCCGCTCCACGTCCTGGAGGACATCCCATGCAGCTCTACTTCTCTCCCCTGGCCTGTTCGGTCGCGACGCGCATCTGCCTCTACGAGGCTGGCACGGAGGCGACCTACATCGAGGTCGACGCGAAGACGAAGCGCACGCAAGACGGAAGCGACTACCGGGAAGTGAACCCGCTCGGGCTGGTTCCCGCGCTGCGCACCGACGATGGAGACGTGCTCACGGAGAACGCCGCCATCCTGCAATACATGGCCGGGGCCCTTCCCCACGCGGAGCTCGCGCCGAGCGACAGCCGGGGCCGCGTGCGGCTCCAGCAGTGGCTGTCCTTCATCGGGACCGAACTGCACAAGGGGCTCTTCGCCCCGCTGCTGGACGCGACCGCGTCCGAAGGCGCGAGGGCCTACGCTTTGGAGAAGGGAGCGGCCCGGCTCGCCTACCTGGAGAAGTACCTCACCGGACGTGAGTTCCTCCTGGAGCGCTTCAGCGTGGCGGACGCGTACCTCGTCACGGTGCTGGGCTGGTGCGTGGCGACGCCCATCGAACTGAAGAAGTGGCCCGCGCTCAGCGCCTACTTCGCGCGCCTGCTGAAGCGGCCCGGCGTCGCGAAGGCCTTCGCGGAGGAGCGGGCGCTGTACCTGGCGGAGCGCGAACGGCACCGGGCGGCCGGGTAGGGAGGAGAAGAGGCCGAGCTGGAGATCCGGCCCTTCGCGGCCATCCCTCAAGGGACTCGAGCCCGGCGCGGACGGTGACGGACGCCACCGCCCGCGCAGGTCCTTCTGGGCTACTGGATGGTGTACGACACCGTGCCGCTGCAGCTCCCGTTGGAGTAGCAGCCGGCGCGGATCTGGTAGGTGCCCGCCGTGGTGGCCGTGAAGCTCGCGTAGGACAGCGTGCCGCAGGCGTCGTCGTTCGAGGCCGCCTGGGTGGTGCCGTTGTACAGGCGCAGGTACGTGTCACCCGTGCCGGAGGAGCCCGGCACCGTGCAGGTGCCGAACTTGAGGGTCTGCCCGGCGGCCAGGGTGACGTTGCGGTTGACGGTGTTCTGGTTGGCGCTGTTGGTGTTGGTGGCGGTGAAGGTGAACGTCACCGGCGTCGGGGGCGGCGGGTAGCCCGCGCACAGGCGCGTGCTGGTCGCCACCGCGCAGTAGTCGTCGATGGCCGGCCGCACGTAGGTGATGTCCTCGCCGCGGCAGCCCGTCTCCGTGCAGGTGTTGACGACGCTGCAGCTCCCGTTGGTCTTGTAGTCGGTCTCGCCGCGCACCAGGATGCCGGCCACCGTGTAGCCGCTGTTCTCGTACACGCCCGAGCCCGAGTTGCCGCCGAACGTGTCCGTGGTGGCCACGAAGTAGTCCAGCGTGCCCGAGCGCGCGTCACGCACCGCGCCGCCCGAGTCGATCTTGAAGGGAATGCCGCTGCCCGAGCCGATGACCGTCACGTTGGTGGCCACGGCCAGCGCGGCGTTGCCCGCGCGAATGGGGGCGGGCGTGAAGCGCGGGGTGGCCGGCCGATCCAACCGGACGATGGCGAAGTCCAGGTTGCGCCCGCCCACCGTGGCCTGCTGACGCGCGACGATCGCCTGGCAGGAGAAGATGTCCGCGGTCGTCACCGTCTGCATCGTGCCGGCGGCGGTGCGGTAGAAGTTGAAGACGAAGCGCGTGCTGCTGCAGGCCGACGCGCTGGTGATGCAGTGGCCCGCCGTGAGCACCAGGTCGTCGTCGATGAGCGTGCCGGAGCAGAAGGCCGGGGTCAGGTCGTCCAGGAAGCGCTCGGAGGTGCAGAGGTTGTACGCGGAGCGCAGCGTGGACGCGTTGAAGGTGACGTTGTTGGGGTTGGTCGCGTTGAAGTCCGACGGGTTCATCAGCGCGACGGTGGACTGCTGAGCGCGGGCGCGCAGCGTGGCGTTCGCGTGCGCGTACACGTCCGTGCGGTTGTCGGTTCCGTAGACGACGGGCTGCTTCTCCGTGCCCATGGGAGTGTCGGCGGTGGGCTCAGTCTCAGGGGCCGGACCGCAGGCCACGAGGGAAAGGGTACACAGCAGCGTTCCGAGCAGCGTCCTACGGCCGGAAGTCCGGGGGATTCGCATGTGCTGAACACTCCTTGACGGTGATGACCGCCCGCCAGGGGGCGAGCAGCGGACCGCATGCTCGCGCCAACCACGCACTCTCCGCAATGTATACTTAACGTGGAGTCACCGTGGTCCCGGGAACCGCGCGCCGCCAGCGCCTGCATTCGTGTCTGAACTTGTGGCGACCTGCTTCGCGACGAAGCGCTGCGCGTCCCGCGCGCGCTTCGTCCCGGCGACGCGAAGGGCCGCGCCACCCACTGCCCTGACGGTTCTCCCGGGACACCGCGAGTCGGGCAGCACGTGACGCTGCCCGCCGCCATCACCCTCCGCGCCAGCGTCGTCAGGCGGGTGGCCCGGAAGTCCACCCACGGCAAGCACGCGGAGGACACCGACTTCGTGCAGGCCGGGGCCCTCTACCGGCTGATGACGGAGCCCCAGAAGCAGCGTCGGGTGGAGAACCTCTCCGGCAGCCTCGCGCAGGTGAGTCGTGAAGACATCATCACCCGCGCCATCTCCTACTTCCGTGCCGCGGATGAGGAGTACGGTTCCCGCGTCGCCACCGCCGTCCACCCACTGCGCCGCGCACGCTGAAAGCCAGGAAGGAACCCCGCCCATGAGCTCCCCCAC
>NZ_RAWI01000197.1 GCF_003612125.1 Corallococcus praedator
CCAAGGCACCTCCGCCCGCGCCCCGGACCGCGTCGGTGCCTGGAGCGCCTCCGCCCATCCCCCGCGCGTCGAGGGCGCAGCCGCTGCCGCTCTCCTTCCCGCAGGAGCGGCTCTGGTACCTCCAGCAGTTGGATCCGGCGAACGTCGCCTACAACAACGCCGTCAACTTCCGCCTCACGGGCGCGCTGGACACGAAGGCCCTCCAGGCGGCGCTGGACGAGCTGGTGAAGCGGCACGAAGTGCTGCGCACCACGTACGCGCTGTCCGACGGCGGCCCGGTGCAGGTGGTCCAGCCGACGGGCGGCCTGCCCATGCCGTTGGAGGAGATTTCGGGTGACACGCGCGAGGAGCGCGAAGCGGAGCTGCTGCGCCGCTGCCGACAGCTCGCGGACATCCCCTTCGACCTGGCGCGGGGGCCGGTGGTCCGTGCGCGCCTGATGCGGCTGGGCGCGGAGGAGCACGTGCTGGGACTGGTGCTCCACCACGTCGTCTCCGATGCGTGGTGCACGCTGGTGCTCGCGCAGGAGCTGACCGTCCTCTACGCGTGCTTCGGCGCGGGCCTGCCTTCGCCGCTCCCGGCTCTGCCGGTGCAGTACGCGGACTTCGCGGTCTGGCAGCGCAAGTGGCTGGAAGGCGCGATGTTGGATGAGCAGCTGCGCTGGTGGAAGGCGCAGCTCACCGGGGTGCCCGCGCTGGAGCTGCCGACGGACCGGCCGCGTCCCGCCGTGCAGTCCTACGCGGGCGACGTGCACCGCTTCCACATCCCCCGGGAGGTGTCGGAGCCCCTGCTCGCCCTGGGGCGCAAGGAAGGCGCCACGTCGTTCATGGTGTTGATGGCGCTCTACCAGACCGTGCTGGGGCGCTACGCGAACCAGGACGACTTCGCGGTGGGCACGCCCATCGCCGCGCGCACGAGGCCGGAGGTGGAAGGCCTCATCGGCTGCTTCGTCAACACGCTGGCCTTCCGCGCGAAGCTGGAGGGCGCACCCACCTTCCGTGAGCTGGTGGGCCGCGTGAGGCAGCAGGCCCTGGGCGCGTACGCGCGCCAGGAGGCCCCCTTCGAGCGACTGGTGGACGTGCTCCAGGTGCCGCGCGACCAGAGCCGTACCCCGGTCGTGCAGGTGCTGCTCAACGTCCTCAACACGCCCGACTCGGACGCCGCCGCGCCCCAGTCGCTCCAGTTGAGCCAGGTGGAGGTGCCCACGGGCACGTCGAAGTTCGACCTGGGCCTGGACGTGTACGAACAGCGCGCGGGCCTGTACTGCCGGCTCGAATACGCCACCCACCTCTTCGACGAGGCCACCGTCGCACGCCTCGCCGGACACCTGACCCTGCTGGCCCAGGCCGTCGTCGCATCGCCGGACCTGCCCCTCTCCCGCGTGCCCCTGCTCACGGAGGACGAGCGGCAGCAGGTCCTGGTGCGCTGGAACGACACGCGCGTGGAGTATCCGCAGGGCGAGCGCATCCACGACCTCTTCGCGCAGCAGGTCGCGAAGACTCCGGACGCCATCGCCGTCGTGTTCGAGGGACAGCAGCTCACCTACGCGCAGCTCGACGCGAAGGCCAACCAGCTCGCGCACCACCTGGGCTCGCTCGGAGCGGGCCCCGAGTCCCTGGTGGGCGTGTGCCTGGAACGCTCGCTGGAGATGGTCGTGGCGTTGCTGGGCGTGCTCAAGGCGGGCGCGGCCTACGTGCCGTTGGATCCGGCCTACCCGCGCGATCGCCTCCAGTGGATGTTGGAGGACACCGCGGCCCCCGTGCTGCTGGTGCAGGAGCACCTCGTCTCCAACCTGCCCCTGAAGGGTTCGGGGACCCAGGTCGTGTGCCTGGACACCGGCTGGGAGCGGATCGCACGTCACCCCACGACGCCTCCGGCGCCGCGCGCCACCGCCGATTCACTGGCCTACGTCATCTTCACCTCGGGTAGCACGGGCCGTCCGAAGGGCGCGATGAACGCGCACGCGGGCGTCGTCAACCGCCTGCGCTGGATGCAGCAGGAGTACGGCCTCACGTCGGAAGACACGGTGCTGCAGAAGACGCCGTTCAGCTTCGACGTGTCCGTCTGGGAGTTCTTCTGGCCGCTGATGACGGGAGCGCGGCTGGTGGTGGCGCGTCCCGGTGGCCACCAGGAGCCGGCGTATCTGGTGCGGCTCATGGCCGAGCAGCGCATCACCACCGCGCACTTCGTGCCGTCCATGCTGCGCGCCTTCGTGGAGGAGCCGGGCCTGGAGGGCCTGACGCACCTGCGCCGCGTGGTGTGCAGCGGCGAAGCCCTGCCCGCGGACCTCGTGCGCCGGGCCCACGCGCGGCTGCCCGTCGCGGAGGTGCACAACCTCTACGGCCCCACCGAGGCCGCGGTGGACGTCACGTACTGGCACTGCCCGCGCACGGAGGACCTGCGCCGCGTGCCCATCGGTCGTCCCGTGGCGAACACGCGACTCCACGTGCTCGACCGCCATGGCCAGCCCGTGCCAGTGGGTGTGCCCGGTGAGCTGTTCCTCGCGGGCGTGCAGGTGGGCCGGGGCTACTGGCGCCGCCCGAACCTGACCGCCGAGCGCTTCATTCCGGATCCGTTCAGCCCCACGCCCGGCGCGCGCATGTACCGCACGGGCGACCTGGCGCGCTGGCTGTCCGACGGCACGGTGGAGTACCTGGGCCGCGCCGACTTCCAGGTGAAGCTGCGCGGCTTCCGCATCGAGCTGGGCGAAATCGAAGCCGCGCTCCAGGCGCACCCCGGCGTGCGCGAAGCCGTGGCCGTGGTGCGCCCGGATGCCTCTGGCGACGCGCGACTGGTGGCGTACGTCACGGGGGACGCGGGCCCGCTGGAAGCGGCGACGCTGCGAGCCTTCCTGCTGGAGCGCCTGCCCGAATACATGGTGCCGTCGGTCTTCATGCACCTGGGCGTGCTGCCGCTCACTCAGAGCGGCAAGGCGGACCGCAAGGCCCTGCCCGCACCGGAGGTTCAGGTGACCCAGCGAGGCCGGTACGTGGCCCCGCGCGGCGCCGCCGAGCAGACGCTCGCCGGAATCTTCACCGAGGTGTTGGGCGTCGATCGCGTGGGCGTGAACGACAGCTTCTTCGAGCTGGGCGGACACTCGCTGCGCGCCACCCAGGTCGTCGCGCGCGTGCGCACGGCCTTCGGTGTGGAACTGGGCCTGCGCGTCCTCTTCGAGGCGCCCACCGTGGCCGCGCTCGCGCAGCGTCTCCAGGCGCTCCAGGATCCCAGCCGTCCGGCGTTCGTGGCCCCGCCGCTGGCGGTCGCGGACCGGAGCGCGGTGCTTCCCCTGTCCTTCGCGCAGCAGCGCCTGTGGTTCATCCACCAGTTGGACCCGACGGACACGACGTACAACATCCCCGCGGCCCTGAAGCTGGAGGGCACGCTGGACGTGGGCGCGCTCCAGCGCAGCTTCGAGGAGCTGGTGCGTCGCCACGAATCCCTGCGGACCACCTTCCGCACCGAGGCGGGAGAACCCTTCCAGGACATCCACGCGCCCGGGCCGTTGTCGCTCCCGGTGACGGACCTGACGCACCTGCCCGATGCGTCCTCGCGTCAGGCGGAGGCCATGCGCCTCGCCACCGCGGAGGCCCGCGGTCCGTTCAACCTGGAGCAGGGGCCGCTCCTGCGCGCCCTGCTCCTGAAGCTGGGCGACACCGAGCACGTACTGGTGCTGAACATCCACCACATCGTCTCCGACGGCTGGTCCGTGGGCGTTCTGGTTCGGGAGATCGCGGCGCTGTACGCGGCCTTCCTCCAGGGCCGCGCCTCACCGCTGCCGGAGCTGCCGGTGCAGTACGCGGACTACTCGGCGTGGCAGCGGAACTGGCTGCGGGGCCCGGTGCTGGACGCGCAGCTCGACTACTGGCGCGGACAGCTCACGGGAGCCTCGCCGCACCTGGAGCTGCCCACGGACAAGCAGCGTCCGGCGCGGCAGTCCTTCCAGGGCGCGGTGATGCCGGTGCGCCTGCCGCGAGCGCTGAGTGACGCGGTGGAGGCCCTGGCGAAGCGAGAGGGGGCCACGCCCTTCATGGTGCTGCTGGCGGCCTGGCAGCTCGTGTTGCAGCGCTACTCCGGGCAGGAGGACATCTCGGTGGGTTCGCCCATCGCGGGTCGCCGGCACGTGGAGTCCGAAGCGTTGATTGGCTTCTTCGTCAACACGCTGGTGCTGCGCGCGCACGTGAAGGGCGACGCCAGCTTCCGCCAGCTCCTGGCGCAGGTGCGCGACACCACGCTGGGCGCGTACGAGCACCAGGACCTGCCGTTCGAGAAGCTGGTGGAGGTGCTGCATCCGGCGAGAGATCTGAGCCGCAGCCCGCTCTTCCAGGTGCTCTTCGTCCTGCAGAACGCGCCGGTCTCCGAGCTGTCCCTGCCCGGGCTCACCCTGCGGGCCGTGGACGTCAACAGCGGGATGGCGAAGTTCGATCTGGACCTCACGCTCCAGCGAGAGGAGCAGGGCTTCACGGGCAGCCTCACCTACGCCACCGCCCTGTTCCAACCGGACACCGCGGCCCGCATGGTCACGCACCTGCAAGTGCTGCTGGATGCAGCCATCGCCGCGCCAGAGCTGCCGCTGTCCCAGCTTCCGATGCTGACGCCGGACGAGCGGCACACGCTGCTCGTCGAGTGGAACGACACGCGCACCCAGCTGCGTCGCGGCCTCCTCCACGACCTCGTCGCCCAGCAGGCGGCTCTCACTCCCGACGCCACCGCCCTCGTCGTCGGCACCCGGCGCCTCTCCTACGCCCAGCTGGATGCACGCGCCAACCAGCTCGCCCACCACCTGCGCTCCCTCGGCGTCGGGCCCGAGGTCCGCGTCGCACTCTGCCTCGAGCGCTCCGAGGACCTCCTCCTCTCACTCCTCGCCATCCTCAAGGCCGGCGGCACCTACGTGCCCCTCGACCCCGCCTACCCCCGTCAGCGCCTCGACTTCACCCTCGCGGACTCCGGCGCACGGCTCCTGCTCTCCCACCAGTCGCTGCTCGACTCCCTCAAGCTCGACACCCAGGGGCTCGACACCCTCTGCCTCGACGCGCTTCCTGAAGCCGTCGCCGCGCGCCCCACCTCCGCCCCGCACTCCGACGTCTCCGAGGCGAACCTCGCCTACGTCATCTACACCTCCGGCTCCACTGGCAGGCCCAAGGGCGTCTCCATCTCCCATGCCAGCGCCTCCGCCTTCCTCGACTGGGCCCTTCGCACCTTCTCCCCGGCCCAACTCAAGGGCACCCTCGCCGCCACCTCCGTCTGCTTCGACCTCTCCGTCTTCGAGCTCTTCGCGCCCCTCTCCTGCGGTGGCGCCGTCCTGCTCGCTGACAACGCCCTCGCGCTGGCCGGCCTGCCCGCCGCCTCCGAGGTGACGCTCATCAACACCGTCCCCTCCGCCATCGCGGAGCTGCTGCGCCTCGGCGCCATTCCTCCCGCCGCGCGCACCATCAACCTCGCCGGCGAGCCCCTCCCGGGCACCCTCGCTCGCGCCCTCTACTCCACCGGCTCCGTCGAGCATGTCCTCAACCTCTACGGCCCCACCGAGGACACCACCTACTCCACCTTCACCCGCGTCCCTGAAGGCCCCGCCGAGCCCACCATCGGCCTGCCCCTTCCCGAGACGAGCGCCTACGTCCTCAGTCCCCATTTCTTCCCGCAGCCCATCGGCGTGCCCGGGGAGCTGTACCTGGCGGGCGCCGGCCTCGCGCGCGGATACCTCGGACGAGCGGACCTCACCGCCGAGCGCTTCGTCCCGGACCCCTTCAGCTCCACGCCCGGCGCTCGCATGTACCGCACCGGAGACCTCGTGCGCCGTCGCGCCGATGCGCAGCTGGAGTACCTGGGCCGCACCGACTTCCAGGTGAAGCTGCGCGGCTTCCGCATCGAGCTGGGCGAAATCGAAGCCACCCTGCGCCAGCACCCTTCCGTCCAGCAGGCACTCGTCCTCGCTCGCCGAGATTCATCCACCGGGGACCCGCGTCTCGTCGCGTACGTCGTCGCGTCCAACGCCAACCCCAACGAACTGCGCACCCACCTCCAGCAGAAGTTGCCGGAGTACATGGTGCCTTCCGTCTTCATCCCCCTCGCGGCCTTCCCGCTCACGCCCAACGGCAAGGTGGACCGCAACGCCCTTCCCGCACCGGAAGCTGGCGCCGCGCAGCGCGAGCGCTACGTCGCGCCGCGCACGCCGACGGAGCAGCATCTGGCCGCGCTCTGGGCCGAAGTGCTCCGCGTCGAGCGCGTGGGTCGGGAAGATCATTTCTTCGAACTGGGAGGCCACTCGCTCCTCGCCACCCAGGTGGTGGCGCGCGTCCGCTCCACCTTCGGCGTGGAGCTGCCCCTGCGCGCCCTCTTCGAAGCCCCGGTCCTCGAACAGCTCGCGCAGCGAATCGATCAGGCCGGGACCACCACCGCGCTGCCCGCCCTGACGTCCACGCCGAGGACGGACGAGGCCCTGCCCCTGTCCTTCGCGCAGCAGCGCCTCTGGTTCCTGGATCAGCTCCACCCCGGGTCCGCGGCCTACAACATGCCGTTCGCCCTCCGGCTGGACGGATCCCTTGACGCAGCCGTGCTGGAGCAAGCGTTCACGGAGCTGGTGCGGCGCCACGAAGCCCTGCGCACCACCCTGGGTGATGAGGCCGGCACGCCCGTGCAGCGCATCCACGCGCCCGCGCCGTTCCCCCTCACGATGAGGGATCTGCGCACGCACGAAGCCCCCGAGGGTGAAGCGCGCCGACTGGCCCGCGAAGATGCCAGCCGTCCATTCGATCTCGCCCGGGGCCCGCTGCTGCGAGCAACCTTGTTGCGCCTCGCCGAACGCCGGCACGTGTTGTTGCTCAACCTGCACCACGTCATCTCCGACGGCTGGTCCACCGGAGTGCTGGTGCGTGAAGTGGCCGCCCTCTACGAGTCCTTCCGCCAGGGCCAGCCCTCGCCCCTGCCGGAGCTGCCCGTGCAGTACGCCGGCTATGCCACGTGGCAGCGCCGGTGGCTGGCGGGCGACGTGCTCGCACGGCAGGTCTCATGGTGGAAGCAGCAGTTGGAAGGAGCGCCCACGCAGTTGGAGCTGCCCACCGACTTCCCCCGTCCGCCGGAGCTCTCCGGTCGAGGCGCCCGGTTCCCGGTGCGCCTGTCGCGCGAACTGAGCCGGGCCGTCGAAGCGCTGGCGCAGCGCGAAGGCTCCACCCCCTTCATGCTGTTGCTGTCCGCCTTCCAGCTCCTCCTGTCGCGCTACAGCGGCCAGGACGACCTCCTCGTGGGCACGCCCATCGCGGGCCGCCGTCACGCGGAGACGGAGGGCCTCATCGGCTTCTTCGTCAACACGCTGGTGCTTCGCGCTCGCGTGGATGCGGCCAGCACCTTCCGCCAGCTCCTGGCCCAGGTGCGCGAGTCCACCCTCGGCGCCTTTGAGCACCAGGACGTCCCCTTCGAGAAGCTGGTCGAGGAACTCCAGCCCCGAAGGGACCTGGGCCGCTCCGCGCTCTTCCAGGCGTTCTTCGCGCTGCAGAACGCGCCCATCCAGCCCCTGTCCCTGCCCGAGCTGTCCCTGCACGCGTTCGAGGACGAAGGCGAGCCCGTCACCAAGTTCGAACTCTCCCTGGACCTGAGCGAGACGCCGGAAGGCTTCATGGGCGCGCTCAAGTACAGCGCGGAGCTGTTCGCACCGGCGACCGTGAGCCGCATGGCCCGACACTTCCAGGCCCTGCTGGAAGCCCTCACCACCCGCCCGGACGTGCGCCTCTCCGAGCTGTCCCTGCTGACGCCCGATGAGCGCCAGCAACTGCTCCACACCTGGAACGACACCGCGGCCGAGCCGGTCCCGACGACCACGTTCCCCGCCGCCTTCGAGCACCAGGCCGCGCTCACGCCGAGCGCCCCCGCCGTGCGCTACGAGGACACGGTGCTCTCGTTCGCCCAGCTCAACGCTCGGGCCAATCAGCTCGCCCGTCACCTGCGCACGCTGGGCGTGGGGCCCGAGGTCCGGGTCGCGCTGCGCATCGAGCGGTCGGTGGACATGGTGGTCGCCGCGCTCGGCGTGATGAAGGCGGGCGGAGCCTACGTCCCGCTGGATCCCTCCTGGCCCACGCAGCGCCTGGACTTCGCGCTCCGGGACAGCCAGGCCCCGGTGCTCCTCACGCAGCGCGGCCTCGTCACGTCCTGGAAGCCCGAGGGCGTCACGGTGGTGAGCCTGGATGCGAGCGAGCAGCCCGGGTCCACGCTGTCCGCGGAGGACCTGGCGCCGCTCGCCACGGCGGAGACGCTCGCGTACGTCATCTACACGTCCGGCTCCACCGGCACGCCCAAGGGCGTGATGGTGCGGCACGGCTCCGTGCTCAACCTGCGCGCCGCGCTGAAGCGGACCGTCTACCAGGGCCTGCCCACCGGCTCGCGCGTCAGCGTCAACGCGCCGCTCGCGTTCGACGGCTCCGTCAAACAGCTCGTCCAGTTGCTGGACGGTCACTGCCTGTGCATCGTCCCCGAAGCCACGCGAGTGGATGCGGAGGCGATGGTGGCGTGGCAGCGCCAGCACCAGGTCGCCGCACTGGACTGCACCCCGTCCCTGCTGCGGCTGCTGCTCCAGGCCGGCCTGTTGGAGGGAGAGAACGCCCCGACCCTGCTGGTCCCCGGCGGTGAAGCCCTCGACGAGGCCACGTGGGACACGCTGGCCGCCTCCGAGCGCACGCGCACCTTCAACGTCTACGGGCCCACCGAGTGCACCGTCGACGCCACCGCCTTCGCGGTCCGCCAGGGCACGAAGCCCACGCTGGGCGGCCCGCTGCTCAACGTGCGGACCTACGTGCTGGACACGCACCTGCAGCCAGTGCCGGTGGGCGTGGCCGGAGAGCTGTTCATCGCGGGCGAAGGGCTCGCGCGGGGCTACCTGGACCGCCCGCACCTCACCGCCGAGCGCTTCGTCCCGAACCCGTTCGGAGCAGGCCCTGGCGCGCGCATGTACCGCACCGGCGACAAGACCCGTTGGCGGGAAGACGGCACGCTGGAGTCCCTGGGCCGCATCGACTTCCAGGTGAAGCTGCGTGGCTACCGTCTGGAGCTGGGCGAAATCGAAGCCGCGCTCCGGAGCCACGCCACCGTCCAGGACGCCGCCGTCCTGGCCCGGGAAGACGTGCCCGGGGATCAGCGCCTCGTCGCCTACGTCGTGCCGGCGCCCGGCTTCGACGCGAACGATCTGCGCGCCGTCCTCAAGCAGAAGCTGCCCGAGTACATGGTGCCCGCGACCTTCGTGACGCTGGACGCCTTCCCCCTCACGTCCAACGGCAAGGTGGACCGCAAGGCCCTGCCCAAGCCGGAAGCCTCCGCCACGAGGCGCGATCACTACGTCGCCCCGAGCACGGCCACGGAGCAGCGGCTCGCGGTCCTATGGGCCCAGGTGCTGCGAGTCGATCGCGTCGGCCGTCAGGACCACTTCTTCGAGTCGGGTGGCCACTCGCTCCTGGCCACGCAGTTGGTGTCCCGCATTCGCACCGCCTTCGGAGTCGAGCTGCCGCTCCGAGCCCTCTTCGAAGCGCCGGTCCTGGAGCAGCTCGCCCTGCGAGTGGAGCAGGCCCACAGCACCACGGTCCTGCCCGCCCTGGTCGCCGCGCCGAGGACAAGCGCGGCCCTGCCCGTGTCCTTCGCGCAGCAGCGCTTGTGGTTCCTGGATCAGCTCCAGCCTGGAAGCTCGTCCTACAACATCCCGTTCGCCCTCCGGCTGGACGGGGCCCTGGACACCGCCGCGCTGGAGCAGGCCTTCACAGAACTCGTGCGCCGTCACGAGTCCCTGCGCACCACCCTGCATGACGAGGGCGGCACGCCCGTGCAGCGCATCCACGCGCGCGCGCCCTTCGCCCTCCCCGTGCGCGACCTGAGCAGCCACGAGGCTCCAGAGGCCGAGGCCCGCGAACTGGCCCAGGCCGATGCACGGCGTCCGTTCAACCTCGCGCGCGGTCCGCTCGTGCGCGCCCAACTGCTGCGCTTGTCCGCACAGCAGCACGTGCTGCTGCTCAACCTGCACCACGTCATCTCTGATGGCTGGTCCAGCGGGGTGCTGGTGCGCGAAGTGGCCGCCCTCTACGAGGCCTTCCGCCAGGGCCGTCCCTCACCGCTGCCCGAACTGCCCATGCAGTACGCCGACTTCGCCGTCTGGCAGCGCCAGTGGCTGGCCGGCGACGTGCTCGCGCGGCAGGTGGCGTGGTGGAAGCAGCAGCTCTCGGGTGCTCCCACCCAGTTGGAACTGGCCACGGACTTCCCTCGTCCCTCGGTCCCGTCCAACCGTGGCGCAAAGGTGCCAGTGCGCCTGTCCCGCGAGCTGAGCCAGGCTGTCGAGGCGTTGGCGAAGCGTGAAGGCGCTACCCCGTTCATGCTGTTGCTGTCCGCGTGGCAGCTCCTGCTCTCGCGCTACAGCGGACAGGATGACCTCCTCGTCGGCACACCCATCGCTGGGCGCCGTCAATCAGAGACCGAGGGCCTCATCGGCTTCTTCGTCAACACGCTGGTGCTGCGCGCCCGCGTGGACGCGGCCAGCACCTTCCGCCGATTCCTGGCCCAGGTGCGCGAATCCACCCTCGGTGCCTTCGAGCACCAGGACGTCCCCTTCGAGAAACTGGTCGAGGAGCTCCAGCCCCAGCGCGACCTGAGCCGCTCGGCGCTCTTCCAGGCGTTCTTCTCGATGCAGAACGTACCGGTGCAGGCCCTGACCCTGCCCTCGCTGTCCCTGCATCCGCTCGGGGACGAAGCGGAAGGCCTCGCCAAGTTCGAACTGTCCCTCGACCTGAGTGAGACGCCGGAAGGGCTCATCGGCGCGCTTCAGTACAGCGCCGACCTGCTCACGCCGACCACCGCCGGCCGCATGGCCAGGCACTTCCAGGTGCTGCTGGAAGCCCTCACCGCTAGCCCGGACGTGCGTCTCTCCGAGCTGCCCCTGCTGATGCCCGATGAGCGTCAGCAACTGCTCCACACCTGGAATGAAACGAACGAGGAGTTGCCTCCCTCCACGTTCGCCGTCGCCTTTGAGCAGCAGGCCGCGCGCACGCCGCAAGCGCCCGCCGTGCGCTTCAACGACACGGTGCTCTCGTTCGCACAGCTCAACGCCCGCGCCAACCAGCTCGCCCGTCACCTGCGCTCCCTGGGCGTCGGGCCCGAAGTCCGCGTCGCGCTCTGCTTCGAGCGTTCCGCGGACATGTTCGTCGCCCTCCTCGGCGTCCTGAAGGCCGGCGGCGCCTACGTCCCGCTGGAGCCCTCCTGGCCCGAGCAGCGCCGCGCTTTCGCCCTCCGCGACTGCGCGGCACCGGTACTCCTCACCCAGTGGCGCCTCTCCGCCTCCGGGCTTCCGGACGGCCTGACGGTGCTCACCGTCGATGCGCAGGAGACGCCTTGGGCCTCACTGGCCGAGCACGACCTGGAGCCCATCGCTGCTCCTGAGCACCTCGCGTACGTCATCTACACCTCCGGCTCCACGGGCACGCCCAAGGGCGTGATGGTGCGGCATGACTCCGTGCTCAACCTGCGCGCCGCGCTGAAGCGGACCGTCTACCAGGGCCTGCCCACCGGCACGCGTGTCAGCCTCAATGCACCGCTGGCCTTCGACGCCTCCGTGCAGCAGCTCGTCCAACTGCTCGACGGCCACTGCCTGTGCATCGTCCCCGAAGCCACACGACAGGACGCCGAAGCAATGGTGGCGTGGCAGCGCCAGCACCAGGTTGCCGCGCTGGACTGCACCCCGTCCCTGCTGCGACTGCTGCTCCAGGCCGGACTGCTCGAAGGTGAAGCCGCGCCCACCCTGCTGGTGCCCGGTGGCGAAGCCCTCGACGAGGCCACCTGGAACATGCTGGTCGCCTCCGAGCACACCCGCTCCTTCAACGTCTACGGGCCCACCGAGTGCACCGTCGACGCCACCACCTTCGCCGTCCGTCAGGGCACGAAGCCCACGTTGGGCGGCCCGCTGCTCAACACGCGGACCTACGTGCTGGACTCACGCCAGCAACCGGTTCCGGTGGGCGTGGCTGGAGAGCTGTTCATCGCGGGTGAAGGCCTCGCACGCGGCTACCTCGGCCGCGCCGACCTCACCGCCGAGCGCTTCGTCCCGAATCCCTTCGGCACCGACTCCGGCGAGCGCATGTACCGCACCGGAGACAAGGCCCGCTGGAGGGAGGACGGCACGCTGGAGTACCTGGGCCGCATCGACTTCCAGGTGAAGCTGCGCGGCTTCCGCATCGAACTGGGTGAAATCGAAGTCGCCCTCCAGAGCCATCCCGCCATCCAGGGCGCCACGGTCCTGGTCCGCGAGGACGTCCCGGGAGATCAGCGCCTCGTCGCCTACGTCGTCGCTTCCAACCCCGACCCCAGCGACCTGCGCGCGTTCCTCAAGCAGAAGCTGCCCGAGTACATGGTGCCCGCGACCTTCGTCGCGCTGGCCACCTTCCCCCTCACGCCCAACGGCAAGGTGGACCGCAAGGCCCTCCCCAAACCGGAAGCCTCCGCCACGAGGCGCGATCACTACGTCGCCCCAAGCACGGCCACGGAGCAGCGGCTCGCCATCCTGTGGGCCCAAGTGCTGCGAGTCGATCGCGTCGGCCGTCAGGATCACTTCTTCGAGTCGGGTGGCCACTCGCTCCTGGCCACGCAGCTGGTGTCCCGCATCCGCACCGCCTTCGGAGTCGAGCTGCCCCTCCGAGCCCTCTTCGAGGCGCCGACCCTCGATCAGCTCGCACTGCGCATCGACCACGCGGACCCCACCACCGCACTGCCCTTCCTACGGCCCACGCCGAGGACGGATGCAAGCCTGCCCCTGTCCTTCGCACAGCAGCGCTTGTGGTTCCTGGATCAGCTCCAGCCCGGGGATGCGTCCTACAACATCCCGTTCGCCCTCCGGCTGGACGGGGCCCTGGACACCGCCGCGCTGGAGCAGGCCTTCACGGAGCTGGTGCACCGTCACGAATCCCTGCGCACCACCCTGCATGACGAGGGCGGCACACCCGTGCAGCGCATCCACGTGCCCGCCCCCTTCGCCCTTCCCGTGCTCGACCTGAGCACGCACGAAGCCGCGGAGGCAGAAGCCCGCCGACTGGCCCAGGCCGATGCACGGCGTCCGTTCGACCTCGCGCACGGTCCGCTCGTGCGCGCTCAACTGCTGCGCCTCTCCGCGCAGCAGCACGTGCTGCTCCTCAACCTGCACCACGTCATCTCCGACGGCTGGTCCAGCGGGGTGCTGGTGCGTGAAGTGGCCGCCCTCTACGAGGCCTTCCGTCAGGGCCGTCCTTCTCCCCTGCCCGAGCTGCCAGTGCAGTACGCCGACTACGCCGTCTGGCAACGCCAGTGGCTGGCCGGCGACGTGCTCGCGCGGCAGGTGGCGTGGTGGAAGCAGCAGCTCTCGGGTGCCCCTACTCAGTTGGAACTGCCCACGGACTTCCCGCGTCCTCCGGCGATCTCCAGCCGGGGCGCCCGGATCCCGGTGCGCTTGTCCCGTGAGCTGAGCCGGTCCGTCGAAGCGTTGGCGAAGCGTGAAGGTGCCACCCCGTTCATGCTGTTGCTGTCCGCGTGGCAGCTCCTGCTCTCGCGCTACAGCGGACAGGATGACCTCCTCGTCGGCACGCCCATCGCGGGCCGCCGTCACTCGGAGACGGAGGGCCTCATCGGCTTCTTCGTCAACACGCTGGTGCTGCGCGCCCGCGTGGATGCGGCCAGCACCTTCCGCCAGCTCCTGACCCAGGTGCGCGAGTCCACCCTCGGAGCCTTCGAGCACCAGGACGTCCCGTTCGAGAAGCTGGTCGAAGAGCTTCAGCCCCAGCGCGACCTGAGCCGTTCCGCGCTCTTCCAGGCGTTCTTCTCGCTGCAGAACGTGCCCGTGCAGGCCTTCGCCCTGCCCTCACTGTCCCTGCATCCGCTCGGTGATGACGCGGAGAGCCTCGCCAAGTTCGAGCTCTCCCTCGACCTGAGTGAGACGCCGGAAGGCATCCTCGGTTCACTCCAGTACAGCACCGACCTGCTCGCTCCGGCCACTGCCGGCCGCATGGCCCGGCACTTCCAGGTGCTGCTGGAGACCCTCACCACCCGCCCGGACGTGCGTCTCTCCGAGCTGCCCCTGCTGACGCCCGACGAGCGTCAGCAGTTGCTCCACGCCTGGAATGAAACGAACGAGGAGCTGCCTCCCTCCACGTTCGCAGCCGCCTTCGAGCAGCAAGCCTCTCGCACGCCGGAAGCGCCCGCCGTGCGCTTCAACGACATGGTGCTCTCGTTCGCGCAGCTCAACGCCCGCGCCAACCAGCTTGCACGTCACCTGCGCTCCCTGGGCGTCGGGCCCGAAGTCCGCGTCGCGCTCTGCTTCGAGCGTTCCGTGGACATGCTCGTCGCACTCCTCGGAGTCCTGAAGGCGGGCGGCGCCTACGTCCCGCTGGAGCCCTCCTGGCCCGAGCAGCGCCGCGCCTTCGCCCTCCGCGATTGCGCGGCCCCGGTGCTCCTCACCCAGCGGCACCTCTCCACCTCCGGGCTCCCGGATGGCCTGACGGTGCTGACCGTCGATGCGCAGGAGACGCCTTGGGCCTCACTGCCTGAGCACAACTTGGAGTCCACCACCGCCCCTGAGCACCTCGCGTACGTCATCTACACGTCCGGCTCCACCGGAACGCCCAAGGGCGTGATGGTGCGGCATGACTCCGTGCTCAACCTGCACGCTGCGCTGAAGCGGACCGTCTACCGGGGCCTGCCCACCGGCACGCGTGTCAGCCTCAATGCACCGCTGGCCTTCGACGCCTCCGTGCAGCAGCTCGTCCAACTGCTGGACGGCCACTGCCTGTGCATCGTCCCCGAAGCCACGCGGCAGGACGCCGAAGCGATGGTGGCGTGGCAGCGTCAGCACCAGGTTGCCGCGCTGGACTGCACCCCGTCTCTGCTGCGGCTGCTGCTCCAGGCTGGACTGCTCGAAGGCGAAGCCGCGCCCACCCTGCTGGTGCCCGGTGGCGAAGCCCTCGATGAGGCCACCTGGAACGTGCTGGCCGCCTCCGAGCGCACGCGCACCTTCAACGTCTACGGGCCCACCGAGTGCACCGTCGATGCCACCACCTTCGCGGTCCGTCAGGGCACGAAGCCCACGCTGGGCGGCCCGCTGCTCAACGCACGGACCTACGTGCTGGACTCACGCCAGCAACCGGTTCCGGTGGGCGTGGCTGGAGAGCTGTTCATCGCGGGTGAGGGCCTCGCACGCGGCTACCTCGGCCGCGCGGACCTCACCGCCGAGCGCTTCGTCCCGAATCCCTTCGGCACCGACTCCGGCGAGCGCATGTACCGCACCGGAGACAAGGCCCGCTGGAGGGAGGACGGCACGCTGGAGTACCTGGGCCGCATCGACTTCCAGGTGAAGCTGCGCGGCTTCCGCATCGAGCTGGGCGAAATCGAAGTCGCGCTCCAGAGCCATCCCGCCATCCAGGGCGCCACGGTCCTGGTCCGCGAGGACGTCCCGGGAGATCAGCGCCTCGTCGCCTACGTGGTGCCGACCTCCGCGTTGGCGCCCAACGACCTGCGCGCGTTCCTCAAGCAGCGGCTGCCCGAGTACATGGTGCCCGCGACCTTCGTGACGCTGGCCACCTTCCCCCTCACGCCCAACGGCAAGGTGGACCGCAAGGCCCTTCCCAAGCCGGAAGCCGGCACCTCGCGGCGTGCGAACCACGCCACCCCCAGAACGTCCACGGAGCAGCGGCTCGCGGTCCTGTGGGCCCAGGTGCTGCGAGTCGATCGCGTCGGCCGTCAGGATCACTTCTTCGAGCTGGGAGGCCACTCGCTCCTGGCCACGCAGTTGGTGTCCCGCATCCGCACCACCTTCGGCGTGGAGCTGCCGCTCCGCGCCCTCTTCGAAGCGCCGGTCCTGGAGCAGCTCGCCCTGCGAGTGGAGCAGGCCCATAGCGCCACGGCCCTGCCCGCCCTGGTCGCCACGCCGAGGACGAACGCCTCCCTGCCGCTGTCCTTCGCCCAGCAGCGGCTGTGGTTGCTCGATCAGCTCCAGCCCGGGGGATCGGCCTACAACATCCCGGCGGCGCTCCGACTCGAGGGTGCGCTGGACGCAGCCGCGTTGGAGCAGGCCTTCACGGAGCTTGTGCGCCGTCACGAATCCCTGCGCACCACCCTGCATGAAGAGAACGGCGCGCCCATGCAGCGCGTCCATGCGCCCGCGCCCTTCGCCCTTCCCGTGCTCGATCTCAGCACGCACGAAGCCGCGGAGACCGAGGCCCGTCGTCTGGCCCAGGAAGAAGCCGGGACGCCGTTCGATCTTGCCCGGGGCCCGCTCATGCGAGCCCGCCTGCTGCGCCTCTCCGCGCACCAGCACGTGCTGCTGCTCAACCTCCACCATGTGGTCTCCGACGGCTGGTCCGGAGGCGTGTTGGTGCGCGAGGTGTCCGCGCTCTACGAAGCCTTCCGCCAGGGCCGGCCCTCGCCGTTGCCCGAGCTGCCGGTGCAGTACGCCGACTACACGGTCTGGCAGCGTTCGTGGTTGCAGGGCGAAGTGTTGGAGCGGCAGGTGGCCTGGTGGAAGCAGCAGCTCACGGGTGCGCCTCACGCACTGGAGCTGCCCACCGACTTCCCGCGTCCGCCCGTACAGTCCGCGCGAGGAGGGGCCGTCCACTTCCGCCTTCCCGTGTCGGTGAGCCAGGCACTGGAGACCCTGGGGCAGGAGGAGGGAGCCACCCTCTTCATGGCCCTGCTGGCCTCCACGCAGGCACTGCTCGGGCGCTACTCCGGTCAGGATGACGTCGTCGTCGGGACGCCCATCGCCGGTCGTCGCTTCGCCGAACTGGAAGGCCTCATCGGCTTCTTCGTGAACACGCTGGCGCTGCGAGCCCGTCTGGACGACGCGCCTACCTTCCGCCAGTTGCTCGCCCGTGCGCGGGAGACGACTCTGGGAGCCCAGGCCCACCAGGACGTGCCGTTCGAGAAGCTCGTCGAGGAGCTGCATCCTCGACGTGACCTGAGCCGCACGCCGCTCTTCCAGGCCATGCTCCTCGTGCAGAACACGCCCACGTCGAGCCCCGTCGCGCCCCAGGGAGCGCTGTCCATCCACCCCGTGGAGGTGGAGGACCACGCGGCGAAGTTCGACCTCACGTTCGCCTTCACGCCGTCACAGCAGGGGCTGCAAGGCACCATCACCTACAGCGCCGACCTCTTCCGCGAAGAGACGATCCAGCGGCTCGTGAAGCACCTCCAGGTGTTGATCGAGTCCGCGGTCGCCAGCCCGGACACCCGGATCGTCGAGCTTCCGATGCTGACGCCGGACGAGCGGCACACGCTGCTCGTCGAGTGGAACGACACGCGCACCCAACTGCGTCGCGGCCTCCTCCACGACCTCGTCGCCCAGCAGGCGGCTCTCACTCCCGACGCCACCGCCCTCGTCGTCGGCACCCGGCGCCTCTCCTACGCCTGGTTGGACACACGCGCCAACCAGCTCGCCCACCACCTGCGCTCCCTCGGCGTCGGGCCCGAGGTCCGCGTCGCACTCTGCCTGGAGCGCTCCGAGGACCTCCTCCTCTCACTCCTCGCCATCCTCAAGGCCGGCGGCACCTACGTGCCCCTCGACCCCGCCTACCCCCGTCAGCGCCTCGACTTCACCCTCGCGGACTCCGGCGCACGGC
>NZ_RAWI01000198.1 GCF_003612125.1 Corallococcus praedator
GCGCGCGGGGGAGCGCCCGCGGCCCGGGCGCACGCGAGGTGCCGGGGGGTGGACGACACGCCCTTCGACCCCGAACCGCTGGAGGAGGCCCTGGAGGACCGCGTGGTGCTGGACGCGCCCGCGGACACCTTCGAACCCGTGCAGTTCGCGCTCAAGACGCTGTTGGACCGGTTGAGCGCGCGGCTCTCCGGACGGCAGCGGGCGGCGGTGCGGCTCACCTTCGTGCTGCGCCTGGACCCCACCGGCGAGGCCCAGGTGCCCCTGCTCCTGGCGCGGCCCACGGCGCGGGCGAAGCTGCTGCTGGAGCTGGCCCGGCACCGGCTGGGAGAGCTGCGGCTGGAGGCCCCGGTGGCGGAGGTCGCGGTGCGGGTGGACGCGCACGACGTGGACCTGGGCCAGCAACTGGCGCTGGGGGATGAGCCGGAGGGGGACGCGGCCCTGGAGGGCGTGCTGTCGCGGCTGGCGACGACGTTGGGGGAAGAGGCGCTCTTCTCCGCGTCCCTGGAGGCCGCGCACCGGCCGGAGGCGGCGCATGGCGCCCGGGCGTTCCATCCCCCGGAGGCGCGGCGCGGGCTTCTGTCCACGGCGGAGCCGGAGGGCCCCGTCACCGTGTGGCGCGAGGCCGGCGCGGCCCGGGAGCGGCCCTCGCGCCTGCTGGAGCGGCCGGCGCGGCTGGACGCGGAGGTGGCGGCCTCCGGGGCGCTGCTGGCGGCGCGGCTCGCGGGCAAGCGGCACCGGGTGACGGCCATGGCGGGCCCGGAGCGGCTGGGGGGCGAGTGGTGGACGGACACGCCCTACCAGCGGGACTACTACCGCGTGCACTTCGAGGGCCTGGGGCCTGCCTGGGTGTTCCGGGATGGACGGGATGGCGGCTTCTATCTGCAAGGCTTGTTCGATTGAGGAGGAGGCCGGCGCGGTCCCGGTGGAGGCCCTGGCGCTTGTGGCCTAGCGTGAGGGGATGCGCACCGCCCGAATCCTTCCGGCCCTTGTCGTGTCCGTCGTCCTCACGGCCTGCGCCGCCCCGCAGGTGCGGCCGCAGGGAAGCATCCGCAAGGTGGTGGTGGTGGCGGGCTCGCGCGTGGACGTGCTGCCGTCCGGTTCGTTCCGCCAGGACATGATTGGTGAGAGCAACCCGCGCACCGTCATCGCGCGTCAGGCGGAGGCGGTGCTCGCCGAGCGCGGCTTCGAGGTGGTCGCCACGCGCCAGTCCCAGGCCCCGGTGCCGCTCACCGACGAGGTGATGTCCTTCATCCAGCAGAACAAGGCGGAGGCCGGCGTGGTGGTCATCCTGGACTGGCTGGACACGTCGGGCGCGGCGGTGATGGGCCGGGTGGACGTGGTGTTGCGCCTGGGCGTGGTGGACCCCGCCGGGCAGGTGCTGTGGACGGACACCTTCCGCTCCCAGCCCGTTGTCAGCATGTATCAGGCCCAGGGGGACTGGAATTCGTTCCTGCGCCGCGCCGTCATCGACGCGGTGCAGGTGGTGCCGTGAGCCCCGGCCTCCGGAGCATCTCCTCCCGCGCGAAGAGGGGGGCATGCGGATCCTGGTGACGGGGGCGGCGGGCTTCATCGGCGCCCACGTCTGTGAACGGTTGCTCGCGCGCGGTGACTCGGTGGTGGGCCTGGACGCGCTGGACGCGGCGCCGGGGGACATGGCGCTGCGGAGCGCGCGCCTCGCGAGGCTGTCCGGAACGCGCGGCTTCACCTTCCTCGCCGGGGACATCACCGACGCGGCCCGGCTGCGCGAGGCGTTCGCGCTCTCACGCCCGGAAGGCGTGGTGCACCTGGCGGCGCGCGTGGGCGTGCGGGCCCCGGACGCGGAGGCCCCGGCGTACGCGGACACCAACGTGACGGGCTTCGTGCGCGTGCTGGAAGGCTGCCGCGAGGCGAAGGTCGCGCACCTGGTCTACGCCTCCTCCAGCTCCGTGTACGGCGCGGCCACGCCCGTGCCGTTCCGCGAGGACGCGCCGGTGGATCAACCGCTCAACCTCTACGGCGCCACCAAGCGCGCCAACGAGCTGATGGCGCACGCGTACAGCCACCTGCACCGGCTGCCCACGAGCGGCCTGCGCTTCTTCACGGTGTACGGGCCCTGGGGCCGCCCGGACATGGCGCCGCTCCTGTTCCTGCGCGCGCTGGCGCGGGGCGAGCCCCTGGTGCTGCACGGCGACGGGCGGATGCGGCGCGACTTCACCTTCGTGGACGACGTGGCGGAGGCGGTGCTGCGGGTGCTTGATCGGCCTCCGCAAGGAAGCCCGCCCCAGCGCCTGCTCAACGTGGGCCATGGCGAACCCGTGGCGCTGGGGGACTTCGTGGCCCTGTTGGAGCGGCACTGGGGCACGCGTGCCCGCGTGACGTCCGTGCCCGCGCAGGCGGCGGAGATGGTCTCCACCTGGGCGGACACCTCCCGCCTGGAGCAGGAGACGGGCTTCCGGCCCAGCGTGTCCGTGGACGAGGGCGTGGCCCGGCTGGTGGCGTGGTACCGCCCGTGGGCGGAAGCGGCCGCCGGACGTTGAAGCACCGGGGACGCTGAAGAAAAGGCGACGGGCGTCGCCCGAGGCACTTGATGGCCCCGGCCGACGCCCGTTCCCACGAAGAAGACTCCTACCGTCGGCGTGAGACGGCTACGGCATCACCGCGAGGAAGCCCTGCGCGAAGGTGTTGTTGTCCTCGCGCAGCTCCATCACCGACCGCTGCGAGTCCACGATGGCGCCGATGTAGAACAGCCCGACGCCCGAAGAACCGGGCGGCGGGATGGCGCGGGTGCTGAGCTGGCGCGTCGTGCACTGCTGGGGCTGCAGCGTGCCCAGGTTCACGAAGCCCAGGGACACCTGGACCGAACCCATGGTGACGTCCTGCGGGAACTCCAGGACGGAGCTGTTGGACAGGAACAGCTCCAACTGGCCCGCGCTGGTGCCCGCGGTGGTGGTGCCCTGGTTGCAGACCTTCACGGTGGTGATGAACAGGTCGTTGTTGCGCACGGAGAACGGCGCGGTGACCTGCGTGATGATCAGGTCCGGTGCGTTGCCCACGCCGATGCGGCCGCGCACGAACGTGTTGTTGTCCGTGCGCAGCTCCTGGTCCATGTAGGACGACACGGGCAGGATCGCGCCCAGGAACAGGGGCGACTCCGGCAGGGCGGCCATCGGCAGGGAGACGGAGACGGGCTCGTCCACCAGGGCGCACGCCTGCGGTTGCAGCGAAGGGACCTGCATCATCCCCAGCCGGGACCGGGTGGGGAACTGCTCCATGCCGTCCTGCGGAGGTACCGGCTCCGGCAGCACGGACTCGGTGGAGAGGACCAACTCCACGGGCTGGGACGGGGAGGACGCCGTGCCCTGGTTGCAGACGGTGACGGGCGCCCGCAGCGTCCCGTTGGACGTGACGCTGGCCGGTCCGCCCAGGGCGGTGATGACCAGGTCCGGCCGGTAGCCCACGCCGATGCGCGCGCCGACGAAGGTGTTGTTGTCCTCGCGCAGCTCGTAGAAGTAGCGGAGCGTGTCGACGGCGGCGCCCAGATGGAACGTCTGGGTGTCCGGGTTGCCGGCGACATTCAGGTTGCCCTCCACCGGGAGCGACACGCAGGCCCCCGCCTCCAACGGCGCCACCTGGGCCCAGCCCGACGGCTCCGGGTAGGACGGTCCGTACTGCGCCGGCATGGACAGCATGGGCACGCCCAGCACGTAGAGATCCACGCGCGACTCGTAGAAGACGTCCTGCGTGCCCTGGTTGCAGACGGTGACGTTGGCGGTGAAGGACTGCCACGGGTGGGCGCTGGTGGGGCCCGTCACGTCCGTGACGACCAGGTCGGGGCCATAGCCCACGCCGATCCGCCCGAGCACGAAGACGTTGTTGTCCTCGCGCAGCTCGAACAGGTTCTGGAAGCGATCCACGGTGGCGCCCACGTACACCGGCTGCACCTGCGGTCCCCACCCTCCGTAGGCGGACACCGTCGCGGACGGGCTCGCGCACTGGCCGGGCTCCAGCCGGGGAACCGGCAGGGTGCCGAACTCCTCCTGGCCGCTGCCGTACGGGGGCGGTCCGCCCCAGGCCGGAGGCGAGTTCCAGAGGTCGTCCTGGGACAGCACGAACGCCACGCTCGCGGGCGACGAAGGCTCATTGCCCACGTTGCAGACGCGCGCGGAAGCGAAGAACGGCAGGCCGGGCTCGAAGCTGGGAGGCGCGTCCATCGCGGTGATGATCAGATCCGGTCCGGAGCCCAGGCTGATCCGCCCCGCCATCCGGGTGTTGTTGTCGCGGCGCAGCTCCTGCTGGCCGTACCAGGTTCCCGGATTGACCAGGGCCCCTACGTACAGCGGCTGCTGGGGGCTGGTGCCGGAGGGCCGCCAGGCCGAACCGGTGACCTCCCGCGTGATGCACGCCCCGACGCCCAGCGAGGGCACCGGCACGCTGTTGACCAACGCCTGGGTGGGCGGCGGCGGCCCGCTCGGGCCGTAGGGCGGGGGCACGAACA
Source organism: Corallococcus praedator (assembly GCF_003612125.1). Lineage (GTDB taxonomy): Bacteria > Myxococcota > Myxococcia > Myxococcales > Myxococcaceae > Corallococcus > Corallococcus praedator. The sequence goes on from NZ_RAWI01000198.1 coordinate 4,475, forward strand.
GCGAGGGTTCGGAGGACAGGTACACCTCCACGATGGTGCTGCTCGACAGGTCGTTGCCCACGTTGCAGACCCGCACGGAGGTGGTGAAGGGGCTGCCGTCCCGCGCGCTGGCGGGGGCCTTGAGCTCGGTGATGGTGAAGTCCGGCTGCATCGACCCCAGGCCCACGCGTCCCGCGGCGAAGCTGTTGTTGTCCCGCCGCGCCTCGAGGTACGTCGTTTCGGCGACGGCGCTCAGGTACACCGGCTGCTCGGGCGGGAACATCGGACCGGAGGCGAAGAAGGTCGCCCGCTGCGCGATGCACTGGCCTTCGTGCAAGGAGGCGCCCGAGTCCGCGCGGCCCAGGAGTTGATAGCCGGGAATCGGGCGCTGGTACGACGGATACAGCACGGGCTGGAGCTCCGGGGCCGTGCTGTGCGTGGACAGGTACAGCGAGACCTCGAAGCCGGGCACGCTGTCGATGCCCGCGTTGCAGACCGTGTAGGTCGCGGTGAAGGACTGTCCGTTGCGCAGGTTCGCCGGGACCTTCAGGTCGCGCAGGACCAGGTCCGGGCCGTACCCCACGCCCAGCTTCCCGAGCGTGAAGACGTTGTTGTCCTCCCGCACCTCCATGCTGGTGCGCTGCGAATCGACGACGGCGCCCAGCGTCAGGACGTGATTCGAAGCCGGGTTCGAAATGGCCTCGTAGGGCAACTGGACCATCCCCTCCACCTGGCGGATCACGCACTCACCCGGGTACACGGGGCTCACGTCCACCGAGCCCACCGGGACCTGGGTCCGCGAATACAAGGGACCGTTCAGGGCCGGAAGCACCACCGCGTCCTCCGTGGACAGGAACAGCTCCAGGCGGGCGGAGTGGGAAGACTCGGTGCCCACGTTGCAGACCTTCGCCTCGGCGGGGAAGAGCCCGGAGCTCCCCGCGGAGTCAGGGGCCTTCAGCGAGCGGATCACCAGATCCGGGCCATGGCCCACGCCGACGAGCCCCTTCACGAAGGTGTTGTTGTCCTCGCGCAGCTCCATGATGTTCTGCATTCCGTCCACGCGCGCGCCCACGTAGAGCGGCGCATCCGGCACGGCGGCCGGAGGCACGCTCACGGAGCCCTGCACCGACACCGTGGAGCACCGTCCGGCCTCCAGTCCCCACACCTGCGCCGAGCCAATGACCGACTCCGTCATGGAGCCAGGGATGAAGGGCCCCGACAGCGTGGGCAGCGTGGACAGGAGCACGTCCACCGTCACGTTGCCGCTCCACTCGGTGCCCACGTTGCACACCCGCGCGGACGCATGGACCCAACCGTAGGGGAACAGGCTGTCCACGCCCGTCACGTCGGTGACCACGAGGTCGGGCTGGGTGCCAATGCTCACCAGGCCCGCGACGCGCGTGTTGTTGTCCTCGCGCAGCTCCACCCGGGTGCCCTCCGGATCCACGATGGCGCCGAAGTACAGCGCCTGCCCGGGTGTGGCCGCCTCCGGAAACTGGAAGGTCGCATCCGTCTGGAGCGCGAGGCACACGCCCGCTTCCATCGACGGCACGTACATGTTCCCCACCTGGAGCTGGGTCGGGGACGAGGGCGAGCCCGGCGCCGGCAGGGACAGCGTGTCCTGGGTGGAGACGTAGAGCGCCACGCTGCTCCCACCCAGGTCGGAGGTCCCCGCGTTGCACACGCGCAGCTCCACGGGGAGGAACTCCCCGGACCGCGCGCTCACGGGGGCCTTCAGCTCGGACACCACGAGGTCCGCCAGGTCACCCACGCCCATCAGGCCGCGGACGAAGCCGTTGTTGAGCTCGTTCACCTCCGCCACGCGCTGGTGCGTGTCGATGAGAGCGCCCAGGTAGAAGGCGTTATCCCCCATCGCGGCGGGGGGCCGCGTCGCGCCCAGGGTCAGCGTGCGGGTGATGCACTCCCCGGGCTCCAGCGCGGGCCCCATGTCCACCGCACCCAACATCACCTGCTGGTCGGAAGGGGGCGCGCCGGGCGGGAGGCCCTGCTGGGTGGGGGTGGTGGACAGCAGGAACTGGAGCATCACGCCGCCGCCGTTGGAATGGGCGGCCTCCGTGCCCTGGTTGCAGACCCGGGCGGAGGCGATGAAGGGGTCGCCCTCGCGGACGTTGGCGGGGCCCTTCACGTGGGTGATGACCAGGTCCGGTCCCTCGGTGAGGGATTGGGACTGGCTTTTCGCGGACGACGTGGCGTCGCTTCCGCAGCCGGTGAATACCAGGGTGCCTGCGAAGAGCAGACACACGCGTCTCCAGGACGGCGTGGGCCGTGACATGGGTACTCCTTTGGGGGTGGGATGCTGGGAATAAATTCAATCAATCCCAACCGAAAACAGAATCCGGCTTTTCCTACTCCCCGGGAAACATGGCCTCCGGCAGGTCCCCTCGCCCCTGGATGACAAATCACCCAGGGGCGCCGCCCGGGGCACATGTGGGCCTCGGCCGGCGCTGGCGTCTCGGGTCAGTACGGCAGCAGCACGAACACGTTGCCGGTGAGGCTGTTGTTGTCCCAGCGCGGATCCTGCCCATACGGGTCCGAACCGTCCGGGACCAGGAAGGCGCTCAGGTACAGGACCTGGTCCACGGAGGCTGCGGTGGGACGCGACGCCAGGGCGGGCACCGGGGGCGTGAGGCACTGGCCCGCGCCGAGGACGGGGACCTGGGTCTGTCCGACGAGGTTCTGTTATTCCACCTGGACATGTCCGTTCGCGACGAGCCACCGCGTGGTGGTGCACGCGCGGGCGAACGGTGCGTCATGCGTCACGAGCAGCAGCGCCCCGGGGTAGTCGCGCAGCGCCGCCTCCAGCCGCTCGATGGACGGCAGGTCCAGGTGGTTGGTGGGCTCGTCCAGCACCAGGGCCCAGGCGTGCTGGCCCAGGCCGCGCGCCATGAACAGCTTGCGCGCTTCGCCCGGTGACGGCTGCTCGGACGCGAGCAGCCGGTGGGGATCCACGCCCAGCGCGGCCACCAATGACATCACACGCCCGCGCTCCTCCGGGGGCAGCTCGCGCACCGCGTCGAGCGTGGCGCGGGCCTCGGCCTCGCCCAGGTCCTGCGGCAGGTACAGGAGCCTCTCCTGGGGCACGCGGGACTGCTCCAGCAAGGCCTTGAGGAGCGTCGTCTTGCCGGCGCCGTTGGGGCCCTCGATGCGGATGCGCGCCTCGCGGTCCACGTCCAGCCGCGTGGGGCCCAGCACCTCCACGTCGCCCGCCTTCAACCCCGGCGTGTCGAACGTGAAGAGCCATGGGTTGGGCGAGCGCACGTAGTCCACGAACACGGAGCGGCCCACCGTCTTGTCCACGGTGAAGGTGCCCACCGCGGCCTCGGCGCGCTCCAATTCGCGGCGCTTCACGGTGACCTGGTGGCCCAGGCGGGCCTCGGCCCAGCTCGCGAGCGTGGAGGGCCCCAGTCCTCTCGCGTCGCTGTCGTACTTGTTCCTCATCCGCCGGCCGGTGCTGCGCGACAGGGTGGCCCCTTCGTGCTCGCGCCGCGTCCGGTCCAACTGCTGCGCCGCGCGATCCCGCTCCGCCTTCGTCTGCTGGTGGGCGGCGACCTCCGCCTCGCGCTCCGCCTCCCAGTGTCCGCGCGCGGCGGAGTAGGCGCCGGGATACAGGTGCGCGCCCCCGCCGTGCACGCGCAGGGTGGCGTGGGTGAGCGTCTCCAGCAGCTCCCGGTCATGGGACACGACGACGCCAATGCCCCGGAAGCGGCGCAGCGCGGACACCAGCCACGCCCGGCCTTCGGCATCCAGGTGGTTGGTGGGCTCATCCAGCAGCAACACGTCCGGTTCGCGCGCGAGCGCCGCGCCCACCTGCCACCGCTTGCGCTCCCCCGGGGACAGCGTGGGCCAGCGCGACAGCGCGGTGACGTCCAGGCCCAACTGCCCGTGGAGCCTGCGCGCCAGCGCGTCGTACGCCTCCGCGAACGCGGCGATGTCCGGCGTCAGGGCCTCCACGCCCTGCGGACACAGGCACACGAGAGGCGAGGGCGGGTCGAACACGAGCTGTCCCGACGTGGGCGTCAGCTCCCCGGACAGCAGGCGCAGCAGGGTGGACTTGCCGGCGCCATTGGGGCCGACGAGGCCCGTCCAGCCGGGGGCGAGGTGGAAGTCCACGTCGGTGAGGACGGGGATGGCATCGGTGAAGGCAAAGCAGACGCGCTGCGCGCGAAGGGAGGGCGAGGGCATGTGAAGCGACTCCTGAATCCGGATGCCAGCGCACACGCCCATCAGGACGCGCGGCGGCGGGGTACAGCCAGGGACCGGGGTTTCAGGCGTGCAGCTTCAAGGGTGGAGCGACCTCGCGTGGGGGAAGACCTGTGACGTCCTCCCGCGTGCACAACGAACAACGCGGCTTCGGGTGAAGCATGCGGCGCGGCCCGGGCGGAGTGCAAGCCCGTCGCGCCGTGGATGCGGGCACCGACAGCGAAACCCTCGGTGCCCTGACAACGATTCCCGGGCTTCGCGTCGCGCCATGGGGGGGATTGTCAAAGCCGGAATAATCAGGCAGTCCCGGACTCGCCAACAGAGGGGGAAGTACCATGCGGTTGTGCAAGGGGCTGCTGAGCGGCCTGTTCTTCGTTGTCTCCAGTTGTGGTCCCACGACGCCGGAAGAGCCGGCGCCCGAGAAGGCTCCAGCCCAGGCCCAGGCCGAGCGGCTGGCGGCGGAGCGCGGCTTCGACCTGCGGGAGGTGACGCTGGTCCTGAACGAGAAGGGGGACCGGCACGCGCTCCACTACCGGGGCGTGCCCGTCTTCGGCCTGGAGGCGAAGACGACGGAGGGCCAGACGCTCTTCTCCAACGTCCGCTTCGAGTCGGCGGGCGCGGTGGAGACGGAGGCGCGCATCACCGAAGCGCAGGCCCGGGAAGCGGTCCTGGCGGAGCTGAAGGACTCCAGCGCGAAGGTGGACAGCGCGCGGCTCGTGCTGCTGCCTGGTGAGGAACTCCGGCTGCGCGAGGGGGCCGCCCCGAGTGTCAGTGGCCACCGCAACGCGGAGGACTTCGAGCGGGTGGTGACGGAACTGCGGCTCATCTACCGGCTGAAGCTCACCACGGGCGGGAATGCGCGGGGCTCGCGACGCGGGTGGAGCGCGCAGGTGGATGCCCGCACCGGCGAGGTGCTGCGTCTGGAGCCGATGGAGCACACGGGTGTGAGCGTGGTGTTCAAGAAGGGGACGGCCTATGGCTACTACTCGGGCAGGACTGGCATCCCCGTGGCCTACGACTCCCTGAGCCGGGAGTACTTCCTGCAGGACACGCGCTCCAATGTCTACATGGCGTATGTCCCCGCGGGGAGGGGCGGAACGTATGATGAGTTCGCGGGCCCGGACGCGAGCTTCGGCAACGGACTGCTCTACAGCGGCGGCAGCCTGGGAACCCTCGGCGCCAACGGCGAGACCGCGGGGGTGGATGCCTACTCCGCCGTGAACCTGGCGTGGTCCGTCTACGAGACCTTCCTGGGGCGCAATGGCCCGTCCGGCAACGGCACGCCCTTCGAGGTCCGGGTGCACCTGCCCAACGAAAACGCCTTCTATTACCCCAGCGCGGACGAGCCCGTCCTGGGGTTCGGCTATCGCAGCCTCACGTCCAGCCCCAAGGCCCCCATGACGACCACGGACATCGTGGGTCATGAGATGGGCCATGACTTCTTCGCCCGGGAGCTGGCGGGAGACCCCACGGACCTTCCGAAGGAGCTCTCGGAGCAGGCCGGGATGAACGAAGGCTCGGGGGACATCTTCGGTTTCATCACCGAGCTGCTGCGCGACGCGCAGCGGGCATCGCCGCCGTCGACCAACCTGGACGCGGTGCCGCTGAAGCAATCGAACCTCGACTCCGCCGAGGAGACAGGCGTCGTCTCTCGCAACCTCCTCACGCCGGTGCTGCCGGAGTGGTACGCCGGCATTGGCCAGGAGGACGAGCACTTCTCCGGAGGTCCCCTGAGCCGGATGTTCGTGCTCCTGGCCTATGGCTGCAGCATCTACCCCCAGAGCCCCTTTCACTGTTCCCTGGCGCCCGAGGGCTTCGGTGGCCTGGGGCCCACGGAGGCGTTCCGTGTCTGGGCGCTCGCGGTGCAGTTGATGCCCCTGGGGTCGGACTACGTCCAGGCCCGCCAGGCGGCGCTTGCCGCCGCGACCTCGCGGGATGGCGTCCAGGGCGGCCCCCGGATGAAGGCCGTGGCCGGTGCGTTCGCGGCCATCAACGTGGGCTTCAAGGTGGACACGGTGCCGCCCCAGACCACGCTGAGCTGCCGGCAGGTGAACCAGGACATCGAGTGCACCGGCACCATCACCGACGCGGAGGTTCCGGACAAGTACAGCACCGCGCCGCGCCTGGTGGTGGATGGCGGCACGCAGATCAAGACGCTGTCCGGCTGGCAGTTCACGCAGACCCTGCCGGGCGCGGGGCTGGCGGGCGGCAACCACACGATCCAACTCCAGGCGTGGGACTTCTGGCAGAACCTGGCCACGAGGACGGTGACGGTCACGCTGGACAAGACCCCGCCCACCGCCACCATCTCCCGTTCCGGTCCGCCGAAGCAGCCCCTCTTCTCCGTCACGCCGGTCGATCCTTCCGGCATCCGCGTCGTGGAGTTCGGCGAAGGCTCCCAGGTGCAGTACGGGGTGTTCGTCCCTCCCTACGAGCAGGTGCTGGACACCTCCACCTGGACCGACGGCACCCATGACGTGCTCATCAAGGTCACCGATGAGTTCCTGAACGTCGCCGTCTTCCATGAAGCCCTGAAGGTGGACAACACGCCGCCGACCGTGACGATGACGGTGGGGACCGGTCAGGAGGCCCCCTTCAACGTGGACGTCACGGTGAGCGATCTCTCGGCGGTGGCGCGGGTGGACTTCAAGGTGGACGGGGTGATCTTCGCCACGAGGACGAACGCCTCGACGACGTACCAGGCCAGCTACATCCCCAATGATCCGCTGGCGCACAACCTCACGGTGGAGGTGACGGACGCCTTCGGCAACAAGGGGACGACGAGCAGGGCGGCGCCGCTCGACCGGACGCCGCCGCAGGTGAGCTTCGTGAAGGAACAGCTGAGCTCGCTGGTGAAGTTGACGGTGGGCGCCTCGGATGGGTGTGGCATCCAGTACCCGTATGCGCTGTATGTGGATGGAGTCCTGGTGGGGCAGCCCACGACGCCGGGGTACGTGTTGCAGTTCGGAGACAGCATGGCGGCGGGCACGCATGCGTTCCAGGCCCTGGTCAGCGACCAGTGCGGCAACACGGCGAACTACCAGACGGTGTTCTTCAAGGACCTCACGCCGCCGGTCATCACGGGCATCGTGAGGGACGACAGCCAGCCGAAGAAGCCGAAGTTCACAGTGCAGTGCACGGACACGGAAGGGGTGCGCCACGTGGAGATGCGGGAGAACGGCGTCCTCCTCCAGACGGACACCACGGCGCCGTATGAGTTCGTGGTGGACACCACGGCCCGGCAGGACGGCAACTCCACGGTGCTGTTCCAGTGCACGGACATCAACGGCGTCTCCAGCACGCCGGAGACGCGCACGGTGACCGCGGACAACACCGGCCCCACGTACAACCTGACCGTCTACGGCGCGGGCCGCTCGTACCTCGTCTCCGCAGGGGCGGTGGCGGATCCGCGCGGCGTCCAGTCCGTCAAGCTCGTGGGTGGGGTGATTCCCGGCTTCACCGTCACGCTGACCCAGGCGCCCTATTCCTACCAGTGGATCATCCCGGGGACCGGGGCCATCCAGACCGACCTGCCGTTCACGGTCGAGGCCAAGGACACGTGGGGGAACAGCGCCGGCAGGGTGCTGTACTGCCGGGTGAACACGGCCTCGACCACGCCGCAGTACCTGAGCTGCTACTCCCTGTGATCAGGGCAGGCCCGGGCGTCGCCTCGGTCGGGCGGCGCCTGGGTCACGCCGCGTGAAGCGCGTTCAACCCTCCGCGGCGCCAGGCGGGAGCGCCCCACTGCGCGTGGGGCGCTTACCGCATGCGGCCGAAAGGAACCGGAGGAGACCCGGGGCTACTCGTCCGACGGGGGCGGCTGCACGCGGCGGGTGGCCGGCATGGGCGCGGTGGCCGTGGCGGCGGCGTTGCGAGCGATCGCCTGGGCGCTCAGCGCGGCGGCGGACGGGTTGCGCGCGGGCAGCCGGGGGGCCTCCGGGGCGGGGGACGCGGTGCCTTCGCGGCCGAAGACGTCCTTGAGCATGGACAGGGTGCCCATCGCGGCGGTGGCCTCGTAGGGGACGAACATCTTGTTCTCGCCCTTGCCCAGCTCCTGGAGGGTTTCCAGGTAGCGCAGCGCGAGCACCTCCGGGGTGGCGCGGCCGGTGTGGATGGCCTCGAAGGTGAGGCGCGTGGCCTCCGCCTTGCCCTCCGCCTCCAGCATGACGGCGCGCTTGTGCCCTTCCGCGCGAGCGACCTCCGCGTCGCGTTCAGCCTCGGCGCGCAGGATGCGGGAGATCTTCTCGCCCTCGGCCTGGAGGATGGCGGCGGACTTGTCGCCCTCGGCCTTGGTGACCTCGGCGCGGCGCTCGCGCTCGGCGGTCATCTGCTTGGCCATGGCGGCCTTGATGGCCTGGGGCGGCTCAATCTCACGCAGCTCCACGCGGGTGACCTTGACGCCCCACTTCTCGGTGGCCTCGTCCAGCACCATGCGCAGCTTGGTGTTGACCGTCTCGCGGCTCGTGAGCGTCTGGTCCAGGGTGAGGCCGCCCATGACGTTGCGCAGGTTGGTCATGGTGAGCTGCTCGATGGCGAGCGCCAGGTTCTCCACCTGGTAGAGCGCGCGGCCCGGATCCACGATCTGGTAGTAGATGACGGAGCCGACCTCCATGTTGACGTTGTCATGGGTGATGACCTGGACGGTCTCGAAGCCCATGACCTGCTCGCGCAGGTCCACCAGCGTGTTGCGCACGATGCGCGTGCCGCTGCGCATCTCCATGGCGCGGGGGCTGTCCATGAAGGGGATGAGGATGTTCAGGCCACTGGAGGCCACGTGGTGGAACTTCCCCAGCCGCTCCACGACCATGACCTTGGCCTGGGGAACGATGCGCACTCCGGTGATGAGCCCGAACGCGACGGCGGCCGCCGCGAAGAGCAGAACAATGGTCAGTCCCATCCTGCGTTCTCCTTCTTCGGTCGCGGCTGAGGCAGCGCGACCTCGTGGGACGCCGACGGGCGTCGCACCCACAACTTGAGTCCTTCGATCTGCTCCACGGTGACGCGTTCGCCCTCGGGCAGGGGGCCCGACAGGGAGCGCGCCATCCACAGCTCGCCGTTGATGCGCACGGTGCCCCCGTGTGGGTCGGACAGCGCCTCCGTCACCACGGCCTCCTGGCCCATCATCGCTTCGACGCCCGTCTTCAAACGCACGGCGTCGCGCATGAAAACGTGTTTGAAGATCGTCCGGGACGCGCCGAAGAGGGCCGCGGACACCAGGGTGAAGACGATGAGCTGACCGTCGAAGCCCAGCCCCGCGCCGGCCGTCAGGGACGCCATCAGGGCCCCCACGGCGAACCAGAGCGTGACGAAGCCGGAGAGCTTGATTTCGAGCGCCCCCAGGACGATCGCGGCAATCAGCCAGAGCTGCCAGGCGGTGGTGTCCATGGGGTCCTTGTTTGGCAGCCGCTTCGCCTTCCTGTCAAACCGGGCGACCGGGCGACAGGAAACAATCGTCCTGGAGGAGGGGTTGCGGGCGAGGACCCCAGGGTCCGCTCTGGGGGAGAGTCCATGCCGTACCTGTCCATCCGTGGCGCGCGACTGTACTACGAAGACACCGGAGGGTCCGGGGAGCCGGTGCTCTTCAGCCACGGGCTGCTTTGGGATTCCCGGCTGTTCCGCGATCAAGTCACGGCCTTGAGGGGCCGCTACCGGTGCATCACGTATGACCACCGGGGGCAGGGGCACAGCGAGCCCCCGCCTGGTGGCTCGGCCATCGACCTGCGCACGGTGTACGAGGACGCGGTGGCCGTCATCCAGGCGTTGGGGCTGGCGCCGTGCCACTTCGTGGGTCAGTCGATGGGGGGCTTCGTGGGCCTGCGGGTGGCCGCGCGGCACCCGGAGCTGTTGCGGTCGCTGGTGCTGCTGGACTCGTCCGCGGCGGCGGAGCTGCCCCTGACGCTGGCGCGCTACCGGCTGCTCACGACGCTGACGCACTGGCTGGGCCTGCGTCCGGTGTTGGACCCCATCATGTCGCTCTACTTCGGGCGCACCTTCATGCGGGATCCGGAGCGCGCCGCGGAGCGGGCCCTGTTGCGCCGGCAGCTCGCGGACAACCCGCGCGAGGTGTGGCGGGCGATGCAGGGGGTCATCCACCGCCGCAGCGTGGAGGGGGAGCTGCACCGCATCGTGACGCCGACGCTGGTGCTGGTGGGCGACGAGGACCTGGTGACGGTGCCGGAGCGGGCGGAGCGGCTGCACCAGCGCATCCAGGGCTCACGGCTCGTGCGGCTGCCCTGTGGCGGGCACATGTGCATCCTGGAGCAGCCGGAGGCGGTCAATGCCGCGCTGCGCGACTTCCTGGAGACGGCGGAGCCGCCCGCCTGGGCACAGGAGATCCGGGGGCTGGGGTGAGAGGGATTGAGGCCCGCGGGGTAGGGTGAAGCCCGGTTGGCGGCCCGCTTCCATCAATGCACACTGCCGCGCACGAGCAGGCCCAAGGCCGCCCCGCCCAGCACGAGCCATGCGGAGTTGAGTCGGAGGCGAACCAGCAACGCACCGCTGACGAGTGCGAGCGCTACCGTCCAACCATCGACCAGCGCCGAGCGACCCAGCTGCCACGTCACCACCGCCATCAGGGCGAGGGATGCGGCATTGACGCCATCCAGCCCCGCACCGGCGATGGGCGAGCGCCGGATGCGCGGCACCAGGGGACCGCTGAGCGCGACAAAGACGAATGCGGGCAGGAAGATGCCCAACGTGGCGAGCCCCGCGCCGGCCGCGCCTCCAACGACATACCCGATGAAGGTGGCCGTCGTGAATACGGGCCCGGGTGTCACCTGGCCCACCGCCACGGCATCAAGGAGTTGTGCCTCGGTGAGCCAGCCCCAGCGCTCCACCAGGTCCGCGCGCAGGAATGCCAGCAGGACGTAGCCACTCCCAAAGAGAACGCTGCCCACCTTCACGAAGAAGAGGAACAGCCCGCCAAGGCTGAAGGGGGCTGCGGCGGTAGCGCCTGCTGCAAGTGCGTGCAGCGTCATGGGCAGGCCCAGGGTGACTCCGTGCCGCGAACCACCGGCCGCCCTCGGCGGGCCCTCGCGGAGCTGTTTCCAGAGCACCGCGCCAGCGCCCGCGAGCACCAACACCAGCAGCTCGTTGACGCCCAACGCGCGGGCCACGGTGCTGCCGAGGGCCAGGGCCGCGAGCGGTCGCGTCTTGAGGGCGGAGCGTCCCAGGCCCCAGAGCGCCTGGAGCACCACCGCGATGATGACAGGCTTGACGCCGTAGAGAATGGCGCCGGTCTCCGGCAGGGAGCCGAAGCGCATGTACGCCCAGGCGGCAACGAGCGTGAGCATCATCGCGGGGAGGATGAAGCAGGCCCCCGCGACCAGCAGCCCAGGCCAGCCAGCGCGGCGGTGTCCCAGGTGAATGGCCAGCTCAGTCGAGTTGGGGCCCGGGATGAGGTTGGTGGCGCCCAGCAGGTCGAGGAACTCCTCCCGCGGCAGCCAGCCACGCCGGCGCACCACCTCGTCCTCCATCATCGCGATGTGGGCGGCGGGGCCACCGAACGCCGTCAGGCCGAGTCGCAGGAAGAGCAGCGCCACCTCTCCAAGCCGGCCCGGCGGCACACGCTGGGCGTCGTCCCCCTCACGCATTTCGCCGCTCCGTGAGCCAAGCATCCACCGGCGGACAAGGAAGCCCACGAGAACGAGGGTACCACCCTGTACCGGGCTGGTTGGAGGACGCTCGCGCCCGGCCAGGGGCCCGGGGCCCGGGGACAACCCATGAAGTCGCCCTCTCGGCGCGCGAAGATCCAATCTAGCGCCTGAACGCCCGCTCAGTATCCTGATCCAGCGTGAGCTACGCCGAGCTGGTGTGCAGATCCCACTTCTCCTTCCTGCGCGGTGCGTCCCATCCCGAGGAGCTGGTGGCCGCGGCGGCGCGGCTGGGCCTGTCCGCGCTGGCGCTGACGGATCAGGACGGGCTTTACGGCGCGGTGAAGGCGCACCTGGCGGCGAAGGAGCACGGGGTGAAGCTGCTCCTGGGCGCGGAGCTGACGCTGGAGGACGGCCCGCCGGTGGTGGTGTACGCCCGTGACGCGGGCGGGTACGCGAACCTGTGCCGGCTGGTGTCCCACAGCCGGATGACGCACCCCAAGGGGGAGGCGGGCCTGCCGTGGCGCAAGCTGGCGGAGCACGCGTCGGGGCTGCTCGCGCTCCTGCCGGGGCCCGCGCCGCTGGAGGCGGTGGCCCCGCTGGCGGAGGCCTTTCCGGGGGCCTTCCATGTCGGCCTCAGCCGCTCGCTGTCGGCGGGGGACGCCGTCCGGGAGGCCCGGGCGGACGCGCTGGCCCGCGCGCTGGGCGTGCCGCTGGTGGTCCACAACGACGTGCACACGCACCACCGGGAGCGCCAGCCGCTGCAGGACGTGCTCACCTCCATCCGGCACGGGGTGACGGTGGATCAGGCGGGCACGCGGCTGTTCCCGAACGCGGAGCGGACGCTGAAGTCCCCCGGGGAGATGGCGCGGCTGTTCGCGGACCGGCCGGAGGCGCTGGCGCGCACGGTGGAGCTGGCCTCCCGCTGTGAGGCGTCGCTGGACGCGCTGCACTACCACTTCCCGGAGGAGGATCTGCCCGAGGGCCGCACGGCGGACACCCACCTGCGGGCGCTGACGGAGGCCGGGCTGCGCACGCGCTACCCGGCGGGCATCCCGCCGGAGGTGACGCGGCAGATTGAGCACGAGCTGCGGCTCATCGCGGCGCTGGACTTCGCGGGGTTCTTCCTGGCGCTGTGGGACATCGTGATGTTCGCGCGGGGGCGGGGGA
>NZ_RAWI01000199.1 GCF_003612125.1 Corallococcus praedator
CCCACCACCGTGTCGTAGCCCTGCGGCAGCGCGCGGATGAACTCCGCCGCCTGCGCCGCCTCCGCCGCCGCCTCCACCTGGGCCTGCGTCGCGTCCGGGTGGCCGTAGGCGATGTTGTCGCGCACCGTGCCGGAGAACAGCAGCGCGTCCTGCAACACCACGCCTATCTGCGAGCGCAGGCTCGCGAGCGTCACGTCCCGCACGTCGTGCCCGTCCAGCAGCACCGCGCCCCCGGTGACGTCGTAGAAGCGGGGCAGCAGGTTGATGAGCGTGCTCTTCCCGGAGCCCGTCGTCCCCAGCACCGCCACGAACTGCCCGGGCTCCAGCGTCACGCTCAGCCCGCGCAGAATCTCCCGCTCGCTGCCCGCGTAGCGGAAGCGCACGTCGCGCAATTCGATGCGGCCCTGGAGCGGCGGCAGCGGCACGGCGCCCGGGCGGTCCGTCACCTCCACCGCCGTGTCGAGCAATTCAAAGACGCGCAGCGCGGAGGCGCTGGCCCGCGACAGGCTGGACGCGAGGAAGCCCAGCGTCATCAGCGGCATCAACAGGAAGGCCAGGTAGCTGTTGAATGCCACCAGCTCCCCCAGCGTGAGCCGCTGGTGGAAGATGCGCCAGCCGCCCACGCCCACCACCATCAGCGTCCCCAGGTTGGAGAAGAAGGTGACGAAGGGGAAGTTGTTGGCCAGCGCGTCCACCAGCTTGAGGTTCTGCGCCTGGAGCTTCGCGTTCGTCTCTCCGTAGCGCGCCATCTCCCGCGCCTCGGCGGAGAAGGCCCTCACGACGCGCAGCCCGCGCAGGTCCTCCTGGAGCGTGGTGTTGAGCGTGCCCAGCAGCGCCTGGAGCTGGCCGAACAGCGGCCGCATCCGCGTCACGAACGAGCGCAGCACGAAGAGGATGGGCGCCACGGACCCGAGCGCCGCCAGCGCCAGCACCGGATCCAGATAGAGCAGCAGCCCCGCGCAGCCCACCAGCATCGCCGCCGACGCGGCGAACTGCACCACGCCGCTGCCCACGAAGGTGCGCACCGCCTCCACGTCGCTGGTGAGCCGCGTGAGCAACTGCCCCGTCTGCGCCTGGTCGTAGTAGCTGAAGGAGAGCCGCTGGATGCGCGCGAAGAGCGCGTCGCGCAGGTCGAACGCCACGCCCTGCGACGCGCGCTCGGCCAGGTAGCCCTGGAGGAAGTTGAACAGGCCCCGCCCCAGCGCGATGGCGACCAGTCCCCCCACCGCCAGCCACACCGGCCGCCGCTCCCCGCGCGCGAGCCCCTGGTCGATGGCGATGCGGATCATCTGCGGGGCGCCCAGGTTCGCCGCCGACACCAGCAGCAGCGACAGCAGGGCCCCCAGGGACTCCAGGCGGTAGCGGCGCAGGTAGCGCAGGGCCCGGAGGATGGCGGCGAAGCCGCCGGCGGGGCGGCCGGAGGCGGGTGCGGACGTGCTCACGTGGGGGATCCCTGCCCCTTCGCCTGGAGCGCGGAGGCGCGCGCATGATGGGCGCGCGCCCCGGCTGCATCAAGCACGACGCGCGGGACATGAAGGTGCGCGAACAGGGTTGCGCGACGCACCATGCCCCGTTACGTCGGCCGCCAGATCCCGGTTCGTTGCGAGGTGAACGTCATGGAGTACCGGCAGCTTGGTGGTTCGGGTTTCAAGGTCCCCATCCTCAGTCTGGGCACGGGCACGTTCGGCGGCTCGGGCGAGTTCTTCAAGGGCTTCGGCTCCAGCGACGTGAAGGAGGCCACGCGGCTGGTGGACATCGCGCTGGAGGCGGGCGTGAACATGTTCGACTCCGCGGACGGCTACTCCGCCGGGCTCGCGGAGGAGATCCTGGGCAAGGCGCTGGAGGGGCGGCGCGACCAGGCCATCATCTCCACCAAGGCGACGTTCCGCGCGGGCACTGGCCCCAACGACGTGGGCTCCTCGCGCTTCCACATCACCCGCGCGGTGGAGGCCGCCCTGCGCCGGCTGAAGACGGACTACATCGACCTGTTCCAGCTCCACGCCTTCGACGCGACGACCCCCGTGGAGGAGGCGCTCAACACGCTGGATGACCTCGTGCGCGCGGGGAAGATCCGCTACATCGGCTGCTCCAACTTCTCCGGCTGGCACCTGATGAAGTCGCTCGCGGTGTCGGAGCGCTACAACCTGGCCCGCTACGTGGCCCACCAGGCGTACTACTCGCTCGTCGGCCGCGACTACGAGTGGGAGCTGATGCCGCTCGCGCAGGACCAGAAGGTGGGCGCGGTGGTGTGGAGCCCGCTGGGCTGGGGCCGCCTGACGGGCAAGCTGCGCCGGGGCCAGCCGCGCCCGGAGACCAGCCGCCTGAACAACCCCGCCACCGCGAGCGGCGGCCCGCAGGTGCCGGAGGAGTACCTGTACAAGGTCGTGGACGCGCTCGACGTCGTCGCGAAGGAGACGGGCAAGACGGTGCCGCAGGTGGCGCTCAACTGGGTGCTCCAGCGGCCCACCGTGTCCAACGTCATCATCGGCGCGCGCACGGAGGAGCAGCTGCGCCAGAACCTGGGCGCCATCGGCTGGAACCTCACGCCCGCGCAGGTGGCCACGCTGGATGCCGCCAGCTCCGTGCCCTGGCCGTACCCGTACTTCCACCAGCGTCAGTTCGCCGAGCGCAACCCCTTCCCGGTGACCTGATACCGGTCCCCGCCGTGACGGGCCTTGTCCGCCCATCGTGATGGAAGGAGGCGGGCGGGGCCCGGGTCCGCCCGCCTCCGCCCACAGGGCAGGTCCATCCTCCCCCGGGACTGAGCACTTCACGTTCACGAGGTCACCGTCGGCGCGCCCTGGAGTCACGGGCCGCCGGGCGGGGCTTCGCTTCTCGCGTGGAGGCGCGCTCGCTCATGTCCCTCAAGGAATACAAACCCGGCAGACCCTTCCCCGGCACCATCGGTCGTACCTGGGAGCAGTCGTCCCCCGCGTGGCCCGCGCCGCTGCGCTCGAAGCCCGGCGCACCCAACGTCCTGTTCATCATCCTGGATGACACGGGCTTCGGGCACCTGGGCTGCTACGGCTCGCCCATCCGCACGCCGAACCTGGACCGGCTGGCGAAAGGCGGGCTGCTCTACAACAACATGCACACCACCGCGCTGTGCTCGCCCACGCGCTCGTGCATCCTCACCGGCCGCAACCACCACTCCAACGGGATGGCCACCATCACCGAGACGTCGCTCGGCTACCCCGGCTACAACGGCACCATCCCCTTCGAGAACGGCCTGCTCTCCGAGATGCTCATGGAGGCTGGCTACAACACGTATGCCATTGGAAAGTGGCACCTGGCCCCCGCGGAGCAGACGAGCGCCGCCGGGCCGTACTCGCGCTGGCCGCTGGGGCGCGGCTTCGAGCGCTTCTACGGCTTCCTGGGCGGGGACACCCACCAGTACTACCCGGACCTCATCCACGACAACCACGCCATCCGAGCGCCCGCGACGCCGGAGGAGGGCTACCACCTCACGCCGGACCTCGTGGAGAAGGCCATCGACTGCATCGCGGACACCAAGCAGGTCGCGCCCGACAAGCCCTTCTTCCTCTACTTCGCGACGGGCGCCATGCACGCGCCCCATCACGTGCCGAAGGAGTGGGCGGACCGCTACAAGGGCCAGTTCGACGACGGCTGGGACGCGTACCGGCAGAAGGTGTTCCAGAAGCAGCTGGAGCTGGGCGTGTTGCCGAAGGGCACGCAGCTGTCCCGCCATGACCCCGACGTGCAGGACTGGGAAGCGCTGCCCCCGGAGGAGAAGCGCCTCTACGCCCGAATGATGGAGGTGTTCGCGGGCTTCCTGGAGCACACGGACCACCACATCGGGCGGCTGCTGAAGTTCCTGGAGGACACGGGACAGTTGGACAACACGCTCATCATGGTGCTGTCCGACAATGGCGCCAGCGCCGAGGGTGGGCCGCACGGCTCGGTCAACGAGCTGAAGTTCTTCAACAACACGCCGGAGTCGCTGGAGCAGAACATGGCGGCCATCGACGAGCTGGGCGGGCCGAAGTACTTCAACCACTACCCGTGGGGCTGGGCCTGGGCGGGGGACACGCCGTTCCGCCGCTGGAAGCGGGAGGTGTACCGGGGCGGCACCACCGACCCGTTCCTCGTCCACTGGCCCAAGGGCATCCAGGCGAAGGGCGAGGTGCGCGCGCAGTACGCGCACGCCATCGACATGGTGCCCACGGTGCTGGACTGCCTGGGGCTGGAGCCGCTGGCTGAAATCCGGGGCGTCACCCAGTCCCCCATCGAGGGCGTCAGCTTCAGGCACACGTTCAACGACGCGAACGCGGAGAGCCACCACCACACCCAGTACTTCGAGATGTTCAGCAACCGCGCGCTCTACCACGACGGCTGGCGCGCGGTGTGCCCGTTCCCCGGGCCTTCCTTCACGGAAGCCGGGGAGGGCTTCGGCGAATCGACGCTCACCGAGGACCGGCTGCGCGAGCTGGATGCGCAGGGCTGGGAGCTGTACCGCGTCTCCGAGGACGCCTCCGAGACGAAGAACGTGGCGCAGGAGCATCGGGGCAAGCTCATCGAGATGATCGCCCTCTGGTACGCGGAGGCGGGGCGCTACCAGGTGCTGCCGCTCGCGTCGCCGACGCGCGCCGTGTTCGCGCAGGAGCGGCCGCAGATCACCCAGGACCGCAAGCGCTACGTGTACCGCCCGCGCACCTCACCCACGCCAGAGAACGCGGCCGTTCACGTGCTCAACCGCCCCCACACCATCACCGCCGAGGTGGACCTGAGCGGCGAGGCGGAAGGGGTGCTGCTGTGCCATGGCGGCCTCACCGGCGGCTACACCTTCTTCGTCCAGGACGGGAAGCTGCACTACGTCTACAACTTCGTCGGCGAACAGGAGTTCCACATCGAGTCGGCGGTGGACGTGCCGCTGGGGCGCTCGGAGTTGAAGTTCTCCTTCGAGCCCACCGGCAAGCCCGACCTGAAGGCGGGGCGGGGCGCGCCAGGACGGGGCCGGCTCTACATCAACGACGACCTGGTGGCCCAGAGCGACATCTCCGCCACCATGCCGCTCATCCTCAGTCTGGGAGAGGGGCTGACGTGCGGCCGGGATGAGAGCTCCTCCGTGAGCAAGCTCTACGCCGCGCCCTTCGAGTTCACCGGCACGCTCTTCCAGGTGACGGTGGACGTCTCCGGCAAGCACCTCCGCGACGCGAAGTCGGAGCAGAAGGTGGCGATGGCGAAGCAGTGAGGCCTTGAAGCCGTGACAGCGAACGACAGGCCCGGACGGGAGGGGGAACGCCCGTCCGGGCCTCGAAACGAGGGTGACTACTTCACGCCGACGGCGGTCCAGGCGTCCTGGACCTTCTTCACTTCGACGGAGTCCTTGCCGTACAGGTCGGTGGCGGACTTCACGGTGGCGGCGCGGGCCTCGGAGAAGTTCGTCTGCGGCGTCATGTACGTGGTGAGGGCGCGGCCGAAGATCTTCAGGCTCTTCTCCATGCCGATGCCGTCCTTCACTTCCAGGCCGGACGTCTTGTTCTTGCCGCCCTCGGTGAGCAGGTAGAAGGCGTTGTTGGCGATGCCGCTGGAGCCGTGGACTTCCGTCATCTTCGGGAAGTTCTTGTAGTTGTCGATGGAGTACCCGTCCGACGTCGGGTCGTTCATGTAGCGGAGGGCGTCCGTGTTGTCGCCGTTCTTGGGCGTCCACGCGTCCTCGCCCACGGCCCAGTCGGACTTCACCGCGCTGTTCTTCTGGCTGGCGTACCACTCCACGCCCGCGCCCATGATGTCGCTGAAGGACTCATTGAGGCCGCCGGACTCGCCCTCGTACTCCAGGCCCGCGGTGCGCTCGGTGAGGCCGTGGCTGATTTCGTGGCCGGCGATGTCCAGCGTGGTGAGCGGGCCGGAGTCCTTCCCGTCGCCGTCGCCGTAGCTCATCTTCTCGCCGTCCCAGAACGCGTTCACCAGGTTCACGTCGGTGTGCACGTAGGAGACGAGCTTCTCGCCCTTGCCGTCGATGGAGTCGCGGCCGAGGATGTCCTTGTAGAAGTCGTACGTCATCTCCGCGCCGTAGTGCGCGTCCACGGCGGTGGCGGCGCGCGCGGGGTCGGTCTTCTCGCCCCAGACGTCGTTCTTGTCGGTGAAGGCCGTGGTGCCCGACGCGTTCTCCTGGTTCTTCGCGTCGTACGTCACGATGCCCTTGCCGCGCGTCTTGTCCTCCAGGGAGAACGTGCCGTCCTTGTTCTTCGTCGTGGAGAGGTCCACCTTGCCGCTGTACATCGTCGTGTCGTCCACGACGCCCGTGCCCCGGGCCTTGTCACCGGTGGTGGGGGCGGGCGTCTTCGACGGCGCCGAGCTGCCGCCCGCGCGGGTGGCGCCCGGGCGCTCCGCGTGGCTGATGGTGTTGAACTGCTTGATGGACTCGCCGGTGTTCGCGTCGATGAAGTAGTTCATCGAGCGGGGCTCCTTGCCGTTGCCCACCGACGTGTCCGTCAGCGTCACGTGGAAGGCCGCGCGGTACTGGCCGTCCTTGCCCTTCACGATTTCGCGCTCCACGGTGGGCTGGCGCGTCGTGGTGCCGTTGAAGTCCTTCTGCGCCGTCGCCAGCGCGTCCTTCGCGGTCAGCTTCGTGGGCGCCTTGCCCAGGCCCACCGGGATTTCGGACACGTTGCCCGTGAGGCTGTCGAACTGGCCCTTCGCGTCCAGGTGGCCGATGACCTGCTCACCGGAGACCTTCACGCCCTCGTGCATGCGGTCCAGGCGCACGTGCGTCATGCCCAGCTGGTCGCGCTCCACGGACCGGGGAGAGAACGACGCGCCGCCGGTGATGCCGGACAGCTGCGGGTTCTTCTGGTTCACGTACGACACCGTCTGCTGCACGGCCTGCTGCGCCTGGGGGCTGCTCAGGTCCACCGGACCCGGCGTCACCTTCGTGCCCACGCCGTTGAGCGCCACCGCCGCCTTCGCCTTGCTGGGCGCGCCCGCGCTGAAGCTGGACTGGGAGCTCATGCCCACCGGGCCCGTGGGCTTCGCGACGGTGTTCGTCGCCTTCGTGTCCGTGCGCTGGGAGGGGATGACGGCGGGCTTCGAGAGGTCGGTGCGAAGAGCCATGGTGGTTTTCTCGGGGGGAAGAAGACTTACAAATTGATTCTCGTGTCAGCCGCCCGAAGGTTGCGTGTGGGCTGAATCCTGACAGGGGGTTTATGGGCTTAAGTGTATGATTTTATTGATGAAGTATTCGTCCCACATTTCCCGCAAAAGAACCTTCCGACCGGTAGGGAGGTGACCCGCGGGGCTGTATTTCGGTTCATTTTCGAGCGCTTCCTGGCCCGCCGTCCACCCACCCCCAGTGGCTGGAAGCTTGACCGCCCGCTCCCTTTGTGGGTATTGAAATTGATAGTGATTATCAACTTCAACTTGGCTCGAGCCAACAGGTAGGACGGAGGACACGCCGTGGCACGTGAACTGGGACCGCGAGGGAAGATGTGTCGGCGGTTGGGCATCCCCCTGTCGCGCATCAGCGCGAAGGACCCCGACAAGGACCCGGTGTTGCGGCGGCCGTATCCGCCCGGGCAGCACGGCGCGACGGCGCGCACGTCGGTGAGCGACTTCGCGCAGCGGCTGCGGGAGAAGCAGAAGCTGAAGCTGCACTACGGCCTGCTGGAGAAGCAGTGCCGCAGCGCCTTCCTGGAAGCGCGCCGGTCGCCGGGCAACACCGGCAAGGTGCTGATGCAGTTGTTGGAGAGCCGGCTGGACGCGCTGGTGCTGCGCGCGGGCCTGGCGACGAGCATCCGGCAGGCGCGGCAGTTCGTGCGCCACGGCTACTTCCAGGTGGACGGCCGCAAGGCGGACATCCCCAGCATCCGGCTCAAGCCGGGCAACGAGGTGCGCTTCCATCCCGCGCACCTGAAGCTGACGGCGGTGCAGGACGCCTTTGGCCGGATGAAGTCCCGGCAGGTGCCTGCCTACGTGCAGGTGCTGGGCGCGGGGGAGGGCATGCGCTTCGTGCGCCTGCCGGAGCGTGAGGAGATCCCCGTGGACGTGAACGAGCCGTTCATCGTCGAGTACTACGCGCAGCGCAGCTGATGCACCGGCGCGCCTCCGCCCGCCCGCGAGGCATGCGGGCAGGCAGGGGCGGCCCGACGCGCCCGCGCATCCCATCTTCCCCAAGGACCTCTTCCAGGGAGGAGCGGGCAGGATGCGCGGGGACGGGGGCGAGGCGACGGAAGGGTGGGTGGCACCGCGCGGGCGTTCGGCCCGGGGACACCTGCCCCGTCATGTCGCCGGCCTCTTCCGCTTCCAGCCGGGCCGGCCCGCGGTGGCGGCGGGTCTGCGCACGGGGCTGGCGTTGGGCGTCCCGCTGCTGGTGTCCGCGCTCCTGCAGATGCCGCAGGCGTCGTGGGCGGGCATGGCGGGGTTGTTCGTGGCGCTGGTGGACAAGGGCGGGCCGTACCGCACGCGGGCCCAGGCCATGGGCGCGATGACGGTGCTGGGCGCGCTGGTGGGGTTCATCATCGCGCTGCCCAGTCCCCTCTGGGTGGATGTGGGGCTGACGTTCTTCTGGGTGACGGCGTGCGGCTTCGCGCGCTGCTACGGGGACACGCCGGGCATCCTGGGGATGCTGCTGGCGAACCTGTTCGTGGTGTCGCTGGCGCTGCCCGTGCACAGTCCGAAGGCGGTGCTGCTGCAGGCGGTGTTCTTCGTGGCGGGCGGCCTGTGGTCCATGTTCCTGGCGCTGGTGCTGTGGCCGCTCAGGCCCTACCGCCCGGCGCGGCTCGCCATCGCCAACTGCTACGAGGAGCTGGCGAGCGTCGCGGAGGCGGTGGCGGTCTGGCCGTTGGAAGGGCCGTCCCGGGTGGGGACGTGGGATGCGGTGCAGCGGGCCGCGCGCGTGCGGCAGTCGCTGGAGACGGCGCGCGCCACGTTGGGCGCCACGCGCCAGGGGCGGCAGGAGGAGAGCGGACGCGGCGAGCACCTGCTGGTGCTGCTGGAGGACGCGGACGCAATGTCGCTGCTGCTCACCGCGATGTCGGAGTCGCTGGACGAGGCGCCGCGCGAAGGGGCCTGCCGCCAGGCACGCCAGGAGGCACAGCGCGCGTTGCGCTCGCTGGCGGTGGACCTGCGGGGCGTGGCGGGAGCGCTGGTGCGGGGCACCGTGCCGGTGCCGGCCTCATGGGACGTGGAGGCGGTGACGCGCGTGCTCCAGGCGGACGGGGGACTGCCGGAGCCGGCGCGCTCCCAGTACGCGCACCTCGCGGGCCTGCTGGGGCGCGTGCGCGAACACAGCGCCGTGGCGGTGGACGTGGCCTCCCGGCTGGAGCGCGGCGGGCCCCTGCCGGAGCGCGACACGAAGCCCTTCTCCATGGACCCGGGCCAGTCGCGCGCATGGTGGGCGGTGCTGGGCGACCACCTGACGCCGGAGTCCGTCGTCTTCCGGCACGCGCTGCGGCTGGGTCTCACCGCCACGGTGGCGACGGCGCTGGCGGAAGGGCTGGGGCTCAATCACTGGTACTGGGTGACCATCACCGTCATCGTCGTGCTGCAGCCCTACGCGGGCCTCACGACGGAGAAGGGGCTGCAACGCGTGGCGGGGACGCTGCTGGGCAGCGTGCTGGCGATGGGGCTGGTGCACGTGCTGCCGGAGCGGTGGATGATGCTCGCGATCATCGTGGTGCTCATCTGCGTGTCGGTGAGCGTGCGGCCGCTGAACTTCACCGTCTTCCAGGTGCTGCTGGCGCCCGCGCTGGTGCTGCTCGCCGAAATCCAGACGGGGGACTGGCAGCTCGCGGGGGTGCGCATCCTCAACACGTTGCTGGGGGGCGCATTGGCGCTGCTGGGCATCCGCCTGTTGTGGCCGAGTCCCGAACACGCGCGCTTCCCGGAGGAGGTGGCCTCCGTGCTGCGGGCGGATCGGGACTACTTCCGGGAGGTGGCGCGCACGCCGGTGCCGAAGGAGTCGGACCTGCGCGAGGCGCGGCGCAAGGTGGGCGTGGCGCTCTTGTCGGCGGAGGCGTCGTTCCAGCGCCTGCTCGGCGAGTGGAAGGGCCCCGCGAAGGAGCTGGAGCCCGGCATGGCGCTCATCACCTTCGCGAGGCGCCTCACGGCGGCGGTGACGGCGCTGGCGGCGAGCCGGGCCTGGCACCCGACGTCGGACCTGGGGCCGGTGATGCGCTACGTGTCGGACGCGCTGGAGGAGCTGGCCTCGGCGCTGGTGGCCCGCCGCGCGCCGGGTGGGCTCAAGCGCGAGGCGCCTCCCGTGGAAGGCGCGGACGCACTGGAGCGCACGCAGGTGTCACGGCTGGTGCGGCAGTTGGGTGTGCTCCACCACGCGGTGGAGCGCATGCCGCCAGCCCTGCGTGCGGCGGAGGCCGACGTCAGACCCGTTCCAGCTTGATGAGCAGCCGGCGCAGGTCCTCGTTGACGCGCACGAAGTTCGTGTTGCCCTTCTCGTCCTCCAGTTGCTTGCGCAGGGCGGGCAGCGACGCCTCGCGCAGCTTCTTCGCGGCGGCGGGCTCATCCGTCAGCCAGTCCACCGCCTGGATGACCGTGGCGCGCGCCTCGGTGTTCTTCTCGGTGAGCCGCGTGGCCAGCGTCGGGCCCTGGTCCGCCGCGCCCGAGCGGCCCAGCTCCAGCGCCGCGCGCTCCAGCATCACCGCGTCCGCCTTGGGCAGCCGCTGCGACCAGCAGCCCGCGTTGCCGGTACAGGCCTGCGCCGCCTCCAGCACCGCGCCATGGCCCAGGATGAGGTCCGCGCGCTTCTTGCCCAGCGCCGCCGCGTCCTCGCAGCCTTCCTCGCCCGTCACCTTGCAGTCGGACGCCGTCCGCGCGGGCTCCGCGGCGGCCAGCTTCGCCAGCATCGGCTGTTCACGCGCATCCCCGATGAGCGCGATGCCCTTCAGCGCCACCTCCCGCGCGTACCAGTCCGGGCTGCCCGCCGCCTTCTCCAGCGCGGGGAGCGCGTCGCGGCTGCCCACCAGTGACAGCGCCCGCACATAGACATCCCGCACCGTGGGGTCCGGCTCCGAGACGAGCACCGACAGCGGCTTCACCGCCTCCGGCGCGCGCATCCGCCCGAGCGAATCCGCCGCCTGCATCCGCACCAGCGCCTGAATCTGCGGATCCGAGTGCGTGAACGACAACTGCTTCACCAGCGGCGCCACCGCGCGCTTCTCCCGCAAATCCCCCAGCACCTGCGCGACCTTCATCGGGTAGCTGGCCGGGTTGACGCCCTGGGCCTTGGCCCACGTGAGCAGCTCCGCGTCCTTGCCCTCCAGCGCCGGCAGGAGCGCATCCGCCGCGGGCGCGCCCATCTGGTACAGCGCGAAGCTGCTCTCCACGTAGAAGGACACGCCCCGGCGCTCCTTCGTCAGCGTGCGCAAGAGCGCGGGGATGGCGCGCGGGTCGCCAATCTGCCCCAGCGCCTCGATGGCCTTCTTGTTGAGGAAGGGCTCCGCGGCCTCGTCCGTCGCCATCGCGATGAGCGAATCCACCGCCGGCTTCGCCTTCAGCGCGCCCAGCACCTGCACGGCCTCGATGCGCGTGTAGTTGTCCTTGTTGCGCAAGAGCGGCACCAGCGACGGCACCGCGCGCGCATCCCCAATCTTGCCCAGCGCGCCGACGATGGCCTTGTTCACCTGCTGCTCGGACGAATCGCTGGCGGACGGATCAATGGCCGCCGTCAGCGGCTCCAGCGAGGACGGGTGGTGCAGATCCCCCAGCGTCCGCGCCACCGCCGCCTTCACCTCCGGCTTGCGCTCCGACGCCAGCCGCGCGTGGAGGAAGGGCAGGAAGGCTTCGTTCACGTTGCCGGATGTGCGCATCGACTCAATGACTCGCACGCGGTCATCCGGGCGTTTGGCCCCCTCCAGGCTGGACTGCCAGTACTCCGGCGTTTTCGGGTCCTGCTTCGTGCAGCCTCCAAACGTCAGGCAGGACACCGTCAGGGACAGGGCGACGAATGAGCGGGACATGGGCATGGGGCTCCTTTGCGTCCAAAAGTCTGCGCTGCCGTCGGGTGTAGACCTGACGTGTCGAAGGACGCAAACCTCCCCCGACTCCTGGGGTACGCTGGTCAACGACATGGCCCTCGCTGAAGACAGTCGTAACGCGTCGCGTCCGAACATCCTGCGCCGGACGTACCTGCTCGACCGGGCGTTCCAGCTCAAATACATCCTGCTGCTCACGGGGATGGGGGCGGGGAGCATGCTGCTGTTCGGCGTGCTCGCCAACCAGGCCCTGGGGATGTCCGCCGACGGCGGGCTCTCAGGCGAGGAGACGCTCTGGTGGCTCACCGGCATGGGCACCGTGGGCATGGGCATCGCCCTGGGCCTGTTCGGCCTGCTCTTCACGCACCGTGTGGCGGGACCCGTCCACGTGATGAGCCTCTACGTCGCGGCGCTCGCGGCCGGCCGCTATCCGCGCCTGCGTCCCCTGCGGCGCAAGGATGAGCTGAGAGCCTTCTTCGGGCGCTTCAGCGAGGCGGTGGACCGCATCCGTCAGCGCGAGGCCGACGAGGCCCTGGCGCTGGAGCAGGCGCTGTCGGTGCTCAAGGACCTGGGCACCACGCCCGAGGCGCGCGAGGCCCTGGCCACGCTGGAGTCCCTGCGCGCCCGCAAGCGGCAGGCGGTGGATACGTCCGCGCCGCCCGCCACCTTCAAGTCCGTGGCCTGAGCGCCACCGCATCCATCTTCCCAAGGGATTCCCTTCACAATGAGCCGACCCCGCATCGTCTTCATGGGCACGCCCGAGTTCGCCGTGGCCTCGCTGGAGGCCTGCTTCGACGTGGGCGACGTCGTGGCCGTCGTCACCCAGCCGGACAAGCCCAAGGGCCGCAGCGGCGCCCCCATCGCGTCGCCCGTGAAGGAGCGCGCGCTGGAGAGGGGCCTCCCGGTGCTCCAGCCGCAGAAGCTGCGCACGCCACCCTTCGTGGACGAGCTGCGCCAGTACGCGCCCGACGTCTGCGTGGTGACGGCCTACGGGAAGATATTGCCCAAGGACCTGCTGGCCCTTCCGGTGAAGGGCTGCGTCAACGTGCATGGGTCGCTCCTGCCGCGCTTCCGGGGCGCCGCGCCCATCCAGTGGGCCATCGCGCACGGGGACACGGAGACGGGCGTCACGCTGATGGTGATGGACGAAGGCCTGGACACGGGCCCCATGCTGGCGACGAAGCGGCTGCCCATCGCCCCGGACGAAACGAGCGCCACGCTGTACCCGAAGCTGGCCGCGCTGGGCGGAGAGCTGCTCCGCGAATCTCTTCCACGCTACCTGAGCGGGGAATTGACGCCCACGCCCCAGCCGTCCGAGGGCATGGTGCTGGCGCCCATCATCGACAAGGAGGACGCGAAGCTGGACTTCGCGAAGTCCGCGGTGGAGCTGGACCGGCGCCTGCGGGCCTTCACGCCGTGGCCCGGCGCGTACACGCTGCTGTCAGGCAAGGTCTTCAAGGTGCACCGCATGCGGCCCGCCTCGGGAAAGGGTGAGCCCGGCGCGGTGTTGTCCGCGGGGCCGGACGGCATCGAGGTGGCGTGTGGCGAGGGCTCGCTCGTCTTCCTGGACGTCCAGCCAGAGGGCAAGCGGGTGATGCGCGCGGCGGATTTCCTCTCCGGCCACAAACTGCAGCCGGGCAGTCAGCCGTTCTCGTCGTGAGCGCGCCCCCGAGCGCCGCATGGAATCATCGAAGCCGAGGGAGTCTCCATCGATGGGCATGAAGCTGCTGGTGTTGCACGGACCGAATCTCAACCTCCTGGGCGAGCGCGAGGACCTCGCAGGGGGCAGCCTGGCGGACCTCGACGCGGCGCTGCGCGAGAAGGCGAAGGCGCTGGGCCTGGAGCTGAAGATCGTCCAGTCCAACCACGAGGGCGTCCTCATCGACACGCTGCACGCCGAGCGCAAGCACGTGGAGGGCATCGTCATCAACCCGGCGGGCTACTTCACGTCCTACGCGCTGAAGGAGGCGCTGGAGGCGGTGGGCCTGCCCGCCATCGAGGTGCTGCTCAAGCCCCCCGCCCGCGAGTCCATCGTCGCCGAGGCGTGCGCGATGCAGGTGCTGGGCCTGCACGGCTTCGACCCCTACCTCCAGGCGCTGGAGACCTTCGCGAGCGGCATCTTCAACCCCGCCATCCCGGGCCCCGTGAAGACGCTGGGCCGCCGCAAGGGCAAGGGCGCGCAGTCGGAGGGCACGTCCCGCCCGACGCCCAAGCTGGTGGGCCGGGTGCACCCGCTCAAGGGCGGCACGTCGGACCCCACGCCGCTGGCGGCTCCCGCGCGCTCGCTGGCGCGCACGGTGGAGGCGGGCGGGCACCTGAAGACGCTGGGCCGCAAGTCCACGACGTCCTCCGACGCGAAGACAGAGGGCAGGGCGGGCAAGACGCTGGGCCGCGCGGTGAAGGCGGGGGCCACGCCCGCGTCGGACCTGCTCACCCGGGCGCTCGTGCGCCAGAAGATCGCGGACCGGCTGGCCGGAAGACTGAGTGATGCGGAGCTGGCCACCTGGGCACGCGCGAAGTATCAGCAGGTCCAGCGTGGCGAACCCGCGGAGAGTGGCCACCGCGACCTCCTGGAGGACAGTCTCCAGAGCCTCACCCTGTCCCATCTGCCCGCGACGCGGATGTCGGACGAGCAACTGGTGGATTTGATGACCCGGCTGGAAGAAGGATGAACGCCCGTACCCTCGCCATCAACATCCTCGCGCGCGTGCGCGCCACGGACGCCTACCTCAACGTCGTGCTGGACACGGCGCTGTCGGAACACCCGCCCAAGGACCCCCGCGACGCGTCGCTCGTCACGGAGCTGACCTACGGGGCCACCCGGCGGCAGATGGCGCTGGACTACGCCATCACCCGCTTCGCGGACCGCAAGCTGGACGCGCTGGAGGACAAGGTGCTGGCCGCGCTGCGCGTCGGCGCCTACCAGCTCTTCCACACCCGCGTGCCCGCGCGGGCCGCCGTGGCGGAGACGGTGCAGGCCCTCAAGGACGTGGGCCTCGCGCGCGCGGCGGGCTTCACCAACGCCATCCTGCGCAAGCTGTCGGAGCTGCCCTCCCCTCCGCTGCCGTCCCAGAAGGACCCGGTGGAGTACCTGTCCGTGCGCGAAAGCCATCCGCGCTGGCTGGTGGAGCGGTGGATCCGCCAGTTCGGCCGCGAGCGCGCCGAGGCGATGCTGGTGGCCAACAACCTGCCGCCCGCGGTGGTGGTGCGCGCCAATACGTCCAAGGTGACGCGCGACGCGCTGCTCGCCCAGCTGAAGGAAGTGGGCGTGGACGCGCGCCCCACGGAGTCCTCGCCGGTGGGCATCATCCTGCCGCCCGTGGGCCGGGTGGAGGACCTGTACGGCTACGCCGAAGGGCTGTGGCAGGTGCAGGACGAGGCCGCGCAGCTCGTGGGCGTCTACGGCCAGATTCCGGAGTCCGCGCGCGTGCTGGACGCGTGCGCCGCGCCAGGCGGCAAGGCCTGCCATCAGGCGGAGACGCACGACGTGGTGGCGGTGGACCTGCACGCCAACAAGCTGCGCAAGATTGACGCGGAGGCCCAGCGGCTGGGGCTGTCCGGCCGGCTGAAGGCCTTCGCGCACGACGCGGCGGAGCCGTTCCCGGAGGCCTGGGGCGAATTCCACGCGGTGGTGGTGGATGCGCCCTGTTCAGGCCTGGGCACGCTGCGCCGGCACCCGGAACTGCGCTACCGCCGCAAGGAGGAGGACGTGTCCCGGCTGGCCACGCTCCAGCGGCGCATCCTGGAGAACTGCCAGGAAGCGGTGCCGCCCGGGGGCCTGCTGGTGTACGCGGTGTGCACGCCGGAGCCGCAGGAGGGGCAGGACCAGGTGGACATGTTCCTGCGCAGCCACCCGGAGTGGACGGCGGAGCCGCCCGTGCTGCCCGGCCTCAAGCTGCCGCTGGCCCAGGCGTGGCTGCGCACGCTGCCCGGACCGGAGGGCTACGACGGCTTCTTCGCCGCCCGGCTGCGCAAGATGTACTGAGCGCGCGCCGGGCGAGGGACTTCAACGCCTGCGTCAGTCGTCGTGCGGAATCAGGGCGGCCTGCTTGAAGGCCTCCAGCACGGCGGCGGACGCGCGGTCCAGGTACTTGCCCTTGCGGATGAGCAGACCGATGGGGCGCGACACCGGCCCCTCGGCGAAGGGCTTCGCGACCAGCGAGGAGGCCTTGATCTCCGCGTGGGCCGTGGCGAGCGGGAGGATGGCCACGCCCAGGCCCATCTCCACCGCGCGCTTGATGGTCTCCACGTTGTCCATCTCCATCACCGGATTGATGTCGATGTTCTTCTCGCGGAACAGGCGGTCCAACGCCTTGCGCGTGGGCGCCTCGCGGTCGAAGGCGATGAAGGGCACGCCCGACAGCGCCGTGACGCTCACCTTCGTCTTCGTGGCGAACGGGTGGTTGGGCGCGCACACCACCGCCAGCTTGTCGTCGCGGAACGGGAGGATGTCCACGCCCGCGCGCGGCTGCGGATAGGCCACGATGCCAATCTCCGCCGCGCCCAGGATGACGTCGTCGTAGACCTGATCATTGCGCCGGTAGTTCAGGCGCATGTTGACCTTGGGGTGCGTCTTCAACAGCTGCTTCTGCACCGCGTTCAATTCGTGCAGGCCCACCGAGTAGATGGTGGACACCGTGGTCGCGCCCGCGACCTCCGTGGCCTGCTCGCGGATCTCCTGCTCCACCTCCGCGAAGCGCGCCAATATCTCCTTGCAGCCCCGGAACAGCCGCTCGCCCGCGGGCGTGGGCGTCACCTGACGCGCACTGCGCGAGAGCAGCTTTTGTTCATAGCGGTTCTCCAGCGCGCGAATCTGCTGGCTCACCGCCGACTGCGTCACGTGATTGAGCTGCGCCGCGCGCGAGAACGAGCCCGTCTCGACCACGTCACAGAACATCTTCAATGATTCGAGCTGCATGAGGCCGTCTCCTACCCCCAAACCTAATGGCTGGGCCAGTAGTAATTAGGAGGTCTACCCAGTGTGCGAAAATGACCTGAAGGCAAAAAGTGCCTGCCTGCTGTGCATCGCGGCAAGGCGGTCCGGGTGAAGGCTCTCAACGTCTCAAGCGCTGGCTGTCTCTTATAGACATCTGACGCTGCCGACGAACTC
>NZ_RAWI01000019.1 GCF_003612125.1 Corallococcus praedator
CCTGACATCCACTCGCGTGCCTGGCTCATGTGGTGCTCCCCCGCCGTGGGTGCGACTCCACGGCGGGGGAGCACCACATGAGCCAGGCACGCGAGTGGATGTCAGGGACGCAGCGCATGCGCTTCGAGCCACCGGACCTGCTGGTGGCGACGTTCAGCGGGCAGGTGACCTTGGAGGAGGCCCGCTGGATGGTGGGCGTCTACCAGGAGGTGTTCGCGGGAGGGCCGTTCTACGTCATCGCGGACGTCAGCCACTCGAGTCTGCCGGCGGAGCCCCGGAAGTACCTGTCCAGCACGGTCCGCGCCGAGTGGACGCGCGCCATCGTCTACGTGGGCGCGGACATGGGCCAGCGCATCATCACCAAGGCGCTGTCGGTGGGCATGCTCTTCGCCGGGAAGGAGGCGGGCTTCGACACCGTGTTCCTGGACAGCGTGGAGGCGGGGCGCGCCTGGGTGGCCGCGCACCGCGCTCGGAGCGGGAAGCAGCGCACGGGGTGAGCGGCGGAGGGTTTCTGCTGCATCGGCCCGGGCTATGGCGCGCTCAATGCAATCGTGCCCACGACTCCACTGTCGGAGGTGCTGCAGACCAGGGCGCGCTCCGTCAGTGCGTAGCCCCGCGCCCACGACCTCGCCGCGATGCAGACGCCGAGCGCGCCGCTCGCGGCCCCCACATCCCCGAGCGACGTCGCTGGAATCACCTCGCGAATCGATTCCAGGACCGGGGCAAGTCGCACTCGCGCGTGTCCCCAAGCGCTGGCCCGCCACGTCTCGCCGTTCAGGTCGACCACCAGGTCGCCAGAGAACGTCGCACCTGCCTTCAGGCGCCCCACGGCGGAGCGGACCGTGGCGTCGAGGTGGCCCGCCATCTCCGGCACCGCTCCCGTCCGCCAACGCGTCGCATCTTCCGGATCGATTTCCGTGGAGGGGCGTGCCACGTCCACTCCCGCGAGCCGTGCCACCACGGTCGCACTCCTGCGCTGGGCAGCCGTCTCCTCCTCCACCAGGAGACACGCGGCGGCCTCACCCGGCCGGAGCCCCGTTGGAAGTTCCTCCGAGTGCAGCCGGCGGTCATCCGCGAGCCATTGGAGGCTGATGGCGTCGAGCCAGGAGTCCACCGCGATGAGCAGCACGCGGGCGCACCGTCGCTCTGACAGGAGCTGTGACGCGCGCTGGAGTCCCAGCGCCGTGGCCGCGTGTCCCCCCAGGATGAACTCGTCGGCCACCGCGCCTCGCGGCAGCCCCGTGAGCTTGCGAAGCAGGTCCCCGCACGAGCGCTGGAGCGCCGTGGCCGTCTCAGGCCGGGGCCACCCGAAGCGCCGCTCCCCCAGTTCCGGAAGGGCCCACACAAGGCCTGTCTCGCCCCAGAACGCGTCTTCGGCCGGTGGGAGCTGGCCAGACCGGATGACGTCCTCCACGGCGACCTGGGCGAGCCGGAGCCATGCGGCGGTCTGGATGAACCCCTCGGTCAGGGGCCACACCGGTGAGCCCATGAGCGGAGCCTCACCTCCGTCGTCGTAGACGGTGGGCCCCGCGATGGGCCGGACCCGGACGATGCCCGCGCGCAGCGCCGCCGCGGCGGAGATGACGTCATGCCCGACGGCGGTCACCAGCCCGAGGGAGGAGATGACCTCCCTCATGGACGCACCGGTGGCTTCTCGAAGGCCCGCGCTGACTCGACGGTCTTCCAGGCGTCGGGGGAGGGGAGTCGCGCCCCCCGGAACTGCCTGGCGAGGCCGGGCGCCAGCGGAGGGTCGCGCTCCACGGGGAGCCCCACGCGCTCCGCGAGCTCCAGCCAGGCAAGGACCTCCGTGGACACGTGCGCGAACGTCGCGGCGTCGTCGGCGCTCAATGCGTCCCGGGCACGGAGGGCTTCGGTGCGCGTCTGGAGTTCCGCGATGGCGGTCGCGAGGGCGCTCTCGAATGCGCGTGGGTCGCGACGGTCCAGCGCGGTGCAGACCGCGAGACGGAAGTCATCCGGAGACAGCGCGGCCCACGCGTCCAACCACTGCCGGGCCGAACCCTCGGAGGCTTCCATGAAGAACCGGTCCATGAGGAAGCGGACGTAGAAGAAGTCCTCCTCGTACTCCTTGCCCGTCGCGAGCGTCCTTCGCGAGTGCTTCGCCAGCTCCGCCGCGCCGACGTCATCGCGACAGGCGATCGCATCGAAGAAGGGCTCGGACCTGGAGGTCAGCTTCTCCGAGTCGGGTGCGCTCTGGAGGAAGTGCAGGAACGCGCGTCCGCTCTTGAAGAGGTTCGGGAAGAAGGTGCTCGGATCCGCCGTGCCCAGCAGTCCCGCGATGGCGATTCGCCGGTACAGCGTCGAAACCCTCAAGTAGTGCTGCTGCCGCGGTGGCTCGGAGAGGACCTGCGGGAGCAGTTCCTCGAGGGTCACCGCAGCATTCTTCCCAGCAAGCGGCACGAACGTGGGTGTCATGGATCCGCCTCGGGAGGTCAGGTGGCGGGGGGGACGTCCAGGACGAAGAACGTGATGTTCGTGGGCTTCGGGGCGATCTTCCGCCACGCATCCAGGACGCGCTCGCTCACGACATAGGAGTCCGGGGCCTCCTTGAGGCGGAAGAGGTCCGGCGCCTGGACGATCTTCTTCGCATCCAGGACGTGCTTGATGACGCGCACGACCTTTCCTTCATGGTATTTGATTTCGGAGGCGGAGGTGTCAAGGACGTCCACCGTTCCCAGGGGGTTGACGATGAAGTAGTCGCTCGAGGCCAGTCGCTTCTTGTGATTGTAGATGGAGAGCGGCAGGTATTGCACGGGGCCCCGGTTGACCTCTTCCATCCCGTCCTTCAAGCGCTTGCTGACGATGAGCAGGCGTACGGTATTGGGGACGAGGTCCGGGATCTCGATGCCGGGCTCTTCGTCCGACATGAAGATCTTCGCGTCCTGGGGATACTCGCCCTCCTGGAGTTCGACGCCATCGCCCAGCTTCCAGCTCTTGACGCCCATTCCCTTGGGGAACTCGAGGAGGACGCAGAACTCCGGCCGGGTCTGTGCGAGCGTCTTGAACAAATAGTGTTTCACATCCACTCCTTGGGAGGTTTCTAGAATGCGTCAGACGCTGTCTCGGCCTGGGATTGCAGCCTGTTCGCGTGCTTGTCGAGCGACGCGCCGGGTTCAATCTGGCCCCATTCGATGATCTGGTTCATCAGGTGTTCGGAGAGATCTTCGAGTTTCGTCTTGTCCAGATCCGCGTCCGGGATCTTGTGTCCTTCAGGCTTCGCGTCGTCACAGATCGCCTTGTAGCCCTTGACGATGTCGGTGAGGGTGTCCCGGACAAGGCGGTTGTAGATGGGATGGTCGGTGCAGATTTCCGGGGCCCCATCTCCCTCCTTGAGCTGGATATGTCGCGCCAATCCGAGGATTCGCGCGACCTCCTTGTCCTGGGGAAGCATGAACATGTTGATCTTGTGGTTGATGTTGTACTTCACCATCATCAACGACTTGCGCATCACGTTCGGGACATTGTCGGGTTGCTCGGAGATGAGCGTGTTGAAGAGGCCCTTCGGGATGAGGTGGTGGGCGTTGTTCCAATAGGGCCAGGTATCCTGCGAGAAGTTCATCCCAGCAGGAATCGTGATCGTCTTCCCATGGATGCTCTTCCGCATGACAGGCTTCAAAGGCCCGCCCACGTCCCAATCGCCCGGTGCGGGCGTCGGCAGTTCAAGGGCGTAGTACGCGGGCGCCCACCCGTCAGCATTCGTCCTGTAGATGGAGGTCTCCACCGGGGTCGTGCGGCTGGCGTAGTCATGGAGTCTGCCCTTGATCTTCGACTCCGACCCTGCCTGCTCGTACGCCTGATAGCGGTAGTTGCAGGTGACCTTGTTCTTCTTCTTCCGGAACGTGGCTTCGTGCCCCGTCAGGCACGCGCCGCCTTCGGTCGTGCTCTTCTGCCGATGCTGCTTGTGCAGGTCCTCAAGCTCAACGTCCGCGAGATGTCCGTCGTCTCCCATGAAGCCTCCTGGCAGGGCACGGCCCGGACCCTAACACTCTGGGTGTGGGTGGTGAACCTGTCCGCCCAGTGCGCAGGGGCCGCATGGGGGCTTGACTCAAGGGGGAGACCTGTCGGCAATGAATCACCATGCGACCCGTCCTTCTCCTCGGTTCCCTCCTGCTGTCGCTGTCCGCCCTCGCCGCCGAGCCCCCTCGCGCCCAGGTCCTCAAGGCCGCGCGCCTCTTCGACGCGAAGACGGGGAAGGTCATCACCCCGGGCGTGGTGGTGGTGGCGGAAGGAAAGGTGGTGGGCGTGGGGCCCAAGGCTCCTGTGCCAGAAGGCGCGACGGTGGTGGAGCTGGGAGACGCCACGCTGTTGCCGGGCTTCATGGACGCGCACACCCACCTGACCGTGTCGCCCGGGCCCGACTGGCGCAAGGACGTCATCGACAGCTTCCAGCGCACCATCCCCGAGCTCACGCTGGACGCGTTGCCCTGGGCCCGCACGACGCTGATGGCGGGTTTCACCACGGTGCGCAACCTGGGCGCGGAGCACTTCATCGACGTGGGCCTGCGCAACTCCATCGCTCGCGGCACCGTGGTGGGGCCGCGCATCCTCGCGGCGACGTCCAGCGTGAGCTCCACCGGCGGGCACTGTGACTACGGCAACTCGTGGCGCCAGGGGTTGCTGGCCGCGGACTCCAGCCCCGGCGTGGCGGATGGTCCGGACGCGCTGCGTGCCCGCGTGCGCGAGAACTTCAAGTACGGCGCGGACCTCATCAAGGTGTGCGCCACGGGGGGCGTGATGAGCCTCAACGCGGATGCCGACGCCCCTCAGTTCACCCAGGCGGAGCTGGACGCGGTGGTGGACGAGGCCCACTCGCGCCGACGCAAGGTGGCCGCGCATGCCCATGGCGCGGAAGGGGCGAAGCGCGCCATCCGCGCGGGCGTGGACTCCATCGAGCACGGCACCCTGATGGACGACGAGGCCCTGGACCTGATGAAGCGCAAGGGCACCTGGTACGTGCCCACGGCGTTCGCCTTCAATGGCATCCAGGAGCTGGCGGCCCAGGGCAAGCTGCCGCCGGCGACCGTCGTCAAGCTCCAGACGGTGGCCGTGCGGCGCGAACAGGTGCTGCGCAAGGCGATTGCCATCGGGGTGCGCATCGCCTTCGGCACGGACGCGGGCGTGTTCGCCCACGGGCGCAACGCGGAGGAGTTCGCGGCGCTGGTGTCGTTCGGCATGACGCCCGCGGAAGCGCTGCGCACCGCCACGGTGCACGCGGCGGAGCTGCTCGGGGTGTCGGATCGGCTGGGGACGCTGGAGCCGGGGAAGCTGGCGGATGTCGTCGCCGTTCCCGGCAACCCCCTCCAGGACATCCGCGCCACCGAGAAGGTCTTCTTCGTGATGAAGGAGGGCGTCATCCACCGCAACGACGCGGTGCCCTCCACCCCCGCTCCGCGCTGAACGTCTGGCTCACGGACGGAGCAGCACGTCACACAGCAGGAAGTCGAGCTCGCTTCCGGACAGCCAGCGGGCGCTCACCGTCGCGAAGTCCGGTTCAGCTTCGGCGTCGCTCTGCCGCCAGAGGTCCTCCAGGCGGTAGCGCGCGGCGGTGCAGAAGATGTCCGCCAGCGCGTCGGCGTGCGGCTGTCCCCGTGCGGCCAGCGCCGAGGCGTGGGCCAGCGTGACGGACATCGTGAACAGCTCGTTGCAGAGCTGGTTCAGCAGGACGAGCGTCCGCTGCCGCGCGTGGAGCACCCCCGCGTCCGGATGGCGACGCGTCAATTCCAGACACCTTCGGGCAAGCCGGTGGACCTCCCGGGCCGTGAACTGGAGGTGCTCGCGGTTGCGGGCGGACAGGTGCTCCTCCACCGGGAGCGGTGCGGGAGGTGCTTCGAGCGCCTCGGCATGCGCGGGGGGCGGGTAGTAGAGGGACAGGAGCCCTTCGCGCGCGGCCTTGTGGTCCACGAGGAAGTCCACGCCGCCCGCGACGCGGAAGGCCCGGGCGTCACGCAGGGCTCGCTCCACCGGCGACGGCACCGCGCCCCGTGCCGCCTTGCTCTCCGCTGTCTCATAGCCCTCGGCGGCCAGGAGCGACACGGTCCGGTCCACGATGCGCGCGCAGGCCAGGGAGGCGATGTTCTTGGCCGCCACCTGCTCGAACCAGCGCACGGGCAGGTTCTCCGCCGTCACGCCCGTGAGGCTCCAGCGGGCCACGCTTTCCAGGGCGAAGACTTCCGCCGCGGTGGTGGAGACCTGTCGCTGGATTTCATCGAACTCGCCCAGGGCGCGTCCCTGGGCGAGGCGCCGGTGGAGGAACTCGCGCGACCACTGGAGGCAGTTCTTCGAGAGCGCGAGCGACGCCGCCACGATGATGTACATGCGGCCCAGGGCGCTGAGGGGCTCCAGCAACGGTGTGTTGCGCCAGTGCTCCTGGGACATCGCCAGCATCCGCTCCTTCGGCACCCGCACGTTGTCGAAGCCCAGCGCGGAGATGGGCAGCCCTCGCAGGCCCATCAGCCCGTGCTCGGCCCGGACGTGGAAGCCGGGGCTGGTCGTCTCCACGACGAAGAGGCTGATCTGCTCCCTGCCGCCTTCGCAGAGCGTGGCGGTGACGTTCAGCACGTCCGCGATGGAGCCGTTCCCGATGAAGACCTTCTCTCCGTTCAGGACATAGGCCGTCCCATCTTCCGTGGGCGTGGCGGTGGTGGAGGCACGCCGCGCGGAGGCTCCGGTGGGCTCGGTGTCGGCCCAGCCGGAGATGGCGCCCTCGGCCATGCGGGCGCGGACGTAGTCCTTCAGCGGACCGGCCTGGACCGCCTCGACGATGGCGCCCGCGCCCAGTCCGCTGTGGATGGCCAGCGTGTAGCCCACCGGGAGACACCGGCTCATTACCGCTTCGATGACGCGGAAGGTGTTCAGCATGGAGAGCCCCCGGCCACCCAGCTCCCGCTCCACTGGCAGCTTGTAGTAGCCCCGCGCGCGCAGGGCCTCGCGCAGCTCCGGGGCGATCCTCCCCGTGCGCTCCACCTCATCCGGGTCCACGTGTTCCGTCAGGAACTGCTCGACCTCCGCGATGACCGCGTCCCCCTGCTGGCGCTCCTCCGGATCCTGTTCGGGGAACTGGCGGATGAGGTCCCAGCGGAGCGTCCCCGCGAAGAGCTGGCCCAGGAAGCCCTCGCGGGCGCGGGTGGCGGGATGCAGAGGCTGGCTCATGGCTTCAGGTCCTTGCTGGAGACAGTGGGGGGACGGCCCTGCCGCAAAGCCTCACCCACGAGGCGCAGGAGCGTGGCCTTCTGCTCCCGCAGATAGAAGTGGCCGCCGGGGAGCAGGTGGAGGTCGCACGGCCCGGTGGTGTGCTCGCGCCACGGCTCCAATTCCTCGCGCGACAGGTCGTCCTGCTCGCCGCCCGTGACGGTCATCGCGCAGTGCAGGGGGGCGCGGGCTTCGTGCCGGTAGGACTCCACGAGTGACAGGTCCGCGCGCAGGCCCGGCAGGAGGAGCTCGCGCAGCTCGGCGTCTTCCCGCAGCTCCAGGATCAGCTCGCCGTAGGTGGGCTCCAGCGCGGTGAGCAGACCGGCCTCGTCCAGGTGGCTCGCGGGGATGCCTCGCGGAGGAAGCTGCGGGGCGGGGGCCGCGGAGAGGAAGAGCCGGTCTGGCGGTGCTCGTCCCAGGTCGCGCAGGCGGCGGGCCGCCTCGAAGGCGACGAGCGCTCCCAGGCTGTGTCCGAAGAAGGCGAAGGACGTCCCGAAATCCACCGTGGCCACCAGGGCGTCCACCAACTCGTGGATCCGGGTGAACGGCGCTTCTTCCGCCCGCGCGCCACGGCCGGGAAGCTGCACGCCCCATACCTCGATGTCCGGGAGCAGGTCCGCCCAGCGCACGTACTCGCCCGCGGATCCTCCGCTGTGGGGGAAGCAGAAGAGACGCACGGCGGCCTCGGGTCGTCGCAGCCGGCAGGCAAGCCAGGGAGAAGGCGGGGGCATCGTCATTCCGAGGAGGGACCTGCGGGCGGGCTGATTGCGGACGCCGCTTCGGCGGACTCGGCGGCGGCCTGTTCCAGGAAGCGGGCCAGCCGGGCCACGGTGGGGGTGCGGAAGATGGCCTTCACCCGCAGGGGCGTGGAGACATGCGGGCGCAGCCGAGCGATGAGCTGCGCCGCCATCAGCGAGTCGCCTCCCAGCTCGAAGAAGTTGTCGTGGAGGCCGACCCGGGGCAGCCCCAGGACCTCCGCGAACGCGGTGGCGATGCGTCGCACCGTTACATCGTCTCCAGCTTCGGACGGCTCATTCCCAATGACAGAAGAGGTGGATGGGATGTGCCCGGGCGGACTCTCCTCGGCTTCAGCCTGTCTCGTCATGGGCGCGGTCGTGTCGGGCGCCTCGACCAGGTAGCGCTGTCGCTCGAACGGATACGTGGGCAGGGGCACCCGCTGGCGTCGCGCGCCCGCGTGCAATCCCTGCCAGGAGAGCGGCACTCCCGAGGCCCACAGGCGCCCGGCCGCGGTGAGCGCGCTCACCAGGTCGGAGGTGTTGTCCGAAGGGTGGGGCAGGGTGGCCACCGCCAGGTGCGTGCCTGCTTCGGGGTGCTGGCGCGCCAGCGTCGCCAGCGTCCGTCCAGGGCCCACCTCCAGGAAGATGCTGGCCGGACCCGCGAGCAGCGTGCCCAACGCGTCACCAAAGCGGACGGTGTGACGCAGGTGCGCGGCCCAGTACGCCGGATCCACCGCCTGCTCCTCGGTGACCACGGCGCCGGTGAGGTCGGAGATCCACGGCAGCTCGGGCGGATGCCGCTCGACGCGCTGGACGCAGTCGGTGAACGCGGCCAGTGACGGCTCGACGAGGTGCGAGTGCCCGGCGCCTGGAATGCGCAGCAGGCGCGACTCCACGCCGCTCGCTGTCAGCCGTGCCTGGAGGGCTTCGATGTCCGCCACCGGGCCGGACACCGCGCACTGCGCCGGCCCGTTCACCGCCGCCAGCGACAGCCCGGACTGGAGCAGGGGTCGCAGCTCGGACTCGGGCAAGGGCACGGCCAGCATCGCGCCCGCAGGCAGGCTCGCGAGGATGCGCGAGCGCTCCAGGACCAGTCGCAGGGCATCCGCCAGGGAGAACACCCCGGCCACCGTGGCCGCGGCATAGGCCCCCAGGCTGTGACCCACCACCGCCGCGGGCTTCACGCCCCAGCGCTTCCACAGCCGCGCCACCGCGTATTCGATGACGAAGACACAGAGCTGGCCGGTGACGAACTCGCCCATCCGGGCGGTGGCCCGTTCGAGCGCGGCGGCGTCCGTGGGCTCCGGATGGAGCACCATCCCCAGGTCGAAACCCAGGACCGGGGTGAGGTGCGCGCGGCACGCGTCCACGGCCTCGCGAAACGCGGGCTGCGTGGCGTACAGCTCCCGGCCCATGCCCACGTGCTGGCCGCCGTGGCCGGGGAACATGAACACCACCGGGCGTTGTCCGGGCTCCGGCCGCGCGTCGCTCACAGGGCCCTGCTGCTCCGCCAGCGCACGGAGGACGTCGGCGGTGTCATGGCCCACGACGAAGGCACGGTGCGCGTGCGCGGTGCGCCCCACCTGGAGCGTCCAGGCCACGTCGCCCAGTGGGACTTCCGGGTGCGCGCGCAGGTGGCCACCCAGCCGGTCCACGGCCCGGGCCAGCGCGGCGGGCCCGTGGGCCGACAGCACGAGCAGCTGTGGGCAGCGGGTGCGCTCGGACGCGGGCGACGCGGGCGCCTCCTCCAGCACGACGTGGGCATTGGTCCCGCCGATGCCCAGCGAGCTGACGCCGGCCCGCCGTGGAAGGCCGCGGGTGTCCCAGTCGCGCAGCTGCGTGTTCACCCGGAAGGGGCTGTGTTCGAAGTCGATCTCCGGGTTGGGCTGTTCGAAGTTCAGGCTGGGGGGCAGCTTCCGATGTTCCAGCGCGAGCACCGTCTTGATGAAACCCGCCACGCCCGCCGCCGCGTCCGTGTGGCCGATGTTTGTCTTCACCGAGCCAATCCAGCAGAACTGTCGTTGGCGGGTGTCGAAGGCCTTCGTCAGCGCGGCGACCTCGATGGGATCTCCCAGCCGCGTGCCGGTGCCGTGGGCCTCGATGGAGGTGATGCTGTCGGACTCCACCCCGGCGGCGCGCAGCGCGGTCTCGATGACGCTGGCCTGTCCCTCCACGCTCGGCGCGGTGAAGCCAATCTTCCCGGCCGCGTCGTTGTTGATGGCGGAGCCCCGGAGGACGGCGCGAACCGTGTCCCCGTCCGCCAGCGCATCCGCCAGCCGCTTGAGCACCACCAGTCCCGCGCCGTTGCTGCCCACGGTGCCCTGTGCTCGCGCGTCGAAAGCACGGCAGCGGCCATCCGGAGACAGCGGCCCGCCCTCGCTGTAGTGGCCGAACCGCGGCGGCGCATGCACCGACGCGCCTCCGGCCAGGGCGATGTCGCAATCCCCCGCGAGCAGCGCCTGCGCGGCCAGATGGATGGCGACCAGGGACGTGGAGCAGGCCGTCTGCACGGTGACGGCGGGGCCTCGCAGTCCGAGCTTGTAGGCCACCCGGCTGGTGAGGAAATCCATGCCCGTCGCCAGCCGGAGCTGCCAATCACTGGCACCCGCGAGCAGCTCCCTCCGGGCGCGGAGCGCGGACAGATAGGACGTCTCACTGCCTCCCGCATAGATGCCGATGGCGCCGCGGTAGCGCGCTGGATCATACCCGGCGTCCTCCAAGGCCTCGCGCGCGCATTCCAGGAACACCCGCTGCTGTGGATCCAGCATGAGGGCTTCCAGGGGCGAGCAGCCAAACGCCGCCGCATCGAACCTGTCCGCGTCCGCCACCAGTCCGAACGCAGGCACCTCGTCGCCCACGGAGGCCTCCCCGGGCGGCTGTTCGCGGGGGCTCCCGTCCGGGCCGAAGAAGGTGATGGACTCGACGCCGCTGGCCAGGTTGGACCAGAACGCCTCGGCGTTGGCGGCACCGGGGAACCGGCATGCCAGCCCCACCACCGCGATGTGCGCGGCGCGGTCCTCCTCTTCCAGTTCCTGATTCACGGGCGCACTCATTCCCCGTCCTCCCGCGTGCTGTCCGACGCGAGCCGTCCCCGTCGGCCCAGCAGCCGCGCGCGTCCGCTCTGGCGTTGTTCCTGGCGCTGCTCTTGTGCGGCGGCGGCCTCTCCACCATCCCCCTGGCCCTGGAGGTGCCCAGCGAGTGTCCGGATGGTGGGGAATTCGAACAGCCGCACCATGGGCACGTCGTGTCCCAGGCGGCTCTTCAATAGATATTGCACCTGTCCCAGCAGCAGCGAGTGTCCGCCCAGGTCGAAGAAGTTGTCCTCCACGCCCACCCGCTCCAGGCGCAGCGTCTCGCACCAGAACCCGGCCAGCTGGCGCTCCAGCGCGTTCGCGGGTGGCGCCTGGGGTGCTTGCGTCACGGTGGGCGGCGGCAGGGCACGCTCATCCACCTTGCCGCCGTGGGTGAGCGGCAGCGCCCCCAGCTCCACGTAGGCGGAGGGGATCATGTAGGCCGGCAGCTCGCGGGCAAGGTGCTCGCGCAGCCGCGCCGGGGAAGGCATGGCGTGCCCTGCCTTCGGGACGAGATAGCCGACCAGCCGCGTCTCTCCGCCCGGAGCGCTCCAGGCTCGGATGTGGGCCTCGGCGATTCCAGGCCCCGTGCGCAGTCGCGCGGAGATCTCCGCCGGTTCCACGCGGAAACCGCGAAGCTTGAGCTGCGCGTCCATGCGGCCCAGGAACTCGAGCGCGCCGTCGGGCCGGATGCGGACGGTGTCCCCCGTGCGGTACAGGCGCGCACCCGGGCGCGATGAGAAGGAGTCGGGGATGAAGCTCCAGGCCGTGAGGTCCGGGCGGTTCAGGTAGCCCCGAGCCACCCCGACGCCGCCGACGTACAGCGCTCCTGGTGCCCCGAGGGGAACGGGTTGCAGCTCCGCATCCAACACATACGCTGTGGCCCCGTCGATGGGCTGGCCGATGGCGGGCAGGGCCTCATCCGGGCCGGAGGGAAGAACCTCGCCGGAGGTGGCCGTCACGGTCGTCTCCGTGGGGCCGTATTGGTTGAACAGTCGCCAGGGCAGCCCGAGCGCCGGGCGCGAGAGGAGCCGGTCTCCGCCCGCGAGCACCGTGCGCAGCTCGCACGCGTGTGGCCAGGGAAGGGCCAGCAGTCGCTCGGCGAGCGCGGTGGGCAGGTCCGTGAAGGTGATGTGCTCGGACAGGAGCCACGCCTGGAGTCGCTCCGGGGACAGGCGCACGTCCTGTCCGGGGACGTGCAGCGTCGCGCCGACCGTCAGCGCCGGCCAGAGCTCCGCGGCGGAGGGGTCGAAGGCGGGTGAGTAGAGGAGCGTGGTGCGGCTGTTCGCGTCCAGGCCGAAAGTGCGCCGGTGCCACCCGACGAGGTTGGACAGCGAGCCGTGCTCCACCATCACCCCCTTGGGCATGCCGGTGGATCCGGAGGTGTACATGACGTAGGCCAGCGCATCGGGCCGCGCATCGACGGAGAGGTGGCCGCGCGGTGTGCCAGGGGCACGGAAGTCCTCGACGCACACCCGCTCCAGCGTGGCGGGGAGCCGCTCGCGGAGCGCTCCGGTGGTCACCACCTGTCGCACGCCACCATCGGCGAGGAGGAGCGCGAGCCGCTCGGCGGGGTGCTCCGGATCCAGGGGCAGGAAGGCCGCGCCGGCGAGCAACACGCCCAGCTCGGCCGTCACCAGGTCGGCGCCCCGGGGCGCGCAGACGCCGATGAGCGGATCCGCGTCCGTGCCCGGCCGGCGCAGGTGTTCGGCCAGCAGCATCGCGCGACGGATCAGCTCCGCGTAGGTGAGGGTTCCAGCCTCGTCGCGCACAGCCACCGCGCCGGGCGTCCTCCGGGCCTGCTCCAGGACCTGGAGGTGCACCGGGGGCTCGGGCGTGGGCGCCCCGGAGGGGTTCCGCTCCACCAGGAGGGCTTGTCGTTCCGCGTCCGTGAGCATCGGAAGGCGCGACACGGGGGCGTCGGGACTTCGCACCGCGACCTCGAGCAGCCGCAGGAAGTGGGCGGACATCCGCTCCATCGTCGAGCGGTCGAAGAGGTCGCGGTTGTATTCCCAGATGAGGGAGATGCGGTCATCCCCGCGCGAGGCGTCCCCCAGGTGCCGTCCCGCATGCGGAATGGCGACGACGTCCAGGTCCACCTTCGAGGAGCCGTTGCCTCGCTCGAAGATGGTGCAGGCGGCATCGCCGAGCCTGGGACTGGGCACGGCCGAGTCGTGAAAGCTGAACATGGCCTGGACGAGCGGATTGCGACTGGGGTCGCGCTTCACGCCCAGGGCTTCAATCAACTTGAGGAAGGGATGGGTCTGGTGTTCCGCCGCCGCGGAGGTGACGTCCTTCACCTGGCGGACCAGCTCCCGGAATGACAGCGCACCGGAGACGTCACATCGCAGGACGACGGCATTGACGAACATGCCGATGAGGTTCTCGACGTTGCGGATGCCGGCCCTGGCGGCGAACGCCGAGCCGATGCACAGGTCCCGCTCCCCGGTGTAGCGATGCAGCAGCGTCGCGAAGGCGGTGAAGAGGGCATGGAAGAGGGTGACGCCCTCTCGCTGGCAGAAGGCACGCAGGGCGCCGGGCAGGGCCGGCGGCAGCTCCAGACGGAGCAGGTCGCCGTTGAAGCCCTGCACGCGCGGTCGCGGGCGGTCGGTGCGCAGAGGCAACACCTCGGGGGCTCCGGCCAGTTGCTCGCGCCACCAGGCGAGCTGGGCCTTCATGGCCGGGGCTTCGAGCGCCGCGCGCTGCCAGACGGCGAAGTCGCGGTACTGCACCGGCAGCTCCGGCAGTGGCGAGGCTTCGCCCCGCAGGTAGGCGTTGTAGAGCGCATCCAGCTCCCGCATCAGCACGGAGAAGGACACCCCGTCATGAACGACGTGATGCTCGACGAGGACGAGCTCGTATTCCTCCGGAGCCAGGCGGAGGGCGCTCCAGCGGACGAGCGGCGGCGCGAAGAGGGAGATGGGCCGCCGCAGCTCCTCGCGGATGGCTTCCTCCCGCCGCAGCTCCCGTGCGTCCTCGGGCAGCGCGCTCAGGTCCAGCAGCGGAACACGGACCGGGGTCACCGGCTGGACGCGCTGCCACGGCCGTCCATCGACCTCCTCGTAGGTCGTGCGCAGCAGTTCGTGGCGACGGGTGATCTCCGTCAGGGCGCGTTCGAGCACCTCCAGGTCCAACCCGCCCAGCACGCGGAGCGTCGTCTGTGCCTGGTAGGAGATGCTGTCGGGGGACAGCTTCTGGAGGAACCAGACCTGCTCCTGCTGCACGGAGAGCGGCGCGAGCGGCGAGTCGGCGGCGCGGAGGACCGGAGGCAGCACGTCCTTCGCGGGAGCGGCCCTTCGCGACTCCAGCAGCGCCGCGAGCAGGGCGATGCTCGGGTGGGAAAAGAGCTGGGTCAGTGACACGGAGAGGCCCAGCGTGTCTTCCATCCGCGAGGTGATCCGCGTGGCGAGCAGGGAGTGCCCGCCCAGCTCGAAGAAGTCGTCATGGATGCTGACCTG
Source organism: Corallococcus praedator (assembly GCF_003612125.1). Classification (GTDB taxonomy): domain Bacteria; phylum Myxococcota; class Myxococcia; order Myxococcales; family Myxococcaceae; genus Corallococcus; species Corallococcus praedator. The sequence continues at coordinate 14,473 of NZ_RAWI01000019.1, forward strand.
CTCCTGCCGCAGCTCCTCCTGCCACACCCGCGCGAGCCCGTGCTCCAGCTCCGTGCGAGGCGCGACATACGCACGGCTCCGGGGCGCGTGGAGGGCCGGAATGGGGAGCGCCTGGAGGTCCACCTTGCCGGTGGGGCCGAGCGGAAGCGCGTCCACCACCACGAACGTCCGGGGCATCATGGCCTCGGGAAGCCAGGCGCGGAGGTGTTCGCGCAGCTGCTCCGTTCCGGGGACGGCCCGTGCGTCGCGAGGCGTGAACCACGCCACGAAGGAGACGTCTCCCTCAGGCGCCCCGGTGCTCCGCGCCATCACGTGCGCGGAGCCCACGTGCGGATGGGTCAGGAGCGCGGCGGTGATCTCCGCGGGCTCCACACGAATGCCTCGGACCTTCACCTGTGAGTCGATGCGGCCCAGGAACTCCAGCGAGCCATCTGGTGACCTGCGACCCAGGTCCCCCGTGCGATACAGACGCTCGCCACCGGTGGAAGAGAAGGGGTGGGGGATGAAGCGCTCGGCGGTGGAGGCCGGAGCGCCCACGTACCCGCGTGCCAGGCCCGGCCCTCCGATGAAGAGTTCGCCTGTCTCTCCGTCGTCCACGGGCCGCAGCTCCGGGTCGAGCAGGTGGAGCTCCGCGTCGTCGATGGGACGGCCAATGGACGGCAGGCGTTCCTCGCGCGACTCGCCTCCGGGCGGGACGACGTCCGAGGTGCAGTAGATGGTGCACTCGGCGGGGCCGTAGCCGTTCACGAGCTGGAAGGGCAGTCCGGGCCTGGGCCGCAGGTGCAGCCGGTCGCCTCCGGTGAGCAGCAGGCGCAGGGCACACGTCCGGGGCCAGGGCAGCGGGAGCACGCGCTCGGCGAGCGGGGTGGGGAGGAAGACGCAGGTGATGCCCCGGTCCAGCAGCCACTCCTGCGACTTCCGGGGGGACAGACGGGTGTCCTCGTCCTCCGGCAGCTCCAGCCGCGCGCCCGAGGCCAGCGAGGGCAGGATGGACATGACGAACGCGTCGAAGCCCAGCGAGGCCATCACCCCGACGCGATCCGCTGGTGACAACGCGCATGTGTCGCGGTGCTGCGCGGTGAACGCGGACAGGGCGCGGTGGCTGATCATCACCCCCTTGGGCAGCCCGGTGGAGCCCGAGGTGTGGATGACATACGCGAGGTGGTCCGGCAGAACGTGGGCATCAGGGTTCACCTCCGGGAACGACGCGAGTTCGCGTCCCGAGGGCGCGAGGACCTGGAGCCCTGCCCCCGCGAGCCGCTCCACGGCCGGTCCTTCTCCAATGACAGCCATCGCCCCGGCGGACGCCGCCATGTGGCGCAGGCGCTCGGGTGGGGTGGAAGGGTCCAGCGGGAGCCACGCGGCCCCCGTCTTGAGCACCGCCAGGATGGACACCACGAGCCGCGCGCTTCGTGGCAGGCAGATGCCGATGACGGAGTCAGGACCGGCCCCCCTGGCGAGCAGCGCATGCGCCAGTCTGTTCGCCTGCTGATTGAGCGCGGCGTAGGTGAGGGACTCGCCCCCATGTTTCACCGCGACATGGGAGGGAAGTTCGGTCGCGCGTCGCTCGACGAGCGGGTGGACGAGGGGGGGCAGCAAGAATCCTCCGGCCGGCGCCATCCCGGAGGCTTTAGCAGCCGCCGTCAGGAAGCCCAAGTCCCCCCGGCCGCGCGGTCCGATGTATCAGCGGTGCGAGCCGTAATACGTCTTCTTGAGCCTCAGCTCCGGGATGCCGGCGTTGACGCCTTCGAGCGCGGCGGGCCACAGGCACGCCCTGTCCGTATCGCGGCAGCGCCCATCATCATGGTGCGAGGCGCCGGTCATGACAGCGGAGATGATGCCGAAGCGACACCGGTCCTTGTAGAGGTCCACGGACTGGGTCGTCCTGATCGTCTCCAGGACGTACCAGAACCGGCTGTACCACTCGAGCGCCCGCTTCACCCTGGGATTTCCCTCCGGGCTGTACAGGGTCCAGACATCCACGTGGGGCGCTTCCTGATCGCGGTGGACATCGAAGTGGGCCGCCACCCCCGTGGTCATGGTCGAGCAGCGGTCGCTGAGATATTTGTGAGGGGCCCTCGCGTGCGCGACCATCACCGCATCGATGATGGGCCCCGGTCCAGCCGCGGGCGCCTTGAAGGTCGGGTAGGAGCGCAGGCTCACCGAGCCGTCGACGCCCGGACCGACGCCGGTGTCCATCGCGTAGCCGCCCAGCTTGTACAGCACGTACAGCGACCACACATTCTTGGCATTGACGATCTCCCGGATCCGCGTGGGCGAGTTCGCGCGCGCTCCGATGGAGGTCTCCATGATGTGTTTGACCACCATGTCGATGTCCCAACTGAAGCTGGACCACACCCAGTTGATGCCCGCCATCAACGGCGCGCTCCGGGAGCCGCGATGCTCGCCGACGTTGTTCCTCAGGTACGTCTCGATGCCGCGCACCCGGAGCTTCTCGCCGTTGAGGACCTGGAAGTTCGAGCCCTTGAAGTGGTTGCGGTAGGTCCACACATGCGCATCGAGGCACCAGAAGGTGATGACGAAGCCGGAGCCCTGGGCGTCGCTGCGAGCCCGCATCAGGGCCTTGGGGCCGCCGGTGTCGCGGGCGTCGAGGGTGGGGGGGCCAATCCAGGTGTAATGGACGTCCAGCATCGCCATGGTGCGAGCTCCTATCGCGCGGCGCAGTAGGACACCGTACCTCCGGACGGGCAAGAACCAGAAGGGTTGAGTCAGGAGGGCCCTCAGAGGACCTGACGCACGGCCTCGTCGAGCTTCGCCTTCGCGACCGCGCCGACAATCTGTTTCACCACCTTGCCGTCCTTGAAGAACAGCAGCGTGGGCATGGCGCGGATGCCGTACTGCTCCGGCGTCACCGGGTGATCATCGACGTTGAGCTTGGCCATCTTCATCCGGCCCTTGTACTCGGACGCCAGCGACTCGATGACCGGCGCGATGACGCGGCACGGCGGGCACCACGTGGCCGTGAAGTCCACCAGCACCGGCTCCGACGACTCCAGCACCTCGCGCTTGAACTCCGCGTCTCCCAGCTCGATGACGTTCCCAGCCATGTTCCATCCTCCAGTGAAGGGCGCGCTCACGGGCCCGCGCCTCGGCTCAGGGCAGGATGTAATCGCGGGCACCCTCGGGGACGAGTGGCCCGCGCGAAACGCATTGTTCCGCCAGGAGCCCTCTAGCCCTCCTCCCACGGGAGGACCGCGCCGCGCTCGGACAGCAGGTCCAGGAAGGCGCGCACCTTGAAGGGAAGCTGTTTGCTGCTCGGGTAGACGGCGAAGATGGGGAGGCCCGGGGGCGTGTCGGACACGAGCACGGGGATGAGCAGCCCCGCGCGCACGTCGTCCGCCACGAGCGAGGCCGGCAGTCGCACGACGCCCAGCCCCGCGCGCGCCGCCGCCTGGCCCGCGCGCACGCTCGGCACGCGCAGGCGACCTGTCACCGGCACCGTGCGTGCGCTGCGGCCCTCGCCGAAGAACCACACCTCGTCGGTGCCGGGCTCGGCCAGGAGGACGCATTCGTGCGCGCGCAGCGCTTCGGGCGACTGCGGCGTGCCGTGGCGGCTGAGATAGGCGGGGCTCGCGTAGCAGCCCGTGCGCACCCGCCCCAGCTTGCGTGCCACCAACGAGGAGTCCGCGAGCGGCCCGGTGCGCAGCGCCAGGTCGTATTCCTCCGCGACGAGGTCCACGTGCGTCTGCGCCAGCGACACCTCCACGCGCAGCCGGGGCTGGCGCAGGAGGAGCTCGGCGATGACGGGCGTGAGCAGCTCGCCCAGCAGGGACAGGGTCGCGATGCGCAGCGTGCCCTGGGGCGTGCCGCGTGACTCGCTCAGGGCGGCGTTCACCTCACGGGCCTCGGCGACGAGCCGCGCGCAGTGCGTGTGGTACTCACGGCCCGCCTCGGTGAGCCGCAGCCGCCGCGTGTTGCGCTCGAGCAGCCGGAGGCCCAGGCGCTCCTCCATGGCGGCCAGCCGGCGGCTCACCGTCGACTTGCGCAGGCCCAGGCGCTCCGCCGCGGACGTGATGCCGCCCGTCGTCACCACCTCCGTGAAGAGGAGCATGTCATCCAGCAGTGGGGGACTCGCGGCCACGGGGAAAGCCTATGCCCCGAGGCAGGGTGCGCGCGAGGACGCCGTGCGGCCCCGCGGGCCTACTCCTCCACGGACACGTCCTTGGTGGCGGCCTTCACATAGGAGTTGTTGCGGTTCGTCTTCGACCACTGGGCGTGGTTGTTCTTCACCGCCTGGATGGCGCGGTGGACCTTCTGCTCCTCCTTCATGTCGGCGTCGATGGCGGCCGGCCTGAGCTTGAACGGACTCCCATTGCGGAACTGGAACTGCGCGCTCTTGGCCACGATCAGCCGGAGCGGCCGCCACAGCTCGTAGGCGGCGAGCCCCCTCAACGCGCCGAGCAGCGCGCCGCGTTGGCTGCCCTTCAGCTCGTCGTCGGTGGAGGTGTTGATGAGCCGCCAGAAGGCATAGAGCGCCTGATAGCGAAGGGTGAAGTCGGCCTTGTTCACCACGTCGGCGTCCGAGAGGCCGTTTCCCTCGAACAGGCCGACGACCCGCCGCTGGTCCATGCGATAGGCGTCGGCTGGCGGGAAGTCGAAGCCCCAGTAGCCGGGGTCGTCGCCCCGGTTGGAGGAGCCGGTGAACAGGTTGCCCGGCATCCAGCACCAGTGGTGCACCAGGTTGACCACGTCCTCCGCGCCGGAGGCCGGGGCGATGGCGTCGTTCGAGGACTCGAACCCGTCGCTCACGGAGACCGTGATCTTCTTGGCCTTGTTCGGCGCGGAGCCCGCCGGCGCGGCGGCAAGCCCCGTCAGCGCCCCCTTGAGGCGCACGAGGTTGGCTCGCAGCGCCGGCTTCTGGCTGACGTTCAGGATCTCCGTCAGGACGTCATCCGAACCGCCGGTGCTCACGCTGTTGACCCCGATCGCCAGCACCCGCCCCAGCGCCTCCCAGGGGATCATGTGGTGCAGCGTCGCGTTCTGCTCGCCGTGGTGAAGCGTGTTGTTCCACTTGACGCTCTGGGCGCCACCGTCGCACCGCATCTTGGACGCAGTGGTGATCCACCCTCCATGCAACTTGATGAAGACTTGCTGGTTCACCATGGCTGTCGCTCCCGGGCTGTCGGCAAAGCCTATCCGCTCCCTCCACCGCGCTCGCATGGGTCGCGATGGCACCGCCGCCAGCGGTATGAAGGACCGTCAGGGGCAACAGACCTGATGGGGAGGCTGCCTGGAACCCGCCCGGGCACTCTCGCGCTTCAAGAGGCTCTTGAGGCGCTGTAGTCTGGGCAGACCTTTATGTTCCGCATCGAGACCGAGAAAGAGTTTCTGCGAGCGTTCCGTTCACGGGATCGCAAGTACGTCGAGCCGCCCAGGGGCACTGGCTTCCCCCTCTTCGTCCGGGACTACTTCGCGTGGGTGGATCCCTACGGGGTGCGCGTCTTCCTGGTGTTCACCGCGCCCGGCGGCAAACGGCCCACCGGCATCGCCTTCCGCCGCGACCAGCAGGGGGACAAGTCCCAGGTGCCCCAGGTGTGTGACTGGTGCCGGACCTCCACCGCGGAGATTGGCCTGCTCACCACGGATGTCGATTCGAAGCGCCGGGTGGGCGTGAACCTCTGCATGGACCTGCGCTGCTCCGAACGGCTGGAGTCCATGACGAACCTCGCCGGCCGGAGCGTCCTGAATGACAACCGGAAGCTGATTGAACGCATGTCTCGCTTCGCGAGCGAGGCACTGGGAATCGACTTCGACGCGGATGCGTGAGGATGCGGGCGGGCCCGCATTCCTTGCTCAAGAAGCCTCGCGCAGGTGGTGGAGGAGCCGCTCCGCCACGGTCGTGACGTGGGGCGCATTCAGCAGCGTGTAGTGGTCTCCCTGCACCTCGTGCACGGTGACCCTGCCCGTGAGCCACGCGCTCCAATCCGACGCATCGGAAGTGGCGGCCCGGAAGAGTAGCGTGGGCCCCGCATAGCCTCCGTCCGGTACGTAGGCTCGCTGGGCGTCGTGGAGCCGCTGGTAGAGGGTGAGCAGTCGGTCCGCTCCATCCAGGTCCAGTCCGAGGTCACCCCTCGGAGCGCTCCGGGCCTGCTCCAGCACATAGGCCAGCCGCTCCCGACCCTCCAGCCGTCGCAGCCGCTCCAGGTCCAGGTCCAACTCCTGCCATGGCAGGCCCAGCGTCCGGGCGAAGAGGCCCAGGAGGCTGAGCGTATCGGGCGCGGGCCGGGGCTTCGGCGTGGGCACCGTGGAGTCCAGCAGGGCCAACATCTCCACCGGCTCGCCCACGGCCTGGAGCTGGCGCGCCATCTCCAGGGCCACGAGTCCTCCAAAGGACCAGCCCCCCAGCAGGTACGGCCCCCGTGGCTGCACGGTGCGAAGCTGGGCGAGGTAGTCGCGGGCCAGGGCCTCGACGGAAGACGGAGGCAGCGCTCCTCCCTCCAGGCCGGATGCATACAGACCGTGGACGGGCCGGTGGCTTCCAAGCTGCCGGACCAGCTCGGTGTAGCCCAGGACGCCGCCGCCACCGCCATGGACGAGGAAGAGGGGGCGCAGGTGGGCGTCGCCTGCATCCAGGCGCATGAGGTTGGGCGTGCCCTGGGAGACGTCCTGTCGCGCCAGCAGTCGTGCCAGGTGCTCCACGGTGGAGTGCTGGAAGAGGGCGGAGACGGGAAGGGACCGGCCGGTGTGCTCGCGGATGGCGGCCATCAACCGCAGGGCCAGCAGCGAGTGGCCCCCGAGGTCGAAGAAGCTGTCGGTGATGCTGACGCGAGGCACGCGCAGCACCTGGGCGAAGGACCGCGCCAGTTGCTCCTCCAGGGGCGTGCTCGGGGCGACGTAGGCGTCGGACGACGCGGCGGATCCGGGCACGGGCAGGGCCTTGCGGTCCACCTTGCCGTGAGGGGTGAGGGGCAGTGCCTCCAGTCGCACGAAGGTGGACGGCACCATGTACTCCGGCAGCCTCGTTCTCAGGTGCGCGCGAAGGTCCGCGGTGCCGATGGGCTCCGGGGCCACGACGTAGGCGACGAGGCGCTGATCGCCGGGCACGTCCTCGCGCGCCAGCACCACCGCGCGGCGGACTCCGGGCACCGCCTCCAGCGTGGACTCGATTTCTCCCAGCTCGATGCGGAAGCCGCGCAACTTCACCTGGAAGTCGACGCGGCCCAGGTACTCCAGCTCACCGTGGGCCCTCCAGCGCGCCGTGTCGCCCGTGCGGTAGAGCCGCGCTCCCGACGCTCCGGAGAAGACATCCGGCACGAACTTGTCGGCGGTGAGTTCGGGTCGCTGGAGGTAGCCGCGCGCCACGCCCCTGCCTCCGATGAACAGCTCGCCAGGGACGCCCGTGGGGACCGGCTGCATCCGCGCGTCGAGCACGTACACCTGGACGTTGCTCAGGGGGCCGCCCAGCGTGGGCGGACCTCCGGCCCCATGCACCGCGCGAACCGTCGAGTCCACCGTGCACTCCGTGGGGCCGTAGACGTTGAAGGCGGAGATGCAGGGGTGCGTGGACAGCCTCGACCACAGCACTTCGTCCACCGCCTCGCCGCCCACCAGCACGCGCAGGGGCCGGGAGTCTCCAAGTCCCTCCTCCAGGAGCAATCTCAGATGTGACGGAGCGCAATCCAGCACGTCCACGCGGTGCCGCTCCACCCAGGCCTTCAGCAACGCCGCGTCCTCGCGCGCGGCCCTGGGCACCACGCAGAGCGTGTGGCCGTCCGCCACCTGGACGAGTTGCTGCACCGAAGCGTCGAAGGACAGGGGTGCATTGAGGCTGACGCGCAGGGCTCCTTCCGTGTCAGCGAAGACAGCGGAGGCCAGTGCCGCGCGCAGGTTCATCACCGAGCCGTGCTGCACCAGGACGCCCTTCGGACGGCCCGTGCTGCCCGACGTGTAGATGACGTAGGCGAGGTGTTCGGGCTCGGAGCCGCGGGACGGGTTGGTCCCGGGCTGTTCGTCCATGCTCGGATCCTCCAGACACACGGTCTCCACCGTGGCCCCGGAGAGCGTGTCCACCAGGTGGCGCTGGGTGACGACGAGGCGTGCGCCGCAGTCCTGGAGCATGAAGGCCAGGCGTTCGCGCGGGTGGGCCGGATCCAGGGGAACGTAGGCACCTCCGGCCTTGAGGATGCCGAGCACCGCCACGACCATGTCCACCCCGCGCTCCATGCACAGGGCGACGCGCGCTTCGGGTCCCACGCCGCGTCTGCGCAGCCAGTGCGCGAGCTGGTTGGCCCGCCGGTTGAGGACGTCGAAGGAGAGGGACGTGGCGTCATCGACGACGGCGAGCGCGTCCGGAGTCCGCGCGGCCTGGGATTCAAAGCGCTCGTGCAGGGCTCCGTCCCAGGGTTGCTCGCGGTGCGTGTCATTCCACCCGTGCAGCACCTGTTCCCGCTCCCCCGGGGTCAGCAGGGGCAGTTCGCCCACGCGCGTCTCCGGGCGGGACACCGCGGCCTCCAGGAGCGTGCGCAGGTGTTCCACCATCCGGACGACGGTGGAGGATTCGAACAGGTCCGTGCGGTAGCTCAGCATCCCGTGCAGGCCCTGGGGCGTCTGCGTGAGGGACAGGTCGAGGTCGAACTTCGTCGTCTGGAAGTCGTGCTCCAGGGGCAGGAGTCGCGGGGGTGTGGCGTGGCCTGAAGCACTGGACAGCGTCTGGGCGCCCGTCGGCGTGTTCTGTAGGGAGAGAAGAACCTGGAAGAGGGGGGAGTGGCCCTGGCTGCGCGGCGGTTGCAATGCCTCCACCAGCTTCTCGAAGGGAGCGTCCTGGTGTTCGTAGGCGGCGAGCGTGGTGGCGCGCACACGGCCCAGCAGTTCGCGGAAGGTGAGCGTCGGAGCCACGTGCGTGCGCAGCACCAGCGTGTTGACGAAGAAGCCGATGAGGCCCTCCGTGTCCGCATGCGTGCGGCCGGCGATGGGGGAGCCGAGGGGGATGTCCTCCTGGCCGCTGTAGCGGGAGAGCAGCACCTGGAAGGCAGCCACCAGCCCCATGAAGATCGTGCCGCCCTCGCGCTGACACAGCTCCAGGAGGGCCTTGGCGAGTTCCGCCGGCAGCCGGACGGGAACCTGGGCTCCCCGGTGGGATTGGATGCGCGGGCGAGGCTTGTCAGTGGGCAGCTCCAGCAGGGGCGGCGCTCCGGCGAGCTGCCGACGCCACCAGGACACCTGATGCTCCAGGACCTCGTCCTTCAACCACTCGCGCTGCCAGACCGCGAAGTCCGCGTACTGGAGGGAGAGGGGCGGCAGCCGGGGCTCCTGGCCCGCAGCGTAGGCGCCATACATCGCGGTCAGCTCCCGCACGAGCACGCCCATGGACCACCCGTCGGAGACGATGTGGTGCATGTTCAGCGACAGCACGCATGCGTCCTCGCCCAGCCGCAGCAGCGAGACGCGGAGGAGCGGCCCGCGCTCCAGGTCGAAGGGACGCTGTGCTTCTTCACGCAGCTTCTGCTCCAGGACTCCGTGGGCGACGTCCGGAGCCAAATCACCCAGGTCCACCTGCTCCAGGGAGAAGGGCTTCGCGGGGAGGATGACCTGCACGGGCTCACCGTCCCGCGAGACGAAGACGGTGCGCAGTGATTCGTGGCGCGCGACGAGCGCGGTGAAGCCCTTCTCCAGGGCGGCCACGTCCAGTGCGCCCTGCACGCGCAGGGGCAGGAAGAGGTTGTAGGCGGAGCTGCCCGGCTCCAATTGGTCGATGAACCACAGCCGCTGCTGCGCGAAGGAGAGGGGCAACGGACCCGTGCGCGGGATGGGCACCAGGGGCGGCGGGGGAGGCAGTGCCACCACTCCGCGAACGCGCAGGCTCCGAAGCACCTCGCGGGCCCGTCGGTGCGCTTCAGCCCAGGTCAGGGTCTGGCCCTCGTGCTCCACGGCGACCGTGTCCGGATGGAGACGTGCCTGCGCTTGCAGAAGCCGGTGCAGCCCGGCGTCCTCCGCCGTGGCGGAGTCAGGTGGGTTCCAGGCGTGGAGCAGGAGGTCGCGCTCCTCGGGCGTGAGCATGGGCAGCGCGGAGAGCCGGCGCTCCGGCTTACGGAGGGCGCCCTCCAGCAGCGTGCGCAGGTGGCCCACCATGCGGCGCGCGGTCGCGGCGTCGAAGAGGTCGGAGTCGTACTCCAGCAGGCCCTTCAGCCCTTCGGCCGTGTCATTCAGCGCGAGGGTCAGGTCGAACTTCGCCGTGCCGCCCCGGGGTTCGAGCGGGTGGAGGCGCAGTCCCGTGCCCATCGTCTCCGGCATGGGCGCGTTCTGGTACGCGAGCATCACCTGGAAGAGCGGCGCGCGGCGCGGGTCGCGCTCGGGACGGAGCGCCTCCACCAGCTTCTCGAAGGGCACGTCCTGATGCGCATACGCACCCAGGGCCACGTCGCGCACGCGGCTGAGCAACTCTCGAAAGCAGGGGTCGCCCTCCAGCTTCGTGCGCAGCACCAGCGTGTTGACGAAGAAGCCGATGAGTCCCTCCAGCTCCGCGTGTTGGCGGCCGGCGATGGGCGCGCCGACGGAGATGTCCTCCTGGCCGCTGTAGCGGGAGAGCAGCACCTGGAAGGCGGCCAGCACCACCATGGAGGGAGTGACGCCCTCTCGTCGGCAGAGGGCATGCATCGCGTCCGACAGGTCGCGAGGGAACTGGAAGGTCACCACCGCGCCACGGAAGGTCCGCACCGGAGGCCGGGGGGAATCCGTGGGCAGCTCCAGTGCCTTGGGTGCGCCGTGGAGTTGCGTGCGCCACCAGTCCAGTTGGGGCGCCAGCGCCTCGTCGCGCAGCCAGCCGCGTTGCCAGACGGAGAAGTCCGCGTACTGCACCGGCAGTGGCTTCAGTAGGGGGACCCGTCCTTCCGTGTGGGCCGCATACAGCGTGGTCAGCTCCTCGAGGAACACCCCCATGGACCAGGCGTCGGAGATGACATGGTGCAGGGTCAGCAGCAGCACGTGGTGCCGCGCGTCCAGTCGCACCAGGAGGACGCGCCAGAGCGGACCGGCCTCCAGGTCGAAGACCTGCCGTGCTTCCTCATCGATGAGGGTTTGAAGCTCGCGCTCGGCGTCGGGCACGGAGCCCAGGTCCATCCATCCCGCGGGCAGTGGAGGTGTGGGGGCGATTCGCTGGACGGGACCGGACGCTTCCTCACGAAAGGTGGTGCGCAGGGACTCGTGGCGTTGGAGCAGGTCGCGCAGGCCGCTTGAGAACGCCGGCACGTCGAGCACACCCTCCAGGCGCATGACGAAGGGCAGGTTGTACGCGGTGCTGTCAGGCTCCAGCTTCGCGAAGAACCACAGCCGCTGCTGCGCGAAGGACAGGGGCAGGCTCCCGTCGCGCGGCGCGGGCTGGAGGGGCGGCACCGTCAGCGTGGGCCGCGCCGGGGCCTGGATGTCCAGTCGGCGGGCGAGGGCCTCTACCGTGGGGGCCGCGAAGATGTCCGCGATGGACAGCTCCACCTGGAACGGGAACGCGCGCCGGATGCGCGAGAGGATCCGCGTGGCGCTCAGCGAGTGGCCGCCCAGCTCGAAGAAGTTGTCCTCCGCGCCGACGGTGCCCGTCTGGAGGACCTCTTCCCAGAGCGTGGCGAGCAGCCGCTCGGTGTCCGTGCTCGGCGTGCGCGTCCGGGCGCGTGCCTGGAACGTGGAAGGCGCGGGCAGCGCCTTGCGGTCCACCTTGCCGTTGGGCGTCAGTGGCAGCGCGTCCAGCCGTCCCACGGCGGAGGGCACCATGTAGTCGGGCAGTCGTTGCTGGAGGAACGCGCGCACCGCTGCGGCCTCCAGCGACTCCGGGCCCACGACGTAGGCGACGAGTCGCTTGTCTCCGGGGACATCCTCGCGCGCCACCACGACGGCGTCGCGGACGTCGGGACAGGCGCGCAGCGCGGCTTCGACTTCGGCCAGCTCGATGCGGTAGCCGCGCACCTTCACCTGCGCGTCGGCGCGACCGAGGAACTCCAGCACCCCGTCCTCGCGCCAGCGGGCAAGGTCGCCGGTGCGGTAGAGGCGGGCCCCCGGCACGGCGGAGAAGGGGTCGGGCAGGAAGCGCTCCGCGGTGGGACCGGGCTGACCGACGTAGCCGCGCGCCAGGCCCTCGCCACCGACGTGCAGCTCGCCAGTGACACCTGGAGGCACGGGCTGTCCGGATGCATCCAGCACGTACACCTGCGTGTTGCCCAGCGGGCGGCCCAGGGGGACGGAGGCTCCCACCTGTGACGCCTCCGTGAAGCGGTGGCTGGTGGCGAAGACCGTGGTCTCCGTGGGGCCATAGCCGGCGGTGACGGGAAGGCGAAGGTGCTCCAGCACCCGGCGCACGTGCGGCGCGGAGATGACGTCACCGCCCGTGAGCACCTGTCGCAGCGAGCGCAGCGCGGGCAGGTGGGCCTCCACCACCTGGGTGAAGAGCCCCGCGGTGAGCCACAGCGTCGTCACGCCGTGGCGCACCAGCACCTGCTCCAGTTCGTGCGGATCCGAAGGCGGGTGCGCGGGGAAGACGGCCAGCTTCGCGCCATGCAGCAGCGCGCCCCAGACCTCCAGGGTGGAGGCGTCGAAGGCCAGGGGCGCCATGAGCAGCAGCGTCTCCTCCGGCCCGAAGCGGGCGTAGTCCACGCCGAAGAGGGTGCGCAGCACGGCGATGTGAGGCGTGCCGACGCCCTTGGGCCTGCCGGTGGAGCCCGAGGTGAAGTCGATATAGGCGAGGCTGTCGGGCAGGGCCGCTGGTGGGGGCGCGTGCGCTGGGAACGACTCCAACGCCAGCTCGTCCAGCACCACGGGGAGCAGTCCCTCGCGGGGAAGACTCGGCAGCAACGCGCGCGAAGTCACCAGGACGTGAGGGCTCGAATCCTCCACCATGGCGGCCAGGCGCTCGCGCGGGTAGGCCGGATCCAAAGGCACATAGGCCCCGCCCGCCTTGAGGATGGCCACCAACGCGACGATGAGCTCCAGGGAGCGTTCGAGCGCGAGTGCCACGCGGGAGTCGGTGCCCACGCCCAGCGTGCGCAGATGCCACGCGAGTCGGTTGGCGCTCGCGTCCAACTGCCGGTAGGTGAGCTTCGCCTCGCCGGACTCGACGGCGACCTTCTCCGGGAAGCGGGCCGCCACGCGCGTGAAGATCTCCGGAAGGGTGGAGTCCCGTGGGAAGTCGGAAGCGGTGGCGTTCCACTCCACCAGCACCCGCTGGCGCTGCTCGGATGTGAAGGCCGCGCTGGCGTCACCGAGTGGTGCGCTACCAGCGGGGGCCTCCAATTCGCGCGCCACGTCTTCCAGGGGAACGGTGGGCACGGGCCTCACGCGGGCCTCGTGCTTCTTGCTCGCTGCCGGTGCCGGTTGAGTCCTTCCCGCGAGAGCCTCATCGATGAGGCGGGCCACGGCCTCAAGGGTGGGTGACTCGAACAGGCGCCGCAGGGGCAGCTCCACCGCGAAGGCCTGTCGGATGCGGCTGAGCGCCTGCGTGGCGAGCAGCGAATGACCTCCCAGGTCGAAGAAGTGGTCTTGGGCTCCGACGCGTGTGACGCCAAGCAACTCCTGCCACAGCCCGGCCAGCCGCTGCTCGGTGGGCGTGCGCGGCGCGACGTACTCCCGCGTGCCACTGCCCGCGAGGTCTGGTGCGGGCAGCGCCTTGCGGTCCACCTTGCCGTTGGGCGTGAGCGGCAGCGCGGTCAGCACCACGACGGCCAAGGGCACCATGTACTCGGGCAGGACGTCCTTGAGGGCCGCGCGCAGGGCGTTGCCATCGGTGGCCACGCTGTCGCGAGGCACGGCGTAGCCCACCAGCCGCTTGCCGCCGGGCCCATCCTCGCGCGCCACCACCACCGCTTCCCGGACCCACGGCAGCTTCGCCAGCGCGGCCTCCACCTCACCCAACTCGATTCGGAAGCCGCGCACCTTCACCTGCGCATCCGCGCGGCCGATGAACTCCAGCGTGCCGTCCTCGCGCCAGCGCACCACGTCGCCCGTGCGGTACAGCCGCGCTCCCAACTCGCCGGAGAAGGCATCCGGCACGAAGCGCCCCGCCGTCAGCGACGGCCTCCCCGCGTAGCCGCGCGCCACGCCCACTCCGCCCAGGTGCAGCTCGCCCCTGACGCCCACGGGCACGGGCTCACCCCGCGCGTCCAGCACGTACGCGCGCACGTTGGCCAGCGGCCGGCCGATGGAAGGCACGCGCCCGTCCGCCACGCACCCGGTCAGCGTGGCCATGACGGTGGCTTCCGTGGGGCCGTACGTGTTGAGGAACACCCGGCCCGGAGCCCACCGCGACACCACCTCCGAGGGCAGCGCCTCCCCTCCTGAAATCACCGTCCGCAGCGCCGGGAGTCCCTCCGCCGGCGTGGCCGCGAGCGTCGCGGGCGTGAGGCTGATGACGGTGAGCGCCTCGTCACGCAGCAGCGTGCGCAGCGGCTCACCGGGCATCAGGTCCTCCAGCGGCGCCAGCACCAGCGTGGCCCCGCTGCACAGGGTGGTGAAGATCTCCTCCACGGACAGGTCGAAGGACAGGCTGGCGAACTGCAGGACGCGACTGCCAGGCCCGATGCCATACGCCGAAGCCTCATGGGTGACGAGGTTGCAGACGCCACGGTGCTCGATGGCGGTCCCCTTGGGCGTGCCCGTGCTGCCGGACGTGTAGAGGACGTAGGCAAGGTTTCGGGGACCCACACCGGAGTCCAGGGGCTCGGAACTCTCACCCAGGAGCCCATCCCGCTCCGAATCCAGGCACAGGGCCCGCGCACGGTGCGCCTCCGCGAAGCGCTCCAGGAGCGGAGCCTGCGTCACCAGCACGCTCGCGCCGCTGTCCTCCAACATGAAGGCCAGTCGCTCACGTGGCAGCAGCGGATCCACGGGCACCCAGGCGCCGCCCGCCTTGAGGATGCCAAGCAGCCCCACGGCCACCTCCAGGGAGCGCTCCACGCTCAGGGCCACGCACACCTCGGGCCCCACGCCCCGGCGGCGCAGCGCGTGCGCGAGCTGGTTGGCGCGGGCATCCAGTTGCGCGTACGTGAGCGATTGCCCCCGGAACTGGACGGCCGGTGCCTCGGGCGTCCGCCGCGCCTGCGCTTCGAAGAGCGCGTGCAGGCAGGTGGCGTCGGGGAAGGGCGCGGCGCTCCCGGTCCACTCCCGCTGGACCCGTCGCCGCTCGTCCGCGTCCATGAGCGGCAGCTCGGAGATGCGCCGGTCCGGAGCCGCGGCCGCGCCCTCCAGCAGGGTGCGCAGGTGCCCCAGCAGTCGCTGGATGGAGCCGGAGTCGAAGAGGTCCGTGTTGTATTCGGCGGTGAGGCGCAGGCCCTGCGGCAGCTCTTGTGCGAGCAGCGACAGGTCCGTCTTGCTGGTGCGGTTGTCCACCGGCTGCGCGTCCAGCACGAGCCCCGGCAATCTCAAGGGCGGCAGGGGCGCGTTCTGCAGCGTCAGCGCCACCTGGAAGAGGGGATTGACGCTCAACAGGCGCTCGGGCTTGAGCGCATCCACCAGCTTCTCGAAGGGCACGTCCTGGTGCGCGTAGGCCTCCAGCGTCGTCTCCCGCACCCGGCCGAGCAGCGCGCGAAACGAGGGCTGCCCGGACAGGTCCGTGCGCAGCGCGAGGTAGTTGGTGAAGAGCCCGATGAGGCCCTCCAGCTCCGCGCGGCCACGGCCGGCCACGGAGGTGCCCACCACCACGTCCTCCTGTCCCGTGTAGCGGGAGAGCAGCACCTGGAAGCCCGCCAGCAGCACGCCGAAGAGGGTGGTGTTTTCCGCGCGGGCCAGCACCTTGAGCGCCTCGATGAGCGCGAGGGGCAGCACCTCGTTGATGCGCGCACCGCGCCCGGAGAGGATCGCGGGGCGGGGCCGGTCGGTGGGCAGCTCCAGGAGGGCGTCCGGATCCAACCGCTCCCGCCACCAGCGCAGGTGGGAGTCCAGCACCTCGCCCTGAAGGGACTCACGCTGCCAGGCGGCGAAGTCGGCGTACTGCATGGGCAGGGGAGGCAGCGGCGAGGGCTGGCCCGAGGCCAGTGCCGGGTACAGCGCCCCCAGCTCGCGCACCAGCACCCCCATGGACCAGCCGTCCGTGATGATGTGGTGCAGCTTGAGCAGCAGCAGGTGTTCGAGCGGCTCCAGCCGGTACAGGAGGGCGCGCAGCAGCGGCCCCTTCTCCAGGTCGAAGGGCTGGCGCGCTTGTTCCGTGAGCTGGCGCAGGGCCTCGGCCTCCCGCTCCTCGGCGGGGAACCCCTGGAGGTCCACGACCGTCAGCGCCAGGTCCATGTCCGGAGCGATGCGCTGGAGGGGGCGACCGTCCTGCTCGATGAAGGTGGTGCGCAGGGGCGCATGACGCCGCACCAGCTCCTGGAGGCTGGCACGGAGGACGGCCGCGTCCAGCGCGCCGGAGAAGCGCACGCGGACAGGGATGTTGAAGGCGGCGCTGCCCGGACTCAGTCGGTCCTGGAACCACATCCGCTCCTGACTGAAGGACACGGGGGCCTGGACGGTGGTGCGGGCCGCCTTGCGCAGCAGCTCGGCCAGACGCGCTCGCTTCTGCTCCGGCGTCACCGTCGCCTCCGCGCCATTCCCTTTCGGCCGATATGTACTCATCCTCCGAGGATAGCCGGACAGGGAGGAACACTGGGTGAAAGTTGACACGGGTCGCTCCCTTCCCGGCCCTGGGTTCCACCTCCAGTCGCATCCCACGCGCACGCCGCGCGGAGAAGGGGCTGCCCAAAGGCTGACACGTCACCGACGGGCGCCTGACCTGTCAGCCCATCGCTGACGTGTCAGGAATGAAAGGGAACGCATCGCAAGCCCTCGCACTTCCTCAAGCCCAGTCTTCTCCCGGAAGGCCCGCCAATTGCAGAACTCCCCGCCAATACCGGAGGAGCGCTGCAATGGGCATGAGCTACAAGATCCACCCGGCGGTCGGGGTGGCCCGCGTCGGGGACAGCGAGGACTACTACCTGGGGCCCGAGACGGCGAAGGGCCTGCCGCAGGAGCGGACCGGTGGGGACGTGACCCGCTTCCGCGACCCGCACGGTGGCATCCGCCGGCAGGCGGCCCGGTTCCAGATCCACACGTTCGACCCCGACCATCCCACCGCGCCGGGAAAGCGCATCCAGCCCGGGGTCGACGGGGTGCTGGACATCGAGTGGACCGTCCACGTCGCGAACAAGAAGGCGGCCTGGTACGAGTTCCAGCAGCAGCAGGGCGCGGACGGCACGTACGCGCCCTCGCACGCGCTGCGCAATCCCCGCACGAAGGACGATGCCGGGCGCAAGGCGCTCATCATCGACCCGGGGCCTCGCACCGTGGCGTGCCGGGGCAGCAACCAGCACCCGTCGCGCGCGGAGCTCTCCCAGGACGACCCCCAGGGCAAGGGCTATCCCCAGACGTTCCCGGCGTCGGGCCTGCTCCCTGACAACAATGACATCACCACGTTGGGCAGCGTCATCGCGGATGACCAGGGCTATCTCTACACGGTGGGAGGCCATGGCCGCTCCGGCACGACGGCGGTGTGGAACCTGTCCAACGGGTTGATTGACAACCTCCTGGAGGACGACGCGACGCTCACCGCCCCGCAGCGCGTGCGCCTGGATCAGCTCCGGCCGGTGGCGGACCAGTGCTACCCGACCCAGGCCGCGCTCCGGGCCGCCATGGTGGCGGAGCTGGCGACGCACGCGTCCAACAGCGCGCCGGACATCCAGCAGACCGCCGACTACATGCAGGCCCAGGCCTACATGCAGCCGCGGCTGGACACCTACGCCAACAACAACTTCTGGTGGGACGACACGTCGGACGGCCCCGTCACCGCGACGGTCATCCTGCAGGGGGGCACGCGTGTGGAGGTGCCGTTTCCGGCGTGGATGATGGTGGCCCCGCCGGCCTACGCGCCCCAGCTCCTCAACATGGTCACGCTGTACGACACGCTGCGGGACACCTTCGTCACCCAGCGCGACCTGGAGCCCGACGTCTGCAAGGGCGGCACGTTCAACGACGCGTACAAGCCGAACTTCCAGGCGGACATCCTGCCCATCCTCCAGCGCCCCTCCGACTACCGCTGGGTCGCGCGCATCAACGACCAGGGCATCGACGCGCACGCAGGGCTTCCCCGGCCGGAGGCCAGCACCCACAACTTCATGAAGTACGTGCGCGACCCGCAGTCCTTCAATGACTACCCGCTGCGAATGCCGCAGATGGCGGGTGACAATCCCCTCACGCAAGACGTCCCGCGCACCTTCCTCACCCTCACGCGGACGCAGTACTTCTTCCTGAGCCAGTTCAGCAAGGGCCTCTTCGACAACACGCCGAGCACGGCCACGCCCACCCCGGGTCAGCTCCTGGACCGGGGCGTGCTGGAGAACTGCGTGGGCGGGCCGTTCTGCCCGGGCATCGAGATGACCTGGATTGCCCGCGACCCGAATTTCTTCATGGAGCCGTTCCGCTTCAAGCGCCGCGCGACCGGCGGCAGCGGCCTGCAATGGAACACCAACCCCCATGATGGACAGGGATTGGAGCCAGGGGACGCGACCAAGTACATGGCCCTGCCCTGGCAGGCGGACTTCAACGAGTGCTCCAACCAGGTCGTGCAGAACACGTCCCTGTGGTGGTGGCCCTCGCAGCGCCCCTATGAGGTGAACTACCTGGACCGCGACGGGGAATGGCAGCAGGGCTACTGGACGCGCCCGTCCGACATCAACTTCGACAAGGACGAGGAGATGGTCGCGAAGTGGAAGGGCCTGGGCTTCATCCTCGCCCGGAAGGACGCGCAGCCCGCGGACCAGGGCAGCTCCACTTCGGATGATCCGGCCCCCCTCTACCTGGAGGTGGAGCGCCTGCTGCCGGACGGTGACATGCCGTGAGCGACGCCCACTGCGACGTCGCCGTCCTCGGAGGAGGGCCGGCCGGCGCGGGCGTGGCGCTCGCCCTGCGGGCCCAGGCGCGGCTGTCCGTCACGCTGGTGGAGCGCGCCCCCCAGGCCGCGTCCCGCATCGGAGAGACGCTGCCCCCGGACGCGCGGCTGCCCCTGGCGAAGCTGGGGGTGTGGGGCGGCTTCCTGCGCGATGGGCACCTGCCCTCGCGCGGCACGGCGTCCTCGTGGGGCTCCGCCACCGTGGGCTATCACGACACGCTGATGTCGCCCTGGGGTTCGGCCTGGCACCTGGACCGCGCCCGCTTCGATGCGAGCCTTCGCGCCCACGTCGTGGAGCGGGGCGGCACCGTGAAGGTCGGCACCACGCTGGTGGGATGCGAGGCCCTGGGCGAGGAGGGCTTCCGGCTGCACCTGTCGCATCCGGCGGAAGGCCCCTCCACGCTGTCGGCGCGCTTCGTGGTGGACGCGACCGGCTGGAAGGCGGACTTCGCCACGTCGCAGGGGGCGCGGCGGCAGGTGGTGGATCGCTGCTTCGCTTTGTACGGCGACTTCCGCCTGCGGGAGGGCGCGGCGTTCAGCACGCAGGCGCTGGTGGAGGCCCGCCCGGAGGGCTGGTGGTACTCCGCGCTGCTGCCCGGAGGCCGCGTCGTCGTCGCGCTGATGGGGGATGGGGAGTCCCTGCGCGGCGTGCGTCCGAGCGCCTCGGAAGCCTGGCTGTCATTGCTTGGGCGCACCACCGCCACCCGCGAGCGGCTGGACGCGTGTGACTTCACCGGCGAACCGCTGCGGGCGGTGCCCGCCACCGTGGGGCTCCTGGACCGTCCCCACGCGCGGCACTGGCTGGCGGTGGGGGACGCCGCGTGTACCTTTGATTCGCTGTCGTCGCAGGGCATCTCCAAGGCGCTCGGGTCCGCCCTGCTGGCGGCCGAGGCGCTGGAGCAGCACCTGCGGGGCGTGCCGGACGCCCTGGATGCCTATGCGGCCCGGGTGCGTCAGGGCTTCGTGGAGCACCTGCGGACGCGGGACTTCTACTACCGCGAGGAGCGGCGGTGGCCCGACGCCCCCTTCTGGCGCAACCGGCGCGAGGCCCTGGCCTCCGGCGCCCTGGCCGCGTGACGGCCGCCTCTTGCTCACCCCAACCGGGATAAATCCATGAAGACAAGTCGTCAGCGAAATCTCCTGCTCGCGCTGGGAGGCGTGAGCGCCCTGACCGTGGCCGTGGCCCTGGTCGGACAGCGAGGAGGGGACTCCCAGGTCTCCGACTCCACCCGTCCTCCGCCCACGCGCGAGGACGCAAACGCAGTCAACGTCGTCTCGGTTCCCACGCCGGGCACGGTGCCCACGCCCTATCCCGTCTTTCCCCACGGCAACAAGCTGACCTCGCCGCTGGACGAGGGGGATGCCCAGGCCCAGCGGTTCCTCGACTTCTATGCGAAGCAGGGCCGCGTCACCTTCCCGGCGCTGACGAAGGGGGGACTCGCCGCGCTGCCCAACAGGACCCTGGACATCGCGCACAATGGCTTGAACCTGGGCAGTCAGCGGTTCAATTCCTCGCTGGTGTGCCAGTCCTGCCATGACGCGGACTGGCTGGCCAGCGGCGACCTCACGCTGCCTTCCGACGCGCCGCCCACCTACAAGGCCCTGTCCACCATGGCCTACTGGCAGATGCCGGCGGTGGACCGGTTCTGGAATGACAACACGGCGCCGTCCTTCCTGGATCCCAACGCGCCCCTGCCGCTCGCGGCCAACTGGTCTCCGTTCGGCGACTGGAGCGCTTCGGTGAAGGCCCTGGCGGGCCGCGACCCCATCTTCCTCGCGCAGGTGGAGACCACGCGGAAGCTGTCGCCCCACCAGCCCACCACGGTGGACAACCTCTGCCTCCGCTGCCACTCGCCGCTGGGCCAACGCCAGGCGCAGAGCGAGCACCGGCCCTTCACGCACGACCTGCTCTACGCGACGCCGGACAACTCCCAGGCGGATCCGGAGCGGGCGGTGCTGGGCGCGCTGGGGCGCGACGGCGTGTCGTGCAGCGCGTGCCACTCCGTGGCGCCCTCCAGCGGGCAACCCTGGAACGGCACGGACTACACGGCCTTCTACGGCACCACGAGCGGCACCATCTTCGGCGATGACGTGTCGGCCCGCCTCAAGCTGCCGTCGGAGACCGTGCTGCCGCCGCCGTTTCCCTTCACGTCGTCCATGAACCTGCGCCCGGGCACCATCGTGGGCCCGGACACGCACCTGAACAAGCAGCCCATGGCCGCCGCCGGGCTCAGTCTGGAGACGGCCGCCACGGTGGGCGGACACAGCTACCTGCGCGACTCCATGGTGTGTGGCTCATGCCACGTCGTCATCCTGCCCAAGGTGCCCACGAACTACCGGCCCTCGATGCCCATCGCGGAGGCGGAAGCCAAGGGCGTCTACCAGCGCCCCGCGAGCTGCGCGCAGAACCAGACGACCTTCAGCAGCACCGGTGACTTCCTCACCGACCCCTGCGTGGAGCTGGCG
Source organism: Corallococcus praedator (assembly GCF_003612125.1). Classification (GTDB taxonomy): domain Bacteria; phylum Myxococcota; class Myxococcia; order Myxococcales; family Myxococcaceae; genus Corallococcus; species Corallococcus praedator. Next base: position 35,789 of record NZ_RAWI01000019.1, read on the forward strand.
TACGAGCAGACGACCTACTTCGAGTGGCTCAACAGCGGCTACGCCCAGTCCACGTCCACCTGCATGACGTGCCACATGCAGATCACCAAGCCCGACTCGCCGTTCGACGGCAACGTGAAGGTGGCGCAGCAGAACGGGGCCCTGGCGGCCTTCTACCGTGACAACCAGACCCTGCCGCCCCGGCAGTACAACCGCCACACGCTGCTGGGCATCAACCTGTTCGTCCATGAGATGTTCCAGCAGTTCCCGGACGTGCTGGGCCTGGACTTCTACGCGCAGCCGGACTCGCGCGTGCCGCCGTACCTCCAGAGCCCGGAGATCCTCGCGCGCACGCCCAACCTCGTCACCAACCCGGGCGCGGAGGACGGCCCCAAGGCGGACCTCACGGCCGACGGCTGGGTGCCGGACTCCGGGGTGACGGTCACGGTGGTGGCCCAGCAGCAGGGCCTGTCCAAGCAGACCATCAATCCCAGCCATGGCGCGCAGTTCTTCCAACTGGGCGGCGGCGCGGCGCTGACCGTGGACGTGTCCGCGTACCAGGCCCTCATCGACAAGGCGGCGGGCGCGGCGGTGGTCCAGTGGGGCGCCACGGTCTACTGCGACGGCGTCGCGCCGTGCGGCACGCTCGCGTTGCAGCAGCGGGCAGGGCAGGGCGCCTGGACGAACACGGCGGGCTCCCTCAACGTGCCGGCGAGCCAGCAGCGCTGGATCCCCGTGCAGGCGGGTGCGCCCACCCGGATTCCCGCCGGGACGAGCGCGCTGCGTCTGGCCTTCCAGCCCGGCCGCGCGCTGAGCGTGGACGACGTGTTCCTCGCGCTGAAGTTCCCGGATGGCTCGGTGGCGCCGCTCACGGACGGCAAGCGCGACTACACGTTCGCGAAGAACCTGCTCAACGCGGAGCAGTCCATCCTGGACCTGGCGGTGAACACCTCCCAGGGCATCTTCGACCCGACGCAGCCCGCGGTCCTGGTCTCCGTGGACTCGTTCAAGGAAGACAACGGCATGCTGACCGTGCCCGTCACCGTCACCAGCAACGTGGGCCACAAGTTCCCCAGCGGCGCGGGCTTCCGCCGGGCGTTCCTCCAGTTCGAGGTGTCGGACGCCTCCGGCAAGGTGCTGTGGGCCTCCGGTCAGCCCAACGCGCTGGGCGTCATCTGCTCGGGCGTCTGCAAGCCGGATGACAGCGCGCTGCTCGCGAGCGAGTTCACCGCCGATGCTTCCGGGCTCCAGCCGAACCATCAGGTCATCAACCGGCAGGACCAGGCGCAGATCTACGAGCTGCGCGCGGTGGACGACATGAACCGTCTCACCAGCCTGGAGCTCCAGCAGTTCAAGGAGGTGAAGGACAACCGCCTGCTGCCGGAGGGGTGGATCGCCCCGGATCAGCGCAAGCCGGATGAGATGCTGCTCGGCCTGAACCTCCAGCAGCTCGCGCACCTCACCGAGCCGCTCAGCACCGTGCTGGGGCCCAAGGACACCAGCGTCTCCGGCGACCCGGACTTCAACACGTCGCCGGCGAAGGGCACGGACCACGTCACCTTCCAGGTGCCGCTGTCCGCGGTGAGCGGGTGGAAGGGCATCCGCGTGCGGATGAACTACCAGACCATCCCACCGTCCTACCTCAACGCGCGCTTCCGGGACTCACTGCTGGATGACCAGGGCAAGCCCTCGCAGCCGGGGCCCGCGGTGCAACGGCTCATCTACATGACCAGCCACCTGAACACGAAGGCGTCGCTGACGTACAAGTCGCAGGGACAGGGCACGTCGCAGGTGGACCTGATGGACAACTGGTCCATGGTTTTGAGCGAAGCCAGCGTGACGAAGAACTAGGAACGAAGTCAGGGTTTGACCCCGAGCGGCCATCGGAGGTGGGCGTCACGCCTGCCCCTGGTGGCCGTTTCGTCGTGTCCCGGGGGGCTCGAAGGCATGAGAAAAGCGGCCACCGGTGACGGTCTCACGACCCGTCCCGATGACCGCCTGGGCCCTGCTCAGCGCGGGAGATGTCTCAGCGACCGATGGTGACGTGCGACCCGAGCACGATGCCGCGCTGGGCGCTCATCCGCCGCGCCAGCTCCGGCGACGCGCCGAGCTGCTGGGGCGTGCGGAGCAGGTGGAAGAACTGGCTGCTCTGGTCGACATAGGACAGGGCCTTGAGCCGGAGCTTGAAGCCCGGCTGGGGCGTGGTGCCATTGGCCCAGTACGAATAGGTGATGTTCGTCTGGTAGTTGGCGGGCACGTCGCAGGTGACGGACGTGTTCCAGCTCCCGTTGTTCTGGGGCACGGTCGTCTTCTCCAACACAATGAGCGGATCCGGGCCCGGGGTCCCCGCGGAGAAGGCGACGCTGGCGCCGCCGGGCACGTTGGTGCACTCGAGCTGGAACGTGATGCTTCCGGCCTCCGTCCCCTGGGTGTAGTCCACGGTCGTGTCGAAGGTCGGGCTGTTGGCGCTCGTGAGGCTGACGTTGCGCCAGCCGAAGCCCGGGTTGTTGAGGATGAAGGCCGTCAGGTCGGTGTAGCTGCCCACCTGGGGGATGGGGTTGTCGTGCTTGGGCGTGGAGACCCGGCTGATGAGGCAGTAGTGGTCGCCGCTGATGGCGGACGGCTCCCAGACGAAGGGATTGTCCGTCACGGCGATGTCGCCCGGCTGGGTGGCCTGGACGAAGACCTGGAGCTGCTGATCGCTCGTCTTCAGCGCGTTGTTCTGCCACTTGTTGGGATAGAGCAGCAGGCTGGTCGGCGTGTAATACAGCGACACCTTTCCGCTCTGCGCGCCGCTGGCCAGGTTCTTGGTGCGCAGGTAGATGTAGTTGGGGCCGTCAATCACCAGGCTCTGGCCCACGTCCTGGTTGTAGTTGCTGGAGAAGTAGGCCTGCGGGTTGTTGGTGGGGTAGATGCCGGAGGGGATGATGTCCGGCGACTCGTAGGCATCCGGGGGAGACGGAAGCTGCCCGACGTCCCACATGTTGGTGCGGAAGAACAGATCGTCGTACAGGGTGGTCATGGGCGTTCCTTGGGATGGGGGTGACATCCGCGAGCAGGCGGATGCTGGGACCTCACTGCACCCGCCACGCCAATGACTCGCACTCCCGAACCGGGCGGAACTGCTTGCGCGCCCCCCACGCCACCGCCCCGCTGACGCATCAGGCGCAATCCCTGACGCGTCAGCGGACCTCCGGCGACGCCTTGCTCAGTACAGCAGGGAGCGGATGGGGACGAAGGCGTGGACCGGGTAGCCGCTGCCGAGCTGGCCGTCGGAGTTGAGGCCAAAGCCCCAGAGCGTGCCATCCGAGCGCAGCCCCAGCGTGAACCCCTCTCCCACGGCGACGGTGGTGGTCCCGCTCAGGCCCACCACGGGCGACGGCGTGGGGACATAGTTGTCGAGGGTGGCCGGATTGCCCAGGCAGCCGCTGAAGTTGACGCCCCAGCCCCAGAGCGTGCCATCCGAGCGCGCCGCCACGGTGTGGTACGTCGCCGCCCCCACGACGCCCGTCCCGCTCCAGCCGGGGACCTGCGCGGGCACGGAGTGGTTGGTGAAGGTGCCATCGCCCAACTGGGTGTAGCCGTTCTCTCCCCACGCCCAGAGCGTGCCGCCTGAGCGGATGGCGAAGGACGAATCGCCGCCCGCCGCCACGGACACGGCGCTGGACAGCCCGGACACCAGCGCGGGCACGGAGCGATGGGTGAAGCTGCCGTCGCCCACCTGGCCGCTGTAGTTCATCCCCCACGCCCACACGGTGCCGTCCGAGCGCAGCGCCACGCTGTGGGACTGTCCCGCCGCCACGGACACGACGCTGGACAGACCCACCACCTGCACCGGGCTCCATCGGTTCACGTTCGTGCCGTCGCCGAGCGCGCCCAGGGCGTTGTAGCCCCAGGCCCAGACGGTGCCGTCGGCGCGCAGCGCGAGGGTGTGCCGGTAGCCGGCCGCCACCGCGATGATGCTGCCCAGGCCCGCCACCTGCGCCGGAAGGCTGCTGCCCACGGTGGTGCCGTTGCCCAACTGCCCCGTGTCATTGCCTCCCCAGGTCCACACCGTGCCGTCGGAGCGCAGCGCCACCGAGTGCGTGCCTCCCGCCGCCACGCCCGTCGCGAAGTTCAGGCTCGGAAGCTGGGTGGCCAGGGCGCGGTTGCTCAAGTGGCCAAGCCCCAACTGGCCCAGGTTGTTCGCGCCCCAGGCCCAGACGGAACCATCCGAGCGCGTCGCCAGGGTGTGCGAGGCGCCCGCGGCCACCTTCGACACGCCGCTGAGTCCCGACACCATCGTCGGGGTGACGCGCGTCCCGGACGTGCCGTCGCCTCTCTGGCCCACATCGGAGGTGCCCCAGGCCCACAGCGTCCCGTTTCCCAGCGCGCCCAGGGAGAAGCCCCAGCCCGCGGCGATGGAGACGGCGCCGGAGAGGCCCGACACGGCGACCGGGGACGTGCGGACAGTCCGGGTGTCGTCGCCCAGCTCGCCCCAGGTGTTCTGTCCCCATGCCCGGACGGTGCCGTCCGAGCGCACCGCGAGCGAGTGGTAGCCGCCCGCCGCCACCGACACGGTCGAATCCTTGGCGTTGAGGCGCACGGGCACGTTGCTGAAGGCGAAGTTGCCCGTCCCCAGTTGTCCGTAGCTGTTCGAGCCCCAGGCCCAGACAGACCCGTCCGAGGTCACCGCGAGCGAGTGGTAGCCGCCGCCGGAGAACGTCGTCACCTGTGTGAGGCCCGGGACGGTGACGGGCAGGGTGCGATCGGTGGTGGAGCCGTCCCCCAACTGTCCGTAGATGTTCCAGCCCCAGGCCCGCAGCGTCCCATCCGAGCGCAGCGCCAGGCAGTGGTTGGAGCCCGCTGTCACGGCGGCGACGCCGGACAGCCCGGAGACCAGACCCGGCGTGGAGCGGTTCGTCAGGGTGCCGGAGCCCAGCTGGCCCTGCCCGTTGTAGCCCCAGGTCCACACGGTGCCATCCGAGCGCACGGCGACGACGTGGCTGTCACCGGCCCCCACGGACACCACGCTCGTGAGGCCCACCACCTGCACGGGCGTGGTGCGGCTGGAGGTGGTGCCGTCTCCCAGTTGTCCGTAGCCGTTCGAGCCCCAGGTCCAGACGGTGCCATCCGCGCGCAGCGCCACGGAGAAGTTCCGCCCGGCGGCCACGGCGTTCACGAAGGTGAGCCCGGGGACGCGCACCGGGCTGGCGCGCTGGACGGTGGTGCCGTCCCCCAGCGCGCCGAAGACGTTGAGGCCCGAAGCCCAGACGGTGCCGTCCGGACGGACCGCCAATGCGTGGGAGACCCCGGCCGCCACCCGGGGGGCTGCGACCAGTGCGGACGACTGGCGTGACAAGGACTCGGAAGAGTCCAACTCCGGGCCGCACGCGGTGATGCTTAAAAGCAATCCCAGCCAGACACTCCAAAGCCTGCTCACGACGCCTTCCATGTGATACCTCCGCTTCCGGCCCACGCGACCCTGAACGAACGGGGCGTGTCTTCCGTGAGGGAGGCACCACCGCGGGGCAATCCCGGCGTCACCTGAAGGACAGGGCCCGGCGTGCCGCATCCGGATTCCGGACGACGGCTCATCCCCGGGGGAGGCAGTCATTGTCTGGGAAAGGGGCGCGCAATGGCTTGCATCCTGGATGCGCGCTGAAGGAGAACCGGGCGGCGTTGTCTCAGCCGCCCGGCGGACCGGCCCGTTGACACTGAAACAGCGTCCGGGCCGGGAAGGCCTACCGCGCCTGCCCGTTCGCGTTCAGGGCGAGTTCACCGTGGACCGTGAAGGCGCCCGCGGAGCCCGTCACGTCGATGCCGGAGAAGTGGCGGTAGGGATAGGCACCCGTGCCAATCGTCTCCGTGAACTCGATGGCGTCGCCCGTGAGCTGGGCGCCGTCCACCTCCACCGTGAAGGTCCTCCCGGGGAACTGGAAGCGCCAGACGCAAGCGCCCTGCTCCTGCGCGGCATGGGGCGCGTTGCGGAACGGGAACGGCAGGATGGGGCCGTGCTCCCGCAGGTAGAAGTCGGAGACCATCACCACGTCTCCCAGCCAGTTGGTGTACACGTGCCAGCGGGCCGCCGGCCCCGGGCCGCCCGTACCTTCGCCCTGCAAGACGCCGCCCTGGAAGACGCGCACCTGGAACTCGGAGCCGCCCGCCGTGCCGGTGAAGGCAGGCGCGAACGTCACCCCCGTCCCGTCCGCGTCCGGCGCGATGCCCAGCGTGCTCACCACCTGGTCGCCATCCCGCGCCGCGAACGCGAACCGGCCCTGCCCGCCGCCGATGTTCGCCGTGGCGTTCTGCCGCCAGGCGACCGCGCCGCCGAAGTGGCTGGAGAGGCCATCCGTCTGGGGGTTGGACAGCCCGGTGACCCGGAGCCCTTCGTCGGTGGACTCAAGGGACGCCCCACCGGTCGCACAGCTCTGGATGCCATTGAACTGCTCGACGCACGTCGCCTGGGCCTGGGCCTGCTGGGTGCCCACGGCCTTCGTGCCCTCGTCCTGGCCCTGGCAACCCACCAGGGAAAGGAACGCCGCCGCGACCACGTGACCTGTCTTCATCATCCGCATGTGTTCGACCTCGGGAATGGGGGGCTTCCCTCCAGCGGGGAAGCCCTGTCGCGGGGCACAAGGGCCCTGCGACAGGGGGCGCACCCCTGCATCACGCGCGCCAGGACGTGGAAGCCGGGCCCACCCTGCAATTCCAGGCCCCAGGTCGCTGACGGATCCGGTCGCTGTAGCGCTCCGGGCCACAAAGGCTCGTGGCAGTAGCAGAACGTGTCACGCCCGGTTCACTCCGGGGTGACGTCGGTGATGGCGAAGAGGAATCCCTCCGGAATCCACCACTTCCAGATGCCAGAACCGCGGACCCGCTTGAGCGCGAGGAAATACCTGCCGGTGGTGGGCGCCGTGTACGTGACGCCAGTCTTGTCGCTTGGCAGGTCTGTCTTCAGCACCTGGCCCTGGGCATCCATCACCGTGGTCGCGCAATAGTAGGGGCTGGAGCCGCCATCACTCTTCAGCAGGTAATCGCGGCCCCCGACGAGGTCCACCGCCAGCACGTCGACGTCCTTGACGGACATGAAGTCGACGCTCAACCGCGCGGGCACCGTCACCGCCGTGGCTTCGGGCGGCGCATCCGGGTGGTCGTCCGGCCCGATGTCACGAACCCGGCAGAGATAGCGGGTCGTCACCGGAGCGGTGGAGCTGCTGGGGCGGATGAGCAGGATGAGGTCACCGCCCACGGCATTCTTGGCACCCAGCTCCAGGACGTCTGTGATGGAGTAGGACGCCGTGAACGTGCCCAACGACGTGCCATCCGGGCGGATCACTTCCATGAAGGGATTGTCACGGGTCCCGCTGCAATAGGCGCGCAGGACGTGGTTCGTGGGGATGGAGATCCGCCAGGCGTCCACGTCGCCGGGGGTCTCCAGGAAGCCCTCGAAGGTGTACTCCGTCTCCGTCACCGGCTGCGAGACGGCCGTGTCCGGGGAGTCGCCCGCGTCATCGCTGGCCTCCGTGAAGATGTAGAGGAAGCCTCCCGTTTCGCCGTCCGTGACGGAGCGCACCTCCATCACGACGAGGCCGTCCGCGTCCGCCGTCCAGAAGAAATCGGCCTGCTTCGTCTCACGGGAGGACAGGGCCTCACCCACGGGCTCCAGCGACGTCGCGTCGAGCCGCTGGACCTGACACCCCGACAGCGTGGTGGCCGTGCAGACGAACCGGTAGAGCTGACCGGCCCGCACGGCGAGCTCGAAGCGGACGCCCTCGGGCCCGGTGACCTCCGCCTCTCCATGCGCTCCCGGTTTCAACCCCGGCGCGTCATCCAGATCCTTGCCACACGCCCCCAGCGCCAGCGCCAGCCCCAGCAGGACGCCCAGCGTCCAGCCCCCTCGGGACTTCTTTTCCAGAATTGAATGCATTTGCGTATTTCCCCAAAACCAACCCACCCGGCCATGGGCTGGCACTGTCAGAGAATGCCACATCCGGCGCCGTCAGGGCGCCTATGGAGGCGTGATGTCCGAGATGGCATAGGTGAAGCCCCCCGGAATGAACCACGTCTCCGGCGCTTCGCCGCGAGCGCGTTGGAGCGAGAGTTCGTACCGACCGGTGGCGGGCGCCGTGAAGACGACGCCGGTGCGGTCGCTGCGCAGGTTCGTGCCCAGCACCACGCCCTGTGCATTCGTCACCGTGGTGGCGCAGTAGTAGGGGTCCGACCGCGGACTGCCCTCCCGCAGGAGGTACTGGTGGCCCTCCAGGAGGTCCGCCGCCAGCACGTCGATGTCCTTCTCGGAGTAGAGCATGACGTCCACGGCCCCGGGCATCCTCAACAGGGTGGTGGCGGGCGGCGCATCCGGATGATCATCCGGTCCGGTGTCCCAGACCTGACAGGTGTAGCGGGCCGAGCCGGCACGCATGGCGGAACTGGCCTGGACGAGCAGGATCAGGTCGCCCCCGTTGGGGCTCTTGGCGCCCATCCAATAGGCGAGCCGGGCGGACTCGGTGGCGTTGAACCGGCCCAGGGACGTGCCGTCCGGGAGGACGACCTCCATGTCGGGGGCTGGATTGGTTATCTCCGCATCCTTGCAGACCGCGCGCAGGACGTGGTTCGCGGGGAGGGAGAGACGCCAGGCGTCCGCGTCGTCGCGGGACTCCAGGAACCCAGTGAATTCCGTCGGGGTCGTGTCCACCGGCCGCGAGACGGCCTCGGCGACGGAGCCGCCCGCGTCATCGACCGCTTCCGTGAACGCATACAGGAACTGCCCCGTCTTGCCCGTCGGGGCGGACTGCACCTCCACCACGACGCGACCCTCCGCGTCCGCCGTCCAGAAGAAGGACAGCACATTCCTCAGGCTGGAGGCCTGCGCGTCGCCTACGGGTTCCAGCGACTTCGCGTCGCGCAGCTGGACCCGACACCCCGTCAGGGAGATGGGCGTGCAGTCGAACCGGTATCGCTGGCCCCCCCGTACGGCGAGCTCGAAACGGGCCCCCTCGGGCGCCGTGACCGCGGACTCCCCCTGGGCGCCGGGCTGCAACGCCGGGATGTCATCCGGATCCTTGTCGCAGGCTCCCAGGACCAGCAGCACGCCCAACAGGACGCCAGCCGTCCAGCCCCCTCGGGACTTCTCTTCCAGACTTGAATGCATGGTCCGCGCTTCCTCATCACAGCCCATCCGGCCATGGGCTGCCCCATGGACCGCACCATGCCATGTCTGGCGTCGCGACGGGATGGGGGATTCCACGCAGAAGGGGGAACACCGCGCGCCGGGTGGACCCGGCGCGCGGCCTGATGCCCCGTGTAATTCGCGAGGGTGCGTCGTTCAGAAGCAGGTGCAGGCGGCGTTGACGCACTTGCCCAGCCGGAAGCCCTTGCCCTGACAGCTCTGGTTGCAGTCCACGGGGCTGCACTCCACCTGGGAGGCTTGCGCGGGCGTGGAAAATGCCATCGTGACGCCGAACGACAAGGCCGCGCCGGTGACCATGGCGAGCAACGCACGTCCTGCCTTGTTGACAGAGAGAGTCATCTCAATCCTCCAGGGTGAATGGGTGGTTGAATCCCGTGTCTCGTTTCAGCGCTACGAAGCACGGCGCTGAAACGGTAGGCCTCCTAAAAATGACGTTCAACTTGTTCCTGTTTCGAGGAAAACTGGATGGAGACTGAAGCCATCTCCCTATGGCGCACGGCGCCATTCCTCTTCCCGTTGAGTGCACAGGCTCCTTGCTTGCCCAGGGAACATTCTGGCCAGGAGGTTCGATTCGCGCCGTGAAGACAGACGTCCTTCCGTCGGGTGCTCTCACCTGTTCTTGCAACGTATCGACGGCTCCTGGGTCGGTTGCCTGGAAGGGGCGGCGGCCTTCGTGACGTGGCTGCTCAGGGCTTCTTGGCGTCGGACGGCTCCCAGGCGAAGTCCACGGACGGAGCCTGCGCGGCCTTCGCGTCCTTCATCAGGAAGCCCTCTTCGCGCTTCGCCGCGCGCTCGAACGCTGGCCGCAGCGCCACGGGGAGGGGCAGCAGCACGCCCACGACGAACTTGTTCCCCCGGCACGACTCGTTGTCGTAGCCGAACGCGATGCGCACGGCGACCTTGTGGGCCTCCAGGTGGTGGAACGCCACGGAGCGCTTCACCGCGTCGAGCCCGGATGAAAAGCCTACGCAGTCCTCACCGGGGTCCAGGCTCTCCAGCATCGCCTGTACCGTCCGGGCCTTCTTGAACGCGTCGTCGTCGCGGATGTGCTTGCGCACGAACGCGTCCGCCTTGAGCGCCTTGAGCACGTCCTTCTCCGCGAACGCGTCGAGCAGCGAGAAGGCGCCTGGGTCCTTCGATACGTCCTGGGTGACGTAGTTCTCGTGCGCGTACGGGTGCGCGCCGCCGGTGTAACCCGAGATGGAGGTCTCGTAGCTCACCCACGGGCCCACCACCGACAACACCTTGTAGGACTCGAAACCCTCCCAGTTGGACGTGTCCGTGTCCGCATCGGACTCGAAGTTGGAGAGGAATTCCTTCTCGCGCGACCGCAGGCCGAAGACCTCCTTGCCTCCGCGCAGGGCGCGGAGGTCCTTCGGAGACTGCTCGAACGTCACCTCCGAGCCGGTCACCTTCCACGTCTTCGCCTGGGGGGAAGCAGGCGCGGGCGCTGGAGTCGCGAGCAGCACCACCATCACCACGGAGCTCATGAGCATGCGCTCCATCCTGCCCGAACTCGCCCGCGCGTGAGCGCGCGGCGGCGGCGGCGGAGGCCCAGCGGTCGAGCCTCCCGTCACGCTACGAGCCCTACGGCATGACCCACGTCGAGCGTCGATAGGGACACGGGACGTCCTCCGCGTCGGGGTCGGCGCGTGCACCTGTCCGGGGGGGACCTGGACGGTGCACGCGCCAGCGGGCTAAGGCTCTGCTCTCAAGGAGAGGCCATGTTCGACCAGGAGATGCAGGAAGTCACCGCGTGGCTGCGCCGGCAGATCGTCGAGCTGGCCGTGCAGGGCGGCTACGTCGACTCCGTCCTGCGCGCGGGCCCGGAGCTGGATCGGCTGAAGGAATACCTCCGGATGCTGACGGGGCAGATTCCCCTGCCTCCCTCGGTCCCGGGCCATGCCCCCTCCATCTTTCCGCCGTTCCCCGGCCTGGACGAGCGGCCGTGGCGCGACCCACCGCCTCCCGCGGCGAAGGCCCTGGAGGGCTGTCTCGCGGCGGTGCAGCGGGACCTGGCGCGGCTTCAGACCGCGGAGCTGATGCACTACGAAGGTGGCATCGTCGGGTCGGGGCGCTGGTCGGTGCACCCCGTGTTCTTCGCGGGCGAGCGCGTCGACCGGCTCCTGTGGCCCCAGCTCGCGATGGACGAGACGGCCGAGGCCGTGCAGTCGCTGGAGGGCGAGTGCACCGCGCTGCCGCTCGCGGACGTGCTCTTCTCCTCGCACGCGCCGGGCACGACGCTGACCCCGCATTGCAGCTGGGACGGCTTCCGGATGCGCTTCCAGCTGGGGCTCCAGATTCCGGCGGAGGGCTGTGGCATCCGCGTGGGCACCGAATCGCGGCACTGGGAGCAGGGCCGCGTGCTCACCTTCCACGACTCCTTCGAGCACGAGACGTGGAACCGCAGCCAGGAGCGCCGCGTCATCCTCATCGCGGACTGCTGGCACCCGGACCTCACCCTCGCCGAACGCGAGGCCCTGCTCGGGCTGACGCGCAAGTTCGAGGTGCGTGAGAAGCTCAGCCGGCTGCGCATCGCCGAGGAGCATCTGCCGCCGCTCCTGGCCCGCTTCGCCCAGGACGAGCAGACGGATCCCTGGGTGCGCCGCTTCTGGCGGAGCTGAGCGGTCCTCCGTTGACCTGGCAGGCAACTCTTTCTCTCAGGCTCCGATAACTCCCTGGAACCCGAGAATCCTGAGGACCTGACCATGGGCATCGACGGAGTAGGCAAAGGCAGCATCCGCCCGGTGACGCCGCGTCCCGTGGACACCCAGGCCGCACCGGCCGCCGCGAAGAACCAGGTGGCCCGCCCCCTGGCGCGCGCGGACGTCTTCGAGGCGAAGAGCGCCCGGTCCTCGGGCCCCACGCCGGGCAACGCGAACCTGCCCCCCGTCCAGTCCAACACGGGCACGGTGCAGGCTGGCACGGTGGTGCTGTCCGATGCGACGAAGGAGGCGCGCGGGGCGCTGAAGATCGACGAATCCGCCGACCCGACGACGTACGACGGCATGTACCTGGGTTCGGACGGCTACGCGTACCCGCCGGACAAGTTCTCCGTGTCGGAGGTGCCGCCGTTCCGGCCGGATTCGCCCATCGCCAGCCCCACGCCGACGACGTACCACGTCAACGGCATCCAGACCCCGCAGGGCAGCGCCACCAGCGAGGCCCAGAAGATGGCGAACGAGACGGGCACCAACGTGGTGCCCATCTACAACGCCTCGGAGAGCCTGCGCGAGGACGTCGTGCAGACGGGCATGGACCGGCTGGGGTTTGGGAACAACAAGGCGGCGCAGACGCTGGCGGACGCCATCTACAAGGACCTGCAGGCGGGCAAGAAGGTCAACGTCACCGGCTACAGCCAGGGTGGCGCCATCGTGTCCAGCGCGCTGCGCGAGGTGGACAACCGCATCAAGAACGACATGGGCGGCTTCTGGGGCAACCTGCCCATCCTCGGGGACGGCAACCGGGACAAGCGCGAGGCGCTGCTCGGCAACGTGAACGCCACCATGTTCGCGGGCGCGGGCAAGACGTTCCCGGACGGGCCGAACTACACGTTCTACGTCAACAACCAGGACCCCGTGCCGACGTGGCTGGGCTCGCACGAGTTCAACCCCGTCACGGACATCGTCACCGGCATCGTGTCCGGCATGTTCCCGGGCGTGGGCATCATCAACGGTGGCCCGTCCATGCAGGCTCCGGAAGGCGCGACCATCCACACCTTCGATTCGCCCGGGGCGAGCGGAGAGGTGTTCGGCACCGACGGCAAGCACGGCATCGACACGTACCTGGGGAACATCCAGGACGCGGTCTGACGCAGGCGAAGGGCAGGCGCTTCAGGAGCAGGACTCCACCGCGAGCGGCATGGCCAGGCAGACGCCATGCCGCCCGTCGAGTGCGCTCTACAAGAGCCGAGCTGCCCGCCATTTAGTAGCCGGCGCCGCCGCAGTGATTGTTCATGCCGTCCTCGGTGCCGTACGGAATGCCGTCCTCGCAGGCCTGGTTGCCAGGCGCGTAGACGTCCTGCCAGATCATGCCTCCGGGGGAGGGGACCAGGGTGAACGCGGAGCCGCCGAAGTTTGACGTCCAGAAGCCCATGACGTCGGGGCTGCCCTGCACGGTGTCGAGCAGCACGGAGATGTTCTTGCGCGTGTAACGCATGGAAATGGCTCCTGGCGATGCGTGGAGGCCGCGAAGGTCGAAATCCTAGGAAGCGGCGGCGAAGGGAGCAAGCCGGGCCGCGGGCCAGGGGGGCCGGACCTTCACGGAAGTGGCGTAGGCTTGCGCCCGGCTTCTTCCTTCTGGACGGTTTCCTTGGACATCCTTCTCGCGCCCGCCCGGCGCATCGACCTGGGCAAGCGCGCCGGCGTCACCGGCGGGCTGCTCGGCGTGCTGTGCGTCGTCGCCGAGTTCTGCTTCCTCTTTCCCCACGTGCTCGTCTCCAACGACGGCCGCGCCTTCTACGCCGAGCACCTGGATGTCTTTCGGGGCATCCTCCAGGTGTCCATCATCGTCACCTTCCTGCTGGGTGCCTTCAGCGTGCTGACGCTGCGCTCCAAGGCGCACGGCGGCATCGCCATGGTGCTCGCGCTGGTGGCGCTGCTCCTGGGCGGCGGGGAGGCGGAGCCGCTCACCCACCGGCCCCGGGCGATGAGTGCGGGCCTGGACTTCTTCGCGTTGGACCTGCTGGTGCTGGGGCTGGTGTTCATCCCCATGGAGCGGCTGTGGGCGCTGAATGAGCAGAAGATCTTCCGTACTGGCTGGCAGACGGACCTGAAGCACTTCTTCGTCAGCCACGTGAGCGTGCAGCTCATCTCCTTCGCGGTGCTCATCCCCGTGCAGGTGTTCCTGTCCTGGGCCGTGAAGATGGACTTCCAGGCGCACGTCGCCGCGCAGCCCGTGTGGCTCCAGTTCTTTGAAATCCTGCTCGTGGTGGACCTGGTGAGCTACTGGGTGCACCGGGCCTTCCACACCTTCGGGTGGATGTGGAACTTCCACGCCATCCACCACTCCACGCTGCACATGGACTGGCTGGCCAGCTCCCGCAGCCACCTGGTGGACGTGCTGGTCAACCGCTTCGCGGGCTTCGTTCCGGTGTTCCTGCTGGGCTTCCATCCGTCCGCCATCTACGGCTACCTGGTCTTCGTGTCGTTCCACGCGGTGTACATCCACGCCAACGTCAATCACCGCTGGCCGTACCTGCGCTGGGTGTTCGCGACGCCGGAGTTCCATCACTGGCACCACACGTCGGATGACGAGGGCATCGACAAGAACTTCGCCGTCTTCCTGTCATTCATTGACGTCATTTTCGGCACCGCCTACCAGCCGAAGCACTGGCCTTCGCGCTACGGAACCACGAAGTTCCAGCCTCCGGAGACGTACCTGGGGCAGCTCGCGTACCCCTTCCAGCGGCACGAGGAGAAGACGCCCTACGGCTAGAGGCAAGCTCAGTCGAGCAGCTCGGCCAGGTTCACGGCGCGCAGGGCCGTCTGGATTTCGGGGTCCTGCTTCTCCTCGGGGCTGAGCTTGAGTCCGTGCTGGTTGAGGAGCAGCAGCGTGGACACTGTGGTGAGGACCTGCTGGATGAACACCGGCTTGCGCTGCGCCTCCGGGTCGGAGGCCCGCGAGTAGAACGTCCAGAACGCCTCGGTCAGCCGGTACCAGCCCGGGTCCGAGAGCCGCGGATGCCCCGTGACAGACCCCAATGCCACGAAGTTCCGGTAGCGGGCGCGCGACGCATAGGGCAGTTGGCGGATGAAGTCCTGATGACGTCTCGCGACCTTCGTGAAGAACTCAGGGTGATGATGATCAGGCTCCGGTGCTACGCACGCTCGTCGAGCAGCATTGGGGCCCAGGGACTTCCAGCCCTACGTTGCCCGGCTCCAGTATGGCACCATTGAACTCGAAACCAAGATGGCAAAGGCTCTCTACGAGAAACTTAAACCTCATCGCGTCCAATGATTGATGACCCCGCCCTGTCACCCCAAGGGATATTCGCAGGGGAGAGATAAATGAAAGCTGTCATTGAAAAGTCAGAGAATATTTCGGCTGCGCCGGGGGAGGTGATTCGAGGTTATCCCGCGAGCGCCGCAGATCGCCTGCTTGCTATTGCCGATGAGTTGCGCCCTGTCCAGTTGCCAATGCCGGAGAGTCTGACTACAACGGTCGCTGAGGTCGCGGCCTGCAAACGTCCTGAAACGCTCTATGAAGGCGGCTGGCCGAAGAAGTGCCCGGCGATCTACCGGATTGGTGCAGCAACTGCCGTTGCTGGCGAATTGTGGCGCTTGGCGCAGAGCGAGCACGAACGACGCAAAGCGGTGGCAGTCGAGCACAAGAACATCGGTGCTGGTGCAAAAGTCAAGCACGAGTACCAGATGGCTCGGCTGAACGGCTATGAGGGAAAGGCGTGCTTGTACGTCGGCAAAGCCAACGATCTTACGCCACGGCTTAGGCAGCATTTCGGCAAGCACAGTCCAACGACTTTTGCGATGCATCTGTCGATGTGGGCGCCTGTATCGCTATGGAAGAAGACCCTGACGATTGAGTATTGGCCGCTTCAGGACCTGGGCTTGAGCACGGCGGCCATTCAGGCGCTCGAAGATTTTATCTGGGAGGACTCTGCGCCGGTATTTGGCAAGCAAGGCGCGAAGTGAGCGTTTGGATGAAGCAGGTGGGAGGCCAGGTCCGACGTGTCATCGAAATGAAAGCGTAGCGAAAGCCCGATTGGATCCCGAAATACAAGCCCCCTCCTCTTATCCACAGTGGAAGATTGAAAGGGGCGGTTGTTCTGCGGGGAGGCGGAGGGAATCGAACCCGCCGCTCGGCGCCTCTGGCGAGAGCGATCCAACCGGGTCTTCGTGATGACGAAGCCCCTTTCCGGCCCGTGCTGGAAAGGGGCTTCTTGTTTCATCCGAAGCGGGGCGCCGTCGGATTACTCGATGGTGGGGGACTGGCTCATGCCGGCCGTCGGATCCGAGTGGGCCTGCCCGAGCGCGCCACCGAGCAGCGAGCTGCCCGCGGTGCCAACGGCGCCGACGACGCCCGTCACGCCCTGGGCCACGCCCTGCACGCCCTGGGAGACCGCCTGCACGCCCTGGGTGGCGGCCTGCACCAGCTCCGTGATGCTGCTGATCACGGAGGTGATGCCCTCCAGCAGCTTGCCGATGCTCTCGGTCTTGCTGGAGCCGCCGGTGGAGAAACCGTCCGCCTGGAGCGACTGCATCAGGGGCGAGGAGAGCTTGGAGTCAGGCCGCTGGGCGCCGCTGGGCAGCGAGGGCGCGGAGAGCATGGCGTCAGGCTGCTGGGCGCCGTTGAGCAGCGAGGACGCGGAGAGCATGGCGTCAGGCAGCTGGGTCGCGGTGTCGAGGAGCGAGGACTTGGAGAACCTGGAGTCCGGCTTCTGGGGGCCGTTCGGAGCGTTGGGCGAGGAGGGCTTGGAGTCCGGCTTCTGGGGGGCGTTGGGCGAGTTGGGAGAGGAGAGCTTAGAGTCCGGCTTCTGGGGGGCGTTGGGCGAGTTGGGAGAGGAGAGCTTGGAGTCCGGCTTCTGGGGGGCGTTGGGCGAGTTCGGCTTGGAAGACGGGATGTCCTGCGCGGGGGGACGGCGGATGGCGTTGGTGGAGGAGCCGCGAGCAGAGGAGACCTTCATGGGGGAACTCGTTTCAGAAGAAGAGGGTGGTTGCCGCGTTCAGCGTTGAGTCCACCCATAGCAGCGGGCGTGCCAGGGCCCTGGAGGCCTGGGGGGACGCGCAATCCATTGATCTTCCTCGGCTTGGATGCGCACCAACGCGGCTCCGCGCGGCTCGGCCTGATGACCGCCGTCATTCCCTGATGTCTCCAGTCACCACGCGCGGTCTGCTTGGGAGCGGCGGGAATCGAACCCGCCTCAAGGCGGAAGCAAAAACCCTAAGCAGGTCGCGCTGTCACCGGCTAATGCCTTGATCTCACACCGGATCGTTCCCCCGCTCCGTCCCGTTTTGTCCCGTCTCGTCCCGTTCTTAACCCCGCTGGAGGGGCACACTGGGGGCACATGCGGCCCAACAGGGGCAATCTGCTTGAACGCAAGCGGCCTGAGTTCCCCGGTCTCCCAGGGCTCACGAGAACCCCATGGGAGGCGGACAGTCGCGTGTGCCCTGGAAAGGTGTGGCAGGGGAGGAGCGGGTGGCGGAGCGCGGGTGGGCGTACCGGCGGAGGCCGCCGGAGGGGACGGTGCTGTACGAGGCGGTGAAGGACCACCTTGAAGTTGCCCCGGTTTCGTGGAGTCCCACCCGCTGTGCGAAAAGGGTCCCACGATGCCGAAGTCACGCCCCCCATACCCTCCGGAGTTCCGTGAGCGGGTCGTCGAGCTGATGAAGGCCGGCCGGT
>NZ_RAWI01000001.1 GCF_003612125.1 Corallococcus praedator
GTGGGGCAGGGCAGGGGTTCAAGCCCCTGGGCTGGCGGGCGGCCCGTTCGCCGCACGGTGGGGCCCGTTCGCCGCATGCGCGTTCCCACCGGCTGAACACTCTCCCCGCGCGGTGCTCGCGCGGGCACCGTGCTTCCCGCAACCCCCTTGCTCCGAAGGCACTCCATGCTGCGCAAGACGTTCCTGTTCCTGGGTCTCCTGCTCGCTCCCGCCATCGCCGCCGCGGGCAAAGGCCCCGACCGCCACCGGCAGGTGGATGCCCTCTTCGCTCCATGGAGCGGCAAGACCACGCCTGGCTGCGCCGTGGGGATCTCTCGCGATGGCGTGCTGGATTACGCGCGGGGCTACGGCATGGCGAACCTGGAGCACGACGTTCCCATCACGCCGCGGTCGAGCTTCCTCATTGCCTCCATCTCCAAGCAGTTCACCGCCTTCTCGATCGGGCTGCTGGCGCAGGAGGGCAAGCTGTCGCTGGATGATGACATCCGCAAGCACCTGCCGGAGATGCCCGACCACGGCAAGACGATCACCGTCGCGCACCTGCTCCACCACACCAACGGTCTGCGTGAACAGGGCCAGCTGCTGAACCTGGCCGGCTGGCGGGGCGATGACGTGTACACCGAAGCAGACATCCTCTGGGCGCTGACCCGGCAACGCGGTGTGAACTTCGAACCGGGCGCGGAGGTCGTGTACGGCAATGCCGCGTACACGCTGCTGGGGGTCATCGTGCGGCGCGTGTCCGGCAGGTCGCTGCGAGCGTTCGCTGACGAGCGGATCTTCAAGCCGCTCGGTATGACGGACACCCGCTTCCGCGACGACCACACCGAGCTCGTGCCCCGGCGCGCATGGGCCTACAGCGCCCGCGAAGGCGGCGGCTGGCGGAGCAGCGTCCCCAATGTCGACCACTACGGAGCGACGGGCCTGTTCACCACGGTCGGTGACCTGCTGAAGTGGGAGCAGAACCTGATCGACGCGCGCGTCGGTGGGCAGGCGCTGAACGCGATGTTGCAGACCTCCGGCAGCCTGAATGACGGCACCGCCACGGGTTATGGCGGCGGCCTGCGGCTGGGGGATTATCGCGGCCTGCGCACGGTGGGTCACGACGGCATGGACGGTGGCTACCGCACGGAGGCCCTCCTCTTTCCGGACCAGCGGCTGGCGATCGTCGCGTTGTGCAACGGCTCCACGCTCGTGCCCGCCGACCTCACGCGGAAGGTGGCCGAGGTCTATCTGGGCGACCGCATGAAGACCGTGATGCCCCCCGCCGTGAAGCTGCCGGAGGCGGAGCTGTCAGTGCTGGCCGGCAACTACTGGAGTCCCTTGACGGATGAAGTGGTGCGGCTGGAGGTCAAGGACGGAGCGCTGCGCCAGGTCGGCGTGCCCACGGCCTTCGTGCCCATCGGCGATGGCGCGTTCCGCCCGGGCGAGTCGATGCACGTGTGGCGCTTCTCGGCGCCGACGGCCGGGTCCCCGCGCACGTTGAGCATCAAGGATGCCTGGCCGACGTTTCGGGACTTCACCCCCGTGACCGCGCCCCTGCCCGTGACCTCGGTGTTGGCCACGTTCGCTGGGCTGTACCGCAGCGACGAGGTCGACGCGACCTACACGGTGCGCGTCGCGGACGGCAAGCTGGCGATCCGCTGGCCACGCCGGGACGAGGTCGTGCTGGATGCCGTCGGCGGGGACCGCTTCGTCGGCTCGCTCGGCGCGGTGACCTTCACGCGGGCGGCGTCCGGGGGAATCGACGGGTTGACGATCAGCAGTCGTCGCCTGCGCCGTCTGCGCGCGGAGAGGCTCGGCGTCGCGGAGGCACCGAAAGCGACCGCGACCGTGGACCCGAGATGACGGGCGCCACCTTCAAAGGCACCCACCGCGAGCGCATCCAGCGTGCCCGGTTCTGACCGGGATGCACTGAAGCGCTCGGGCGCGGACGGTCAGGCGAGCAGGACCTGGAGCCCGCGAAGCAGGTGCAGCGCGGCGTCGCGCGAGGGCAGCCCGGCCTGTTCGACAAGCACGGCCTCGGGCTCCTCGCTCGCGACCCTGTGCTCCAGCTCTTGGAACGCGGCGAGACGCGCGTCCCGGACCCGCTGGCGCGCCTCGGGCGTGAGGCGCTCGGTCGCCCAGGCCTCCACGGCCCAGGACAGCTCGGCATGGCGCAGCTCATCCTCGGCGATCTGGCTCAGCGCCTCCCGCACCTGCTCATCGCGCGCCGTGCGTGCCTGCCACCCGGCCACCATCGCGCCATAGGTCTCCCCGACACAACCTTCCTGCGCGTTCTCCAACAGCAGGGCCTCCAGCGAGCGCGACGTGAACGGGGCGACCTCCACCGCGGGCACGGTGGCGCCGTGGCGTCGGGCCAGCGCCGCCGCGGCCCGCGTGTGGCGGACCTCCTCTCCGGCCGAGCGCCGGGCCGCGCGGATCAGCTCCCGGGGCGCTCCGTGGGCCTTCAGCTCCTCCGCGAGTCGGAGAAAGGCAGGCACGGAGGCCGCCTCCAACCAGGCCATCCGCGCGAAGTGGGTGCCCAGCGCGCACCGCGCTTCCGCACGCGTCGCCTGGAGTCCCTCGGGCCGACGTCCGTCGGAAGCGCATCCCGCGGCCACGGTGAAGTAGCACGCGGTGTGGGGCGGGTAGGGCTCACCGCCGTCCGGAGGCGCCGTGGGCGCGGGGGAGGCCACGCAGCGATGGGCGTCCAGCCTCTGGCACACCAACATGCAGTCCGCGCTCGTGGGGGCGCCCCCATCCGGCAGCTTTTCGCGGCTGTCATAGCGCTCCTCACGCGCGTCAAACGGGATGCATCTCCCTTCCTCTTCGCCTTCGCAGGCAATGACCGACAGGACGGGCGCCGCGAACAGCAGGCGGGCCACGGTCTGTCGAAGCAGCGGATGGGGGGCGAACGCGTTGCGCTTGTCGCTGGCCAGGGGATGTCTCCAGGTCGCAGGGGTGTGGGGACGGCGGCCGACCAGTATGACAGAGCGTTACAGCGGGTGGCGGAGAGGGTGCGACCCGGTCGGCCATGTGGGCGTCTTCATCTTCGCTTCGGACCCTGCGTCAAAAACCGGTGATGAACACTTCATCTGTCCAAAGCTCCACGGCACGGCGCGGGGGGCCGGCCACGGGGGGCACGCAGGAGTCCTGTCCTGGAAGCGCGTCTGTTCCCTGAGGGGCGTTGGGACGGTCCCGGGGCGCCCCTACCCTCCATGGGCACGTCGAACCGACCAAAGGCTGCCCCCGATGTCATACCCCCGACGCCCATGCCCCTCTCGTTTCGTCAGGCCCCCGCTCATCTTCCTCTCACTGCTGCTGTGCGGCGCCTGTGAGCCCGTAGGCAGGATCGAGGACCCCGAAGAGCGGGCCCTTCCCGGGGAGCCGTCTGCTCCGTCCGAGGAAGAGCTGCCTCCCGCGGTTCCGACCTCGTCTCCGCCTCCCCCCGCGCTCCCTCCGGCCCCCGCCGGGCTTCGCTCCGTCGCGGCCTGGGAGCGGATGTTCGTGGATGAGTGGGGCCGTGCGCACACCCGGGACTTCCTGCCCTGGAGCAACTCACGCAACAGCTGGAATTTCTACAACCTCGCCTACGGCCTCGACGCGAACACCGCGATGTTCCGGGCCACCGGGAAGAAGGCGTACCTCGACCGGGCCCTGCTCTACGTGAACAACCTGGTGGCCTCCGCCGCGCGCTCCTCGGCGCTCCCCCATAGCCAGTACAAGGACGGGTATTGGGGCTGGGCCTCAACGGTCTCAGCGCCAGCGGGGCAGGAGGTGCCGCTGTATGAGAGCTATTGCTGGCGCTATGTGACGCGGCTGTTGCGCGTCATCCGTGAGACGCCCGAACTCTACGCCGCCGACGTCTACCGCTCGCAGTACGAGCGCCTGCTGACGTTCTCGGAGAAGAACATCTTCGAGAAGTGGTTCGTGCGTGGGGCGAACGACAACCTCTATCGCAATCGCACGCACATGGCCGCTCACTGGGCCTTCATCGCCATGGACCTGTCGCGGATGACCACGGACCCGGAGCGGAAGGCCCGCTACCTGGAGGTCTTCGACAACATCAACCAGGGCCTGCCGAACTTCCCGTCGTCCCTTCGCGGGCAGATGGAGCCCAACCCCGACCACCCGACCGCCTACTTCTGGAATGACAGGTGGGGCCTGAACTCGCAGCCCGGTCAGGATGTGGCCCATGCGAACGGCGTGGTGGCCTTCATCGTCGAGGCCTACGAGGCGGACATGACGTGGACGGCGAATGACGTCCGCAGGCTCACCGTGACGCTGAACACCGTCATCTGGCCCGCGCCCCAGGCGTATGCGGAGTACGTGGATGGCACAGGGGAGGGGGATGGCTGGTTCAACGACGGGCTGATGAAGCTGGGCCGTTACGACATCAACCTCCAGCGCCGCCTGGAGGCGCATACCGTCGGGCGGAACAGCCAGTTCTTCGCCAACGGCGCGCTCAACGTGCGGCTGCTGTCCGAACAGGCCGTGCAGTAGGCCGCGCGGCGTGGTTCGGGGCACGCAGGACGAGGCCCCCCCTCCTTCGCGAATCGCGAAGGAGGGGGGGCCTTGGTGAACACCTGGCGGGGCGTGTCCCCACGCAAGGTACTTGCGGGACGCCGGTGCGGCCTAAGCTCTCCCTGCGCGCATGCCGCCGCGCAGGAGCGAGGGGTCGATGAGGCCGCACCACGTCTGGCCACTGCTGAAGCAGACCCTCACCGAGTGGATGGACGACAACGTGCCCGCGCAGGCGGCGGCGCTCGCCTACTACACGCTGTTCTCCGTGGCGCCGATGCTCATCATCGCCATCGCCGTGGCGGGTCTCGCGTTCGGGCAGGAGGCGGCGCATGGGGAGATCCGGAACCAGCTGCAGAGCCTCATCGGCGACGCGGGCGCGAAGGTCGTCGAGGATCTGGTGGCCAGCGCGAGCAAGCCCAGCTCGGGCATCGTCGCCACCCTGATTGGCGTCCTCGTGAGCGCCTTCGCCGCGACCGGTGTCTTCGTCCAGCTCCAGGACTCGCTCAACACCATCTGGAAGGTGAAGAAGAAGCCGATGAACGGGCTGCTCGCCTTCGTGCGCCAACGCCTGCTCTCCTTCGCGATGGTGCTGGGCATCGGCTTCCTGTTGCTCGTTTCGCTCGTGGTGAGCGCGGCGCTGGCGGCCGCCGGCACCTTCCTCAAGAACTTGATGCCCGGCTGGGAGGCGGTGATGCAGCTCGTGAACCTGGCCATCGCCTTCTCCGTGACCACGGTGCTCTTCGCGATGATCTACAAGGTCATGCCCGACACGCACGTCGCCTGGAGGGACGTGTGGCTCGGCGCGGCGGTGACAAGCTTCCTCTTCAGCCTCGGCAAGCTCGGGATTGGCATGTACCTGGGCAAGAGCAGCGTGTCCTCCTCGTACGGGGCCGCCGGCTCCTTCGCGGTGCTGCTGCTGTGGGTCTACTACTCCTCGCAGCTGCTCTTTCTTGGCGCGGAGTTCACCCAGGTCTACTCGCGCTGGCACGGCAGCCGGCGCGCGGAGCGCCCTGCAGCGCAGGTGACGTAGGATGCGCGGTCCCCGGTCCTCATTCTGGAGGGAGCGGGGACCCTGGTGACCATGAGCGACCTCCTCACCCGCGACCTCTCCCGGCTCCCGGACCTGCTCGAACAGGCCCGTGCGAGCGCCATCGAGTTCCTCACCGCCCTGCCCGAGCGCCCCGCGGGCATTCGCCCTGAACCGCCCGAGCCGCTCGGGCTGCCTGACGCGGGCCTCGGCGCGGAGGACGCGCTCGCGCTCTTCCGCCGCCGCTACGAGGCCGGGCTCTCCGGTTCCGCGGGGCCGCGCTACCTCGGCTTCGTCACCGGGGGCACCACGCCCGCGGCGCTCGTGGGCGACTGGCTTGTCTCCGCGTACGACCAGAACCTGAGCAACGGTGGCGACTCGCTGGCCACCAGCGTGGAGCGCGAGGCGCTGGGACTCTTGCGCTCCCTCTTCGGCCTCCCCGAGGCCTTCGAGGGCGCCTTCGTGAGTGGCGCGACGGCGGCGAACCTCGTCTCGCTGGCCACCGCGCGGCAGTGGGCGATGGAGCGGCTTGGCCACGACGTGAGTGAGGAGGGGCTGTGGGGGCTGCCGCGTGTCGCGGTGCTGGGCGGCGCGCCGCACGCGAGCGTGCTCAAGGCGCTCTCCATCCTCGGCATGGGACGACGCTCGGTGCAGGAGGTCCCCTGCCTCCCGGGCCGGCCCGTCATGGATCCGAAGGCGCTCGAGGCGCGGCTTGAGGCGCTCGGCGGCGCTCCGGCCATCGTGCTCGCGAGCGCGGGGGAGGTGAACACCGGGGACTTCGATGACCTCGAGGCGGTGGGGGCGCTGTGCCGCCGCCACGGAGCCTGGCTTCACGTGGATGGCGCCTTCGGCATCTTCGCCGCGTGCAGTCCCGCGCACGCGCACCTGCTGCGGGGGCTCGCCCACGCGGACTCGGTCGCGGCGGACGGTCACAAGTGGCTCAACGTGCCCTACGACTCCGGCATCGTCTTCACGCGCCACCTCGCGCAGCAGGAGCGTGTCTTCCGCGCGGTGGCCGCCTACCTCGGGATGGGGCCGGACCTGCTGCACCGCACGCCGGAGAACTCGCGCCGCTTCCGGGCGCTGCCCGCGTGGATGACGCTCATGGCCTACGGCCGTGAAGGGCACCGCGCCCTCGTCGAGCAGAGCTGCGCGCTCGCCCGCGGCCTGGCGGAGGGACTCGCAACGTCGCCGCACTACGCGCTGCTGGCTCCGGTGTCGCTGAACATCGTCTGCTTCGCGCTGAGAACAGGGGACGCCGCGCGACGCGACCGCCTCCTCGCGGCGCTGCAATCCGACGGGCGCGCGCACTTCACCCCCACGCAGTACGCCGGCCGCCCCGGCCTGCGCGCGGCCTTCTCCAACTGGCGCACGGGGGAGGCGGACCTCCCCATCATCCTCGCGGCGCTGGAGGCCGCAGCCTCCGAAGTCTAGGTCCCTGGACGTGGCCCGCCCAGGGGAAGCCGGGGCAATAACTCACATGCACAACGCACGATTCAGACGAACGGCCCAGTCCGCATCCGGGTTCGTCGTGCCGTCTCCGAACCGTTCCATGATGGCCGCAACCGCCAGGTCGCGCCGCTTGGGCAATCGCGCCGCATCGGCTGCCGCCAGCGCGGCCGGCATCTCCTCGCGGGTGAGGTCCGTGCAGTAGCTGGGCGCGCCAGGCTGCTGCCGCCAGGACTCCGCGAGTGTCCCCGCATCGAATGCGTCGAGCCCGGTGTCCTCGACGAGTGCCATTGCCACTTTGCGATCCGTCTCGCGATCGGCCGCAACGGGGATGGCGATGCGGTCCGGACTCCCCACGGGCTTTGCCTTCTTCGCGAAGGAGTCGGAGCCGATGGCGTTCCATGCCTTCACGACCGGCCGGCCCAACTGTTCGGCCACCCACAGGCTCTCGACCTGACCGGCTTCGAGGGTGTCGATCCTGCCGTCGCGCGCCGGATAGTAGTTCGAGGTGTCGATGACGACCGTATCGGCCGGCACCTTGGCGATCAGCGGCGCGATCTGGGGGAGACGGTTCAGGGGAATCGAGAGGATCACTGCGTCGACGTCCGCCACGGCGTCCGCCGCGGAGACCGCGCGCCCGCCGAAGGCCAGCACGTCGGCTCCGATCGTCTCCGGGCCACGGGAGTTGGCCACCTTCACGTCATGTCCGGCCGCGCTCAACCTTTGGACCAAGGTCTTCCCGATGTGTCCAACGCCCATGATGCCGATCTTCATTGGAGGTCTCCTGGTTGCACTGAAGGGGTTATTCGATCGCCGGGTGCGCCAGCGCTTCCAGCGTGCGACGAAGCTTGTCGAGGTCCTGGTCGGTGAGCTGGCAGGCCGACTTGATCTTGTCGGTGATGCCTCGGACCTCGGCTTCGAGGGAGCGGCTGCGGGGGGACAGGTCGACCAGCACGCGGCGTTCGTCGGCGGGATCGCGTTTTCGCGTGACCATGCCAGCAAGAGCTAGGCGTTTGACCAGGGGCGTAATTGTCCCCGTGTCCATGTCGAGGCGGGCACCGAGTGCGCCGACGGAAAGTGGCGCGCCATTCAACAGCTCCAGGATCACGAGATACTGCGGGAAGGTCAGGCCCAGCGGCTCAAGGAATGGCTTGTGCATTCGCGCCATCCGGTTCGCCGCGCCATAAAGCGCGAAGGAAAGCTGTGTGCCGACGCTTTGTCGTTTCGAAGCCATACTCTCCAGTTCGCAAGTATCTAGTGCTCTAGATAATGGGCTGTGCTGACTTGTCAAGGCTCAGCATCCAACTTGATGCCACGCAGGTGTCCATGCGCCTCGACGGCCTCGACGTGATGTACGTCCGGCGGTCGAGCAAGAGGGGGCCTGACGCGCGGCAAGCGGCAATGCGGACAAGCGGCGGCCTGGTTTTCAAGGAGGATGGATGTGCCTCGGCACCTGCCCGGATATTGCGCGGGAACGACCTGACTCAAGGGCTGCGGACAGATGCGCCCCTGGGGTATGTCGGGGGCCACTGGACGGGACGTGCCCAGGCTGGGGGGAGTGCGAATGCGTGGGTTGCTCGGCGTGCTGGTGGTCTTCTTGCTGGTGGGATGTTCACCCTCCGAGGGGCCCTCTTCAGAGGACGGCGGTGGGCCACTCCGGGACGCTGGGAGCACGGCGGACGCGAGCGTCGGTGAGCCGCCTCCCGACGCGGGCGCGCTGTTCGACGCGGGTGGCGATGCGGGCGAAACGCTCGACGCGGGCACCGAGCCCGATGCGGGCCTGGAGCCCGACGCCGGGGTCGAACCGGATGCGGGTACCGACCCGGATGCGGGCACCGAGCCCGACGCGGGCAGCGGCCCTGACGCTGGCACCGAGCCCGACGCGGGTGATCCTGTCGTCATGTCCGTCCGGCTCATCATGCCCGGGGACTCGCATCAGCAGGATCCGGTTGAAGTGACCTATGTGAACGCCCACCTGCGCCCCTATCTTGAGATTGGCGGTCCGCGACTGCCCGACCGCGTGGACCTGCTCCTGGACGGCGTGCTCCTCACCTCGCTGCCGGGGGGCGTCAACGCCTTCGACTGGGACACCCGGACCGTCGAGGAGGGCGAACACGCCCTGTCCGCGCGGGCGCACGTGGGGACCCGGTCCTTCCTGAGCAGCTCGCGGCGGGTGGTGGTGGACCGGACGCCGCCCCATCTCGCGCTGCGCACCCCCGAGACCGGCACGCGCGATGTCTCGGAGGACGCACCCATCCAGGCCGTCTTCTCCGAGCCCATCGTTCCCGAAACCCTCGAGTCGAGCCTGTGGATGACCCGCAACTACAAGCTCATCACGCCGGAGCGCACCCTGTCCCCGGACGGGACGGTGCTCACCCTGAAGCCGCTCCCCCAGCCCTCTCCCAGCTACGTCCGCACGATCCGCTACGCGGTCGACTTCCTCTCCTTCGCCCCCGTCACGGACCGGGCGGGCAACCCGCTCTCGTGGCGCAGCGGAGAGTGGAGCTGGGAGACCCTCCGGCTGATTCCGCTGGAGGCCCCCCTCGACGCGAACAGCGGGTACGCCAACTTCGATCCGTCGCTCCAACTGGACGCGAAGGGCCTGCCGACGGTGGCCTGGAGCGAGGGCTCCCAGTTCGGTGACTCCTCCATCTACGTCTGGCGCTTCACGGGGCAGTCGTGGGTTCCCGTGGGCCCCCCGCTGTGGGCCTCCCTGGACTGGACGCCCGCGCGAGACCCGTCGCTCCAGCTCGACGCCACGGATCATCCCGTCGTTGCGTGGAGCGAGCTGGTGGGCGAGGGCGGGCCGGTTTGCATCCACGTGCAGCGGTGGTCCGGCGAGACATGGACGAAGGTGCTGGCCCCGCTGTGTCCGACGAACGGAGCCGCCTACGGACCGTCGTTGCGACTCGATGCGGAGGGCCGGCCGGTGGTGGCCTGGGAAGAAGGCGTCGGCTCGCTCCCGCAGGGGATCCGGGTCGCGCGGTGGACGGAAGCCGGCTGGGCCTCCCTGGGCGAACCCCTCAGCGCTGAAGCCGGGGACACCGATGCCGTCTGGGCCTCGCTCCAGCTCGCGGCGGACGGCACCCCGTTCGTGGCCTGGACCGAGTCCACCGAAACCCCGGAGGGAACCCTCGGGCCGCGCCGGGTCCACGTGCGGCGCTGGTCCGACGACAGTTGGGAGCCCGTGGGCGGACCGCTCGACGCGCTCGACGGGGAGACGTCCGCGAGCAAGGCCTCGCTCGCGCTCGATGCGCAAGGAAACCCGGTGGTGGCGTGGGCGGAGTACCAGCCCGAGGGGGGGCTCGTGTCCCGGCTCTACGTCCGGCGCTGGACCGGGAGCACCTGGGAGCCATTGGGAGACGCGCTGGGCACCCAGGAGCCCGCGACCCACCTGCGCAACACGACGCTGCGGCTCGACACCTCCGGCAACCCGGTGGTGGCCTGGGACGAGGATGGCCCCGGCGATGTGGCCGACGTCTACCTCCAGCGGTGGACTGGCAGCACCTGGGGCGCGCCCGTCCGCGTGTCCTCCGCGACGCGGTCGGCCTTGCATCCCTCCTTCCAGCTCAACGCCCAGGGGCAGGTGACCATCGCCTGGGGCGAGTTCGCCGACCTCCCGACGGGCACCCCGCAGATCGTCAACTTCGTCCGTTTCCTTCCATAGGACACGACCCCGGTCCCCTGGGCGGCGCGCCGCATTGCCAGCTAAAGCAAGACTTTTCCCCAGGAGACCCCCAGTGCGTTTCAGCTCCAAGCTCCCCATATTGCCCCGGGCGCCCGCGCCCACCCGCGCCAACTCCACCCCCAATGCGGCGGACGCTCCCCGGACGCGCGCATCTCCAGACACGAAATCGCTCGTCCCCCGGGATGACCTCGCGGGGCTGACGAAGGCGTACACGAAATCGCTGCGCGACCAGCGCCCCGACGCGACCGGCACGCCCGCGGGCTTCAATGCCTTTCTCAAGGAGAAGGGCATGCGCCTCAACGTCAAGGACGAGGGGCAGGTGAAGATGCTGCTGGCCCGCGACAACAGGCCTGCCCAGTACCTGCAGGACGTCAAGACGCGGCGGCAGGACGCCTTCGATGCCCGGCGCAGGCCCGGCATCGACGCCCCCGCGCCGCAGACCCCGCCGCCCTCGGCCGGCAACCCGAACGCCATCAAGCAGATCTCCGAGGAGGAGATCCAGCAGCTCCCCAACCGCGTCCTCCAGGACTTCGCGCGGCTGGGCTACGGCAACTCCGCCCAGCTCCTGGCGAAGAGCCCCACGGCCCTGAAGCGCCTGGAGGAGACGTCCGACGCGGACGTCCGCGTCGCGGCGGGCAGCAGCAATGGTCGCTCGATGACCTCGCGCACCACGTCGGGCAACAAGGTCACCGTGTACATGGACGACGTGCTCAAGAGCGGGAACCACCAGGCGGCGGCGGGCACCTTCTTGTTCGAGATGAACAACGCGCACCGCTGGGACCGGTTCGAGACCCTGAACACCAGCGCCAAACAGAAGGTCGGCACCGCGCCCGAGTACGCGCAGAAGAAGATGGAGGTGGAGGTCGAAGGCATGCTGCACACCGGCAAATGCGCCAATGAGCTGCTGGTGGGCAAACACGCGAAGATGGAGGACATGATGACGGGCTGGTATCTGGGCGACTACATCTCCTACGACAAGAAGGTGAAGGACCTGCCCGAGAGCCTCACCAAGGATGAGCGGCGGGTGGCCATCAGCGACCTGCGCTCGGCCATCGCGCTGGAGCGGCTGGATGTGCGCCATGGCACCGGGCCCAGGTCCACGTCACACCGGGAGGTGTACGAGCGGCAGTTCAACACCGCGCGCTGAGCGGGGCCGCCCCAGCGGAGGCCCCGAAAGGGCTAACATCCCGCCCCCATGAAAGTCCTCGATCGAGGCAGTGCTCCCCATGCGCCGCTGCGACTCAGCCCTCTTGTCGGGAGCGTGCAACGCATCCGCGTCCGCACCGAGAGCCATGGCGCCATCAAGGACGCGGGCCAGAAATCGCCGCTCCCTCCCGTCCCGGGCGTCCAGATGGTGCTCGCCGCGGAGGTGCTCGGCGTGTCCACTTCGGGGGAGGTGCGCTTCCACTTCGCGCTCGAAAGCGCGGCGCTCCTCATCCAGCCCGGCACTCCGCCCCAGGCCGTGGAGAAGCTCCACGCGCAGCTGGAACCCCTGCCCGGACTGAAGGGCGAAGGCCGCGTGAGCGCGGACGGGCGCGCCCAGGGCTTCACGCTGAAGCTGCCCGCGGACATGGCCCCCCCGCTGCGCGAGCAGCTCCAGCAGGTGACGTCCACCCTCGGGGGCCTGGGGCGCATCCTCCCCACCGAAGCCGTGGGCCTGGGCGCCCGCTGGTCCCCTCCCTTGCCGGGCAAGGGGCCCCTCGCCGGTGCTCGCACCACCCTGGAGCTCAAGACGCGGGAGGCCACGGGCTTCGGCTTGAGGCTGGAGCTGGAGTCCACCTCGAAGCCCCAGCCCGCGCCGGAGAACCTCCGCACGACCCGGGGCGGCGAGTCCCTGCGAACCTATGTGCAGGGCCAGGGCGGCTGCACCTTCAGTCTGGACCGCTTGTGGCCCACGCGCTTCGAGCTGGAAGTCGAAACGCGTCTGGCATTGCGCGCGGAGGACAAGGACTCACCACGTCGCATGGACAGCTTCGCGACCCTCCAGATGCGCCTGCGTGAGCTGTCATTCAGCCCGCCCCAGGCCCGCGTCGCCAACAGCACCGCCCGGCGCTGATGGGGGAGGGGGTGGCGTCCAACCCCCTGGAATTCCAGGGCCCACGTCCGACCGCGGCAAGGGACGCAACCGCGAGGGTGCATTCTTTGATAATCGCTTGAGGGGTTCGGGTGGGCCCGACGTGAGCGGCCCTCCTCATTCTTGCTGCGCCGTACTGGGGGATGCGCATGGGTATCGACGGAACTGGCAACAATCGTCCTCGCGAGCCGCTGACGGCGCGTCGCCCCACGGTGGCTCCGCCGCCGGAGGCCCCGCCCGCGCCCGCGAATGTCGCGCCCAAGCCCGCGGCGAACGCTGTCCCGAGCAACGCGCAATCCACCTTCGACCGGACCACGCCCCGGGAAGGCCCCCAACTGGCCCCGCCGGCCAGCTCGCTGCTGACGGAGAATGCCCGGGACGCCCAGGCCAACTGCCTGGACAAGGCGGCGGACTGGGTGGACAAGGCGACCCCCGCGCTCAGGGCCCGCTCCGAACTGGTGTTCCTCAAGGACACGCGTCCCGGCCAGGAAGGGCAGTCCGGCCACGTCGTCGTCCGGCAGGGTGAGCGCGTCGTCGACCCCTCCAGCGGCAAGAGCTACGACAACCTCCAGGCCTTCCTGAAGGATCAGCCACAATACCGGCAGTCGGGGACGCTGTCCGCGAACTCGGCTCACAAGATCTTCTCCGCGGCCCCGGGCTCGGCGGAGCGTCAGAAGGCCATCACGGACGCGAAGGTCGCTCCGGAACTCCAGCGGATGATGGTCGCGGATTCGCCTCCGGGCACGACGACCGCCAGCGCCCCGCAGAAGCCCGCCACGCCCCCGTACACCGCCGAGCAGGCCAGCAAGGATGCCACCGCGCTCTACGAGGCCACGGACGGTGGCGTCTTCGGAGCCGGCACCGACGAGGACAAGATCTTCCAGACGCTCGAGGGAAAGACCCCCGAGCAGATCAACCTCATCCGCCAGTCCTACAAGGACCACTACAACAAGGACCTGGACGCCAAGCTCGAGGACGAGCTGGGCGGGGATGACTGGAAGCGCGCCCAGGCGCTGCTGAGCGCGGATGCTCCCAAGAACGACGCGGTCGTCATCCAGTCCGAACTGGACGGCGTGTTCGGCTCCTCGGAAGAGGTCCTCAAGACGCTGGAGAAGCGCTCGCCCGACGAGCGCAAGGCCATTGCCCAGAAGTTCGCGGAGCTGAACGGCGGCGCCCCCGCGGGTCAGTCCGCCGAGGACTTCATGCTGTCCAAGCTCGGCAAGGAGCTGGACACGGACGAGATGTCGCGCGCCCGGAGCCTGCTCGGCGCCAGCCAGGCCCAGACGCCCCAGCAGAAGCTGGAGCTGGAGACCCAGGCCCTCAAGGACGGCCTGAAGCGGGACATGGACGGCCTGGGCACCGACGAGGATCGCATCTTCGAGCGCCTGGAGAAGGCGACGCCCGAACAGCGCGCCCTGCTGGCCCAGGACCCCGCCGTCGCCAGCCGCCTCAAGGACGAGCTGGGCGGCGAGGACTATGACCGCGCCATGGGCCTGCTCCAGGGCAACCCCGGGCAGGCGGACGCGGCGCGCATCCGCGAGTCCATGAGCGGCTGGACGGGCGCGGACGAAAAAGGCGTGCGCAAGGTGCTGGAGGGCAAGACGCCGGATCAGCTCACCGCCATCAAGGCCGAGTACGAGAAGCAGACGGGCAAGTCGCTGGAGAGCGAGATCCGCGGCTGGGGCGGCGCGGACGCGGACGTGACGCTGCGGCTGCTCAACCCTCCCGCGCCGGGCGACAAGAAGGCCCAGGCGGAGGCCGCCGCGGAGAAGCTCCAGCTCGCCATGGATGGCGCGGGCACCGACGAGGAGGCCATCCGCCAGACGCTGGAGGGCAAGTCCAAGCCCGAGCTCGACGACATCGCCGCGGCCTACAAGCAGAAGTACGGCAAGGACCTGCGCGCGGAGCTGGACTCGGAGCTGGATGGCCGCGACCAGTTGGAGCTGCTGAACCAGAACTACGACCTGGGCGCGGTGGATCCCAATGATCCCAACGCGGCGCAGGAGCGCGTGCGCCGCCTGCGCGAACAGCAGGCGAACGAGTCGGGCTTTGGCACCTGGGTGCTCGATGGCGTCCAGCGGACCTTCAAGGGCGAGTCCGACAACGACCGCATCAACCGCGACCTGACACGGGCGGACACCGCCATCAAGAGCGGCGACACGCAGCGGGCCAACACGCTCACCGGCTATGCCGCGGACGACGTGAAGTCGCTCCAGACGAGCAAGGACTCGCTGGCGGATGGCGCCGCCAGCGCCGCCGTCGTCGTGGTCACCACCGCGGCCGTCATCGGCACGGGCGGCGCGGCCACACCGCTGGCCATCGCGGGCTATGCGGCCCTGGGCGCGGCGACGCGCGTGGGAACCTACGCGGCCCTCCAGGGTGACGCGGCCGGAGGCCAGGAGCTGCTGCGCCAGGCCGGCATTGGCGCGGTGGAGGGCGGAACGGCCGTGCTGCCCGTGGGCAAGGGCGCGGGTGCCGTGACGGCCGGTGCCCGCACGGGCGCCACCACGGCGGCGAAGGAGGTCGCCACCACCGCGGTGCGCGAAACGGTGGAGACGTCCGTCAAGGCCGCGGTCGTCCAGGGCGCGAAGGAAGGCGCCGTGGGCGGCGCCGCGGGTGGCGCCTTCGACGCGGCCACGCGCAGCGAGACGTGGGAGAACGGCGTCGGCGATGGCCTGGTCCAGGTGGGCAAGCGGGCTGTCATCGACGGCACCGTGGGGGCCGTGACGGGTGGCGTGGTGGGCGCGGGCACGGCCAAGGCCGGGCAGCTCTTCCGCGAGGTGCGGGGCAAGGGCGGGGCGCTCCAGACCGACGGCCCCAACATCCGCTTCACGACCTCCGAGGGTCGCGTCTTCGAAGGCACGGTGACGCCGGAGAACGCCAAGGACGTCCTCAAGATCGTCAAGGCCGCGGACCTGCGCACGGGGAAGACGACCGGCAGCTACGAGGTCCGTCAGGCCATCCTGGAGCGCTCGGGCGGCAAGGTGGGCACCTTCGAGGCCTTCACCGTCGGAGAGCCCCCCAAGGACGGCTCGCTGTGGAAGTGGCTGGAGGAGCCCAAGAACTGGGTCCCCGAACGGCGTGAGTTCCAGCAGAAGCTGCTCAACACCGAGCTGGACAAGGCGCAGACGCTGTCTGATCGCCTGGAGCCCAACACCGTCTACGCCCTGCGCGGCAACACCGCCGCAGGCAAGACGACGGCCGTGAAGAACGACCCGCACCTCAAGAGCAAGGTCCTGGACGACCAGGGCGAGCTGAGCGGCGCCCTCAACCCGGACCCCATCAAGGCGCAGATCGCCGAACAGCACGGCGGGAAGATCTCCACGTCCCAGGCGCACGTGGAGGGCTCCATCATCTCGCAGCGGGTGGAGACGGAGATGCTCTCCCGGCCGAACAGCTCGGTCGTCTACGACAAGCGCTTCGCTGGTGAGAGCGACATCCCGCGCATGTTGAAGGCCGTGGAAGGCCGCAACGTGAAGATCGTCGACCTGGAGGTCCCGCTGGAGACGTCCAGCGTCCGGGTGCTCATGCGCAACCCGGGCACCGCGGACCCGCTCGTGCCGTTCGACGCCGTGGAGGGCGGCTTCAAGGGCGTGCGCCAGAATCGCGCCGAGCTGCTCGCCGGGCGGCCCGGCGAGTTCAAGGGCGTCATCGAGAACGAGAAGATCACCGACTACAAGCTCCTGGTGACGGACAGCAGCGGCAAGCAGGTGCTGGTGGCGGAGAAGCGCGGCGGCACGTGGTTCGGGCCGGACACGCCGGAGAAGCAGGCCCTCTTCAACAAGGCCGTCACGGAGAACCCCGCCGCCGAGGCCGACCGCGTGAAGAACACCATCATCGACGACGCCTTCATCGACCGGCAGGTGGGCGGCATCACCAACCCCGACTTCGCGCAGAAGATGCGGGCCCGCCTCACCGAGTACAAGGGCAAGACGCTGGGAGAGGCGCTGGAACAGCACTCGAAGAAGACAGCGTGAGCGCAGCGGGTGCCCGCTTCATCCATGGGTTGAAGCGGGCCGCTCGCGGCCTTAGCCTGAATGAGTGTTGCACCCTCGAGGAACGCGCATGCCGACATCAGCCGAAGACACCCTGAAGCAACTCCGCGACGCGCTCCAGCAGCGCAAGGAGACCGAGCGGGAGCAGGTGACGAAGGCCCGGGCCACGTCCGGCAAGGAGCCCTTCGACATCGAGAAGTTCCGCGCCGTCTACAACGTCGCGTGGGACCGCGGAGACGCGCCGCTCACGCCCTCCGCCATCGAGGACTACGAGCGACGGTACTACCTGGAATCGCCCCAGGTGAAGACGCTCCAGCAGTTCGCGGAGCGCCTGGCCTGGCTGCGCGACAACGACGCGACCTGAAGCACTTCCCCGGGAGGGCACCTACTTCACGGGGAAGAGGTGCAGGTAGGGCTTCGCCTCCTCGAAGACGCGCGCGACCGAGGGCCTGGCGAGGAGCCGCTCGAAGTACGCGGTGAGGTGCGGGTGCTGGAGCGGCTCGACGCGGGCCGCGTAGAAGAGCGCGGGCGCCGCGGCGCAGTCTGCGAGGGTGAACGCATCGCCGACCGCCCAGGCCCTGCCTCGCAGGCGCGCGTCGAGGACGTCGTACGCGGTGCGCAGCGTGCCGCGCGCGCGTTCGACCCCGAGCCTGTCGTGCTCACCGTCGGGCCGCAGCAGGTCGGTGACGACCTTGCCCACCGGCTCGTTCACGTGCAGGTCGAACACCCGGTCGAGGAACCTGCACTCCAGGGCCGACTCCCGGTCGGAGGGGATGAGCCCCGGGTCCAGGTGCTCGATGATGATGCTCGACTCGGCGACGACGCGGCCGCCGTCCTCGAGCACCGGGAAGCGGCAGAACGGCCAGAGCCGCGCGAGCGCCTCTCTGTCGGTGGCCGCGCCGAGGTCCACGAAGCGCCGCTCGAACGGCAGCCCGAGTTCATAGAGCGCGATGAGCACCTTCTGGCAGAACGAGGAGAGCGGGTGGAAGTGGAGCGTGCGCATCAGCAGCAGCCCTCGATCCAGAAGTGGTGGCCGTTGGAGCGGAAGGGCACGCCGAGCTCCGTGCACACCTCCGCGAGAAGGTCCGGGCTGAAGAAGGCATTGGCCAGGTGCGCGACGCGGCCCTCCTCGAAGCGCACACGGGTGAGCGCGCGCACGGCGTCTCCGTCCACGTGCGAGTACCAGTGCAGGAGGATCCAACCGCCGCGGTGCTCGCGGGCCTCCACCCGTGGCGCGACGGCGCGCACGCCCTGGATGAAGCGCGGCTCGATGCCGCCGCGCCGCTCGGCGTCCACCATCCGCTCGACGCCGAAGAGCATGCCGTACAGCACGGTGCGCCGCGCCGCCTCCGGGCCGTACTGCGTCGTCGCCCCCACCACCTCGACGATGGCGCTGTCCAGCAGGAGCCCCGTGAGCGCGTCCAGGTCGCCCGCGTTGAAGGCGGCGCAGAAGGCATCGAGGGCGCCCGGGGCAGGCGCGCGCGCTGACGCCGCCTCGGGGTCCGAGAGCTTGCCACGCCCCCGGTGCAACGCCGCCTTCACCGCGCCGGTCGTCGTCGAGAGCGTCTCGGCGATGTCCTCGAGCGAGAGGTCGAAGACGTCCTTGAGCACCACCGCCGCGCGCTCCTGCGGCGCGAGCCGCACGAGCAGCGTCCCGGCCGCCTCACGGGTGGGGCGCGGGTCGGCTTGAACGGGCGCGGCCTCCGTGGGGGCCTCCTCCGGCCGTGCCCGGCGCGCGCGGTCGATCCACAGGTTCGAGGCGACGCGCAGAAGCCACGCGCGGGGGTTGGGCGGAGAGGCGCCCAGTTGGCCCAGCGTGACGAAGGCGCGCGCGAGGGCGTCCTGGGTCAGGTCCTCGGCATCCCACGGGCTGCGGGTGAGGTAGCGGCTGTAGCGGTAGAGCTCCGAGCGGTGCGGCTCGTAGACGTCGAGGAAGCGCTGCCACGAGCTGCGCAATGTCGTCGGGAGTGGGTCTGGCGGTGGGGTCATGCCGGGAGAACGGATGGGGACGCCGGAAGGATACGTCCCCCTCTCTTTTCCAACGGCGCGAGGAACCTCCCCACCTTGGCCTACGTGGTGTACCCCCTGGTCCGGGCCACATGGCGTCCCGGCTTCAGGCCGGGATGAGCTCCACGGGGAGCGTCCGGGGCCCGTGGATGGTGAGCCCCGGGAGCCACTCGATGTCCTGGGAGCGCAGCCGCAGGGCGCGGATGCGCGGGACGAGTGCCTCCAGCGCGAGCCGGGCCTCCAGCCGCGCGAGCTGCGCGCCCAGGCAGAAGTGGATGCCGTGGCCGAAAGAGAGGTGCTGGCTTGCCTTGTCCCGGCCGGGAAGAAAGGCGTCCGGCTGCTCGAAGACGCGCTCGTCGCGGTTGGCGCTTCCCACCAGCCCCATGACGAGGCTGCCCGCCGGAATGGGCGTCCCGGACAGCTCCACGTCCGACGTCGCGACGCGGAAGGCGAACTGCGCGGGGGGCTCGTAGCGGAGCACCTCCTCCAGGAAGCGGGGGATGTGCGCGCGGTCCGCCCGGGCCTGCTCCAGGTGCTCGGGGAAGCGGGCGAGGAGGATGGCCGCGTTGCCGATGAGCTGCGCCGTCGTCTCCATGCCCGCGGGCAGCAGCAGGAAGAGGAAGGAGAGGACCTCCGCGTCGGTGAGCCGCTGTCCCTCCACCTCGGCCCGGAGCAGGTCGCTCACCATGTCCTCCCCTGGCTGGCGGCGGCGCGCGGCGATGACGTCCCCCAGGTAGTCCTCCATCTCCTTCACGGTGTCGCGGATGTCCTGGTGCTGCGCGGGCAACGCGGAGGTGATGAGGCCCATGTTCACCGACCAGCGCTTGAACCCGGTGAAGGTGGACGGCTCCAACCCGAGCATCCGGCCAATGATGTTGCGTGGCAGCACGAAGGAGAAGGCATCCACCAGGTCCACCTCGCGCTGGTGGACGGCGGCCTCGGCCAGTGTCTGGGCCTCGTGGCGCACCTGGGCCTCCAGCCGCGCCATGCCGGTAGGGCCGAAGGCGCGGCTGAGCAGCGCGCGAAGCTGTGTGTGGCGCGGCGGATCCCGGGTGACGAGCGAGCGGGCCACCGGGTTCGGGCCCAGCCAGGGCGGCTCCGCCGTCGTCGCGAGCGCCTCGGAGGAGAAGCGCTGCGCGTCCTTCTGCAAGGTGCGCACATCGTCATAGCGGGCGGCGGCGTAGGCGCCGAAGGGGGCGATGCGGCAGAGCCCGGGCTCCGCACGCATGCGCGCATACCGGGCGTGGCGCTCGGCCTCGGTGGTGGGGGCGAACAGGTCGTACGTCTGCACCGGCATCTCCGTGGGGGTGGTCGCCGCGACGAGTCCTCTCGCGGCGGAGGTGCCCCGGTGGCCCGGAAGGGCAGGGGGCTCCACGAAGGGATACGGACGATGCCCTCGGGGCTGGCTGTGCGGGCGCGGAACCGCGATCCCCTGGCGCCGACTTATGCTTGCATGTCGCGCGCACCCGCGAAGGTCCGCGGCGCATAAGGCACCCATGGGATACAGGCTGGTCATCTTCGACTTCGACGGCACGCTCGCGGACAGCGCGGACTGGATGCGCGGCATCTTCAACGACGTGGCCCGGCGCTATGGCTTTCGCAGCGTCAGCGCGGAGGAACTCGAGGCGCTGCGGGGGCAGGACACCCGGGCCATCGTCGCGCACCTCGGCGTGCCCGCGTGGAAGATGCCCTTCATCGCCGCGCACATGCGCAAGCTCGTCACGCGCGACGCGCACCGCATCCCGCTCTTCCCGGGGGTGGAGGCGCTGCTTGAACAGCTCCAGGCGCGGGGCATTGCTCTCGCCGTGGTGAGCTCCAACTCAGAGCAGAACGTGCGCCTCGTGCTCGGGCCGGTGGCGTCCGCGCGCATCCGCCACTACGCCTGCGGTGCGGGCATCTTCGGCAAGCGCGTGAAGTTCCGGAAGGTGCTGAAGGCAGCGGGCGTGCGTCCCTCGGAGGCCCTCTCCGTGGGCGACGAGGTGCGAGACATCGAGGCCGCCGCGGCCGAGGGCATCGCCACTGCCGCGGTGACGTGGGGCTACGCGACGGAGGCGCTGCTGCGCTCGCGCGCGCCCACGCTCGTCCTCACGCACTTCGACGAGCTGTCGCAGGCCGTCGCGCCGTTCCCTGGCGCCTGAGGCGCGGCACCGCCGTTCGCGGACACGCCCTAGCGCGTGGTGTTGCGCAGGTACTGCGCGTAGAAGCGGATGGCGGCGGCGTGGCCCGCGACGGAGAGCCGCTCGTCGCGGCCGTGCATGCGCGCGAGGTCCTCGCGGGTCATGCGCACGGGCATGAAGCGGTACACGCTGTCGCTCAAGGGATGGAAGTGGCGGGAGTCGGTGGCCGCCACGGTGAGGAAGGGCGCCACCAGCACGTCCGGGAACACCTGGCGGATGCTGCGCTGCAACTGCCGCCAGCCCTCCGTGTCCAGTCGCGACACCGGCGAGGCCTCATCACCCTCCGCGAGCAGCTCCACGCGCGCGTCGTCCACCACGTCGCGCACGTGGGCGCGCACGTCCTCCAGGCTGTCACCCGGAAGCGGGCGGACGTTGAGCACCGCGCGCGCCTGTGAGGGCAGCACGTTGGGCTTGGGGCTGCCTTCGAGCATGGTGGCCGCGAAGGTGGTGCGGATGCTGGCGTTCGTGGAGGGCGCCTGGGCCATCTGCCGCTCGATGAGGGGCGCGAAGAGCCAGGTGTTCGCGAAGAGCAGGCGCTTGCCGAAGCCCATCTCCGGCCCCACGTGCTCGAACAGCGACAGGGTCCCGCCGCGCAGCCCGGGCTCGAAGGGGTGTTCCTCCAGGCGCACGACGGCGCGGGCGAGGATGCCCGCGGCCGTCTGCGGCGGCGGCATGGACGCGTGCCCGCCCGCGCTGCGCACCACCAGCTCCACGCGCGCCGAGCCCTTCTCCGCCACCCCCACCAGCGCCACCGGTGCGTCCACGCCGGGCACGAGCCCCACGCCGATGGGGCCTCCTTCGTCCAACACCGACTCGAGGCGCACGCCACGCTCGCGCAGCAGTTTGGCCACGAGGGCGGCGCCGTCGCGCCCGCCCACCTCCTCGTCCGCGCCGAAGGCAAGCAGCACCGTGCGGCGCGGGCGGTGGCCCTGGGCGAGCAGGCCCTCCACGGCCTCCAGGATGGCGAGCACGCTGCCCTTGTCGTCCAGCGCCCCGCGCCCGTAGACGTAGCCGTCCGCCACCACCGCGCCGCCGAAGGGCGGGTGGCTCCAGGTGGCCTCCGCCTCCGCGGGCACCACGTCCAGGTGGCCCATCAGCAGCACGGGCTGCAAGCCGGGCTCCGTGCCCTTCCACGTATAGAGGTGCGAGTGCGCGCCCACGGTCTCGTGCCCGAGCTGCGCGTGCACGAGGGGAAACTGCGCGACGAGCTGGGCGTGCAGGGCCTGGAAGGCGGCGTCCTCCGCGCCCGTGCCGTCGGAGGCGGCGACGGTGCGGTGGCGCAGCGCCTCGGCGAGGCGGCCCGCGGCTCCGGTGGCATCCACGGAGAAAGGCTCGGCGGGCTCGGCGGCCACCTGCCGCGAGCCGAAGCGCAGCGTGCGGACGACGAGTCCGCCCACGAGGAGCAGCAGGAGGGCCAGCAGGGCAAGAAGGACACGCTTCATCGGCTCTGAACTCCGGGGAGGGCGCGGCCGAGCGTAGCAGCAGGCGCGCCGTGTGCACCTGCTGCCTCCGCCTCAGGCCCCCCTCGATACGGGCCCTCTGCGTCGGGGTGACAGAAATGAGGTGCCCCGGTGCTTCGTACGCACACCGTGGATTCACCTGGAAGGCACTGGATGGTTACCCGTCAGTTCGGTCGATGCGTGCTTGGCGTAACGCTGTTGCTGTGGATTTCGGGTTGCGACAAGGACGAGGGCCCTGTCTGTGAGCGGCTCGCGCCCCGCTTGCAGCAAGCGCTGGAGGTGGCCGTCGCGGCCGAGGACCTCCCCGGGGCCACGGCCTCGCTGCGATTCGAGGACTGCACGTGGCGAGGCGCGGCGGGCGTTTCCAGGGTGGAGCCGGCCACCGGATTGAAGGCCGAGGACCGGCTGCGCGCGGGCAGCATCACCAAGAGCTTCGTCTCCGTGGTGGCGCTGCAACTCCAGGCCGAGGGGGCGTTGTCCCTAGATGCGCCACTGGCCACCTGGGTGCCGGACTTCCCCCGCGCGGACCGCATCACCGTGCGCCAGCTGCTCAACCACACGAGTGGCGCGTTCAACTACACCCACAGCCAGGCCTTCCTCACCCAGGTCGGGTCGAACCCCGGGAAGACCTGGAGCGCCGAGGAGCTCATCTCGCTGGGCGCCGCCGAATCCCCCACCTTCGAGCCGGGGGCGCGCTGGGAGTACTCCAACACCAACTACATCCTCCTCGGCCGCATCCTCGAAGCAGTGACAGGGAGGCCGCTGGCGCAGCAGCTTCGCTCGCGCATCCTCGATCCCCTGGACCTGGACAGCACGGGGCTGGAGGGCGCGGAGCCGCTGCCGCCGCTCACCGTGCGCGGCTTCACGCGGGACCCGGGCAATGGCGCGTGGATGGACCTCACCGACTTCGTCCATCCGTCCGCGGCCGGCGCGGCCGGTGCCTTGAGCTCCAGCGCTGACGACCTCAGCGCCTTCTACCAGGCCCTCTTCGAGCGCTCGCTGCTCGCCCCGGCGCAGCTCGCGGAGATGACCGACTGGGTGGAGACGCCCATCCCGGGCATGCCGGGGTATGGCCTGGGGCTGGTGCGCGCCGTCACCCCCGTGGGGCCGGGCCATGGCCATGACGGTGGCATCCCCGGCTTCTCCGCCCTGGCCTTCTACCTGCCCGAGCGCAAGGCCTCCCTCGCGGTGCTGATGAACCGCGAAGGGGCGGACGTGTCGCGTGTCACCGGGAGGCTGCTGGAGGTGCTCGCCAAGGAGTGAGGCCTCACGCCCGCGTGGGCCGGGGCGTGTACCTCACGGCATGCGCTCCGGAACTTTCTTGCGAGCATGGTGAGGAGGAATTCCTCCGGTCTCCGTTGAGGACCCGTGGCTGGAAGGACGCGCGGCGGACACCGCGCGCCTCCTGCCGCTGAAGGCCCTACACGCACACCCCAGGCGGGGGGAGACCAGGACCATGAGACTCCGGAAGCAAACGCGGCAGTGGACGCGGGCGGCGGTGGTGGGAGCGCTGTTCCTGCCGGCGGCGGGTGCGCTGGCGAACGAGACCCACGTCTATGGCATCGCCAGCTTCGGGGGCGCGGGCCAGTGCGATGCGGACTCGCACTCCGTGCACACGAAGACGGCGCAGGTGTTCGCGGACTACTTCACCGCGCTCAAGAGCGGCGGACAGTGGACGGACGTGCGCACCCTCAACAACGCCAGCGCGCGCACGGACCTGTGGACCGACGCGGCGAAGGGGACGGCGGAGAACGCGAAGGACACCCAGCTCAACGCCGGCGTGGACGACGCGAATGTCCTCTTCGTGCACACGCATGGCGGCCACAACGAGGCGTCCGCGCGGAGCTTCCTGGTGATGGGGACGGATGCGGATTCCTGTCTGGCCATGACGGACGCCCACATGCGTCTGGGAAACGGGAAGCTGAACATCGCCGTGGTGAAGGCCTGCCAGTCCGGCAACATCGAGGTCTGGGAGCAGGGGGGCTACCAGGAGATGCTGACCCACAGCAGCGGCTTCACCGTATGGAATGCCTTTCACGGTGACTCCTCGTGCGGCAACTTCGTGAAGCGCTACCTGGACGACTACGCGGCGAACTCGAAGAACGACGGCGTGGGCGAGAACTGGATCGACGAGGCCTACGATTGGGGCGCCTTCAAGGACGACTGCCCGGTGTCCATCGTCTTTGGCGAGACCAAGGCGCTGCGCAAGAGCATGTACGCGGCCGGTGGCTGGAAGGACCGCAAGAACACCGGAAGCAAGACCGGCTCCAGCTACTTCTACGTGGGGGGCTGCGACCCCGACAGCGGCCGCAGCCTGCCCTGAGTCCCATCCTCCTCACGCCCTCGAACCGAGAGATTGATATCGCCATGAAGACCTCATTCCTCCGACTCCTGACCGCGCTTCCGCTCACCGCCGTGCTCGGCTGCGACGCCGTACCGCCTCCCACCGCCGTGGACGTCCCCCAGCAACGGCAGCTCGTCGCGCCGGCGGTCAGCACCGGTTTCACCTTCGATTCCTCCGCGATCGCCACGCCTCCCACGGGGGGCCTGCCCTCCGTGCTGCTCACCCGCACCGCGTTCGAGGACGCGGCGGTGCATCGCGCACTGCTGGAAACCAGCGAGTCCTTCACCCTGACGGGTGGGCTCGCAAGCCGCCGCGACCACGAGTCCCCCACCTGGAAGCTGGAGCGCGACCCGTTCTCCGGGAGCCTGCTGGCGCTGCGCAAGACGGAGAGCGGCCCGGCCACCCCGCAGGAACCCGCGCTCTTGCAGCGAAGGGCCCTGGCGCGGCTGCAGGCCTGGGGCATCCCCTCGGCGGAGATGGGACCGGTGCGGCAGGTGCAGGCCCTCTTCCAGAACGAGGAGAACCGCGTCGTCGGGGCGCCCGAACTCCTCAGCCACAAGACCTTCGTGCTGCGCGCGCTCAATGGCATTCGCGTGGAGGGCCACCGCGCGGTGGTGACCCACGGCGTGGATGGCGCCTTCCAGCGCACGTTGATCAAGTGGCCTCCGCTCGCCCGCCAGGGCCACCTGCTGCGCACGCGGCTGACCCCGGCGGAGATCGAACAGCGCGCCAGCGAAGTGCTGCTGCGTGAGGGGGAGACGGCGGGGCCCGTGCGCCTCTTCTGGAGGTACGTGCCCACCGAGCTGAGCACGGGCGAGGTGACGCTCACGCTCCAGGTGAGCGCCGCGATGCCCTCGCTCACCGGCGCGAGCAGCACCGAGGAGCCGCGCGTGGTCGATGTGGACGTGAGCGCAGTGCCCTAATCCTTTCTGTCACGGCGTCGGGGCTTCGAAGACAGGATTCCAACATCCAGGTGTCCCGGGGGACGGCTCCAGCGGACGGGCCGGAAGGCTACGCTGGGCCGCAGACATGAGGATGACTCGAACAAGGGCAGTGCTCGTCCCGGACGAAGGGGCATTGGCGCTGTCGGAAGACTATTTCCGTTCCGCGCACCACCTGCGGGCCGAGCGGGTGACGCATACGCTGGTCCTCGAGGACGGGGAGGGCAGGGCGCTGCGGGTGCCGCTCATCGTGCGGCCCATCGAAGGGACGCCGTACCGGGATGCCATCTCTCCGTATGGCTTTCCCGGCGGCGCGCTGGAGGGGCTCAGTGAGCTGTCGAAGGACGCGGTGGACTGGGCCGGCACCGACCTCGTGAGCATCTTCGTGCGCGACCGCGTCTCCGGCCCCCGTTGCTTCGCGGGCGGCACGGAG
The DNA here is from genome assembly GCF_003612125.1 of Corallococcus praedator. Classification (GTDB taxonomy): domain Bacteria; phylum Myxococcota; class Myxococcia; order Myxococcales; family Myxococcaceae; genus Corallococcus; species Corallococcus praedator. Next base: position 26,099 of record NZ_RAWI01000001.1, read on the forward strand.
CGCAACGAGGTGTTCTTCATCGACCCGCGCCGGCCGGTGGAGTTCCGGGAGATGCACCTGCGCCACATCCGGCGCAACCTCCGGATGGGCTTCGTGAGCACCGCGCGTGAGGCGCGCCAGACGCCGCGCGAGGAGCGGGAGGGCTTCCTGGCGGCCTACCGGCAGACCATGGTCCGCGAGCGGGCGAACCCCCGGTACTTCTTCTCCGACGCCTATTTCGAGGAGCTGTTTGCTTCGCCCAACGCGTGGCTGGTGACCACGCATGCGCCGGAGGGGGGCGTTGCCTCCGCGGCGCTGGGCGTCAGCAGCGACGGCATGCTGCACTACTACCTGGGGGGAACGACGGATGCGCACCTGGCCCGCTCACCGGCGAAGAATGTCTTCGGGACGCTGGTCGAACTCTGCACGCGGCTCGGGGTCCCGCTCCATCTGGGCGGAGGCGTCCGCCCGGGTGACGGCCTCGAGCAGTTCAAGCGGGGCCTCGCCAACGCCAGCTCCCGCCTCTCCACCCACGAGCTGATCTGCGACCCCACGGTGTACGCCCACCTGTCAGAAGGCCGCACCGGCGACGACTTCTTTCCGGCCTACCGCGCGCCAGGACGTTGAGCGGCAGGCAGGGGCGTTGCCCACCGGGGATGCGGCGCGTGCGTACCTCCGACGCGAGGGCACGACGGGTGCGGAGAACCTGACACCTGGCCGCGACCGTTGGGGCCATGGTGGGGGCACCGGGCGCTCATCACCTTCTGGCACACTCCGCGCGTTCGCCGGAGCAGTCCAGCAAGGATGAACCCGGATGAGAAGCATTGCCGCCGCCTCGGATGCGAACCACCCTCGTCTGGTGGAACTGGACGCCCTCCGAGGCCTCGCGGCGCTGGCGGTCGCGCTGTATCACTTCACGGCCGAGTACAGCGACCTCTACGGTCACTCCGTCCCCCTCTGGGGCGAGGTGCGCTTCGGGAAGTTCGGGGTCCAGCTCTTCTTCGCCATCAGCGGCTTCGTCATCCTGATGTCGCTGGAGCGCATCGAGCGGGCCCGGGAGTTCGTGTTGAGCCGCGCGGCCCGGCTGTACCCGGCCTACTGGACCGCTGTCGTGCTCACCTTCATGGTGGTGTCGCTGTTCGGGCTGCCGGATCGCGAGTTCAGCCTCCAGACGGCCCTGGTCAACCTGACCATGTTTCACGAGCTCCTTCGCGTCCCGCATGTGGACACCGTGTACTGGACGCTGACCATCGAGCTGTCCTTCTACCTGTTGATGTTCATGCTCGCGTACGCGCGGGCGCTGCCCAGAATCATCCCCATCTTCATCGTGCTCGTCGCGCTGCAGACCCTGGCCGAGCTGGCCTTCCAGGCGAAGGGAATGCCCTTCGTCGCGCGCCTCGCCAGCCGCCCGCACCTGCAGTTCTTCGCGCTGGGCGTGCTGGCCTTCAAGCAGAGCCGAGGCCAGGTCTCCGTCCCCTCCGCGCTGGCGCTGGTGGGGGTCTGCTTCGCGCATGAGGCGCTGGTGGGGAGCATCGCGCCCCTCCCGGTGTTCGGGGTCGTGCTCGTCCTCACCTATGCGCTCTCCCACGGCGCGCTGCGCTGGCTCACCTGGCGCCCGCTGCTCTTCATGGGGTTCATTTCCTACTCGTTCTACCTGGTCCACCAGAACATCGGTTACGTCATCATCCGGCGGCTCGAGGCCGCGGGGTGGCGTCCCGAGGCAGCCATCGCGGTCGCGTTCGCTGTCGGGTTCCTGCTGGCCACCCTCATCACCTACCGCGTCGAACAGCCCGCGTTGCGCGGCTACCGACAGTGGCGGCGGAAGGCCCAGGCTCGGGCCGCGGTCTCGCCACACGTCGCATGAGGGCCTCCTAGCGCTTGAAGCAGGAGGTTGGAACGGGTGCTCTGCGTCGCCCAGGGATGGGTCGCTCGTCGAAAGGTCGCGCTCGAATGATGAATCATTCCGAAGTCTCGCGGGGCATGGCTCCGCGCCTGAAGCAGTGCCGCGCCGTCCTGGTGCCCGACGAGGGAATGTCAGCCCTGTCGGAGGACTACTTCCGCTCCGTGCACCACCTGCGGGCCGAGGGCGCCTCGCACACGCTGGTCATCGAGGACGGCGAGGGCGGCACGCTGCGGGTGCCGCTCATCGTGCGGCCCATCGCGGGAACGCCGTACCACGATGCCATCTCTCCCTACGGCTACCCCGGTGGGCGGATGGATGGGTTGAGCGAGGTGCCGAAGGACGCCGTGGACTGGGCTGGCACCCAGCTCGTCAGCCTCTTCGTGCGCGACCGCGTCACCGGTCCCCGCTGCTTCGCGGGCGGCACGGAGCGCAACGAGGTGTTCTTCATCGATCCCCGCCGCCCCCTGGACTACCCGGCGGAGGCCCGTCGGCAGATGCGGCGCAACACCCGGTTGGGCTTCGTGAGCACCTGCAGTCCGGTGCGCGAGGCCTCGCACGAGGAGCGGGAGGGCTTCAAGGACGTCTACCGGCAGACCATGGTCCGCGATGGGGCCCAGTCCCGGTACTTCTTCTCCGACGCCTACTTCGAGGAGTTGTTCTCCTCCTCCGCCGCGTGGCTCGCGACCACCCGTGCGCCGGATGGCCACATCGCCTCCTCGGGGATAGGGGTCGCCAGCGACGGCGTGATGCACTACTACCTGGGCGGGACGGCGGATGCGGACCTGGGGCGCTCGCCAGCCAAGAACACCGTCTTCGGGGCGCTGGTGGAGCTCAGCATGGGGCTCGGGTTGTCGCTCCACCTGGGCGGCGGCGTCCGGCCGGGCGACGGCCTCGAGCAGTTCAAGCGGGGCTTCTCGAACGCAAGCTCCCACCTCTACACGCACGAGCTGATCTGCGATTCCCCCGTGTACGCCCGCCTCTCCGCGAGCAACAGCGACACGGACTACTTCCCGGCCTATCGCGCGCCGGGGGGCTGAGCCGTCCGCCGCCGGACGTCAGCCCTGGCAGACGAACTCGACGTTGTGGCCATCGGGGTCGCGGACGAAGGCGGCGTAGTAACTCGGGTGGATGTCCCCCCTCAGCTTGGGGGCGCCGTTGTCCGTGCCTCCTGCTTGCAGCGCGGCGCGGTACGACGCATCGACCAGGGTGCGCGTGGCGCAGAAGAAGGCGAAGTGCGGGCGAGGGGAGGAGGCTTCCCCGGGGCGCAGCCAGAAGTCGAGCCGGGCCGGCTCGGCGCCAAACCCATTCGCCTTGCCCTGGACATGCAGCGCGTATCCCAACGGTGCGAGCGCGCCCTGGTAGAACGCCGTCGCGGTGGCGAGGTCCGGGGTCGAAAGCTCCAGATGATCGATCATCGGTGAGGCTCCTGTGCGACCGCTCTCGCGGCTGGATTGATGCCCGCTAGGATAGGGTGCACGCGAAGGCGTCAAGCCGCGTTGTCGGCCCCCTTCGCGCGGAGATGCCGCAACCGGACCGGCCGCCATGCACAAGGACGACGCAACCCTCGACGACCTCGACCTGAGGATCCTCGAGCGCTACCAGCACGACACGCTGCTCCCGGCGCGCACCATCGGGGAGGAGGTGGGGCTGTCCACCGCGGCCGTCCAACGCCGGCTCAAGCGCCTGCGCGAGGTCGGCGTCATCCGGCGTGAGGTCGCCGAAATCGCGCCGAAGGCCGTGGGTCTGCCCATCACCTGCGTCGTCGCGGTGGACCTCGACCAGGAGCGCGCCGTCGACCTGGAGCGCTTCAAGCACCGGATGCAGGGGCTGCCCGAGGTGCAGCAGTGCTACTACGTCACCGGACAGGCGGACTTCATCCTCATCGTCCTCGTCGCGAGCATGGAAGCGTACGACGCCTTCACCCAGCGCGCCCTGCTCAGCGACACGAACGTCCGCAGCTTCACCACCAGCGTGACGTTGGAGCGCGTGAAGACCGGCGTGGCCGTCGCGCTTCCCACGACCCCGCCGGCACCCACCGGGCGGCGGTGAGTGCACGGCGGCCGCGGGTGTCTGGCGGTCAGGGCACGGTCACCGTCACCGGGGCGCTGCGCGCGAAGTCGCCGGCGCGGTCGTAGGCGGTGGCGACAATCGTGTGCGTGCCCGACAGGCCCGTGGAGTTCCACGTGCCCGTGTACGGCGCGGTGGTCGCGAAGGGAGTCAGCGTGTTGCCGTCCACCTGGAAGGCGATGGACACCCGCTCCATGTTGTCACTGCCGGTCGCGGAGAGCGTGACGACGCCGCTGACCTGCGCGCCATCGTAGGGGGCGGTGACGGCCAGATAGGCGGGCGGGGTGTTGTCCACGTCCAGGAAGCGCGTGTGGCGGCTGTCGCGCTGGGCAGGCATCTTGGAGGGCGTCGACGGTTGGTGCTTGTGGCCGGACTGGCGGTGGAACAACTCCACCGCGAAGCCGTCCACCCATGAAGCGCAGGCGCTGGCACTGGAAGACTCCATGGACAGCAGTTGCCGCGGCTTCCGCTCGCGCGCCTCCCTGCCCAGGGGCTTCTTCCATGCTGGACGCGGCGGGCGCACGTGGGCAGCCTTGCGCGCCGTTGCATCCCCCCACGTTTCAAACCCAGGAGTCCTGCCCATGAAGCTCAAGGCACTGTGCCTCTCCGTGTCACTGCTGGCCCTCCCTGGCGTGGCCTCCGCGCAGGGCGCGCTGGACGCCCTCAAGAAGACCGCGGGCGACGCCGGCAAGGGGGCCGTCGAGAAGCGCGTCAACACGAAGCTGATGGACGAGGGCCGCAAGAACCAGTGCAGCTTCAAGTCCGGCACCGCCGAGCTGGACCCCGGCTGCGACGCGAAGCTGAAGAAGCTGGCCGCGGCCCTCATCGACGCCAAGAAGCAGCTCGATGGGGCCGGGGTGAAGAGCTACAAGTTCGAGGTCTCCGGCCACACGGACTCGTCCGGTGACGCGGCGAAGAACAAGAAGCTCAGCGAGCAGCGCGCGGACACCCTCGTCAAGGAGCTGGTGACGCGCGGCGTGCCCCGCAACGAGATCATCGCCGTGGGCTTCGGCTCCGAGAAGCCCCTGGTGAAGCCGGACGACACGGCGGCCAAGAAGGCGAAGAACCGCCGCTACGAGCTGCAGGTCCGCCTGTAGCCGTCAGCGGGCCCCCGCGGCCCTGGCGCCATCGAGCGGCCCCGAGGCGAGGTGCCGCTCGATGACGTCCGCCCCTTCCTCGAGTTCGCGCGAGTCGCGGCAACCCTGCTTCATCGCCGCCATGGCCTGGGTGATGTCGTCGCGCGCGAGCAGCGCGTCCACCCGTTCGGTGATGACGCGGGCGTCCTTCGTGCGCAGGTCCCCCCGGAGCGCGAGCTGGTGGTGCACCAGCCGCGCCGTCAACCCGGGCTGGTCCGCGCCGTAGGGGAACAGGAGCATGGGGACGCCGAAGTACAGCGCCTCCCGCACGGAGCCGATGCCGCCGTGGTTCAGGAACAGTCGCGCCCGGGGGAGGACTTCCAGCTGCGGAACCGAAGCCTCCACGCGGATGGACGGTGGCATTGCCTGGCTCCGGAGCTGTTCGGCCAGGGCGCCGCAGCTCACGATGAGCTGCCAGCCCTCGCGCCGCCGGAAGGATTCAATGACGGCGGTGAGGAAGCGCAGCGCGGCCGGCTGATCATCGCCAAAGGTCCCCAGCGAGCAGTACGCGAGCGGCCTGGACGCGTCGTAGCCGCTCCAGTCGAAGGTGCCGTCGTGGCGTGAGGGCTCCACGCTCGTGCCCAGGTAGTGCCGGTGGGGGAGGGCGCGCAGCGGTTCGAAGTCCAGGGCCCTGGGGCCAATCACCAGCTCCTGCACGTCCGGCCGGTAGCCGAAGTCCCCCCAACGCACGCGGCGTCCCGCGCGCCTGACGCGCCGGAAGGCGTTGTGGCCCGCCCAGCCGATGGAGCGATCATACAGGCCCCGGTGCCAGGGGATTCGCGCCTGGAACGTCCACGCCACCAGGTTGCGCGCGCGTGCGCTCGCCCCACCGCGTGGGGGAATGGCCGACGAGTGCACGGACGGGTAGTCCAGCGAGAAGGGGGCGGAGTAGGTGGGGTTGAGGCTGAGGTACGGGAGCCCGCGCTCGTGCGCGCCCGCCGCCACGTTCCACACCACCGGATCCACCAGCACCCCGTCGAGCGCATCCGCGTCCACCCACGCGTCGAACGCGGCCGCGAGGTGCTCGTTGTAGCGCGCGCGCAGGTGCAGGAAGCGGACGCCGGGGATCCGCGTCGCCCAGCTTGAGGCGACGCGGAGCTTCTCGGAGTAGCGGGTGCTCTCGAAGCCCTGCCGCGTCACGTGCGCTTCGAAGGCGTCGGGCACGAAGTAGCGGACCCGGTGGCCCCGGCGCCCGAGCGTCCTGGCCAGCGCGAAGGTGGCGTTGAGGCCACCGTATTCGGGCAGCATGTAGATTCCGACCGTGGCCATCGGGCTTGCTCCAGGCGTGTGGCTCCGCGTTCCGGACGCGGTCTCCTTCGCGACGGGGAGCGGGGCTTCCGCCGCACCCGCCGCTCCGCCACGTCGAAGCTACCGGTTGTCGTGGCCGATGACGACCACGGCCCTGCCCGCCGCCTTCAGGCCCGCGTCAGTCGCCGGAGACCCTCACCGCCGTTGCTCAGGAATGGGTTGCCACGGACGATGCCCGTTGTCTTGGAAGGGGGCGCGCACCCTGACGTCACCGGGCAATGAATTGCTAGAGCATCCCCATTTCCGATATTCAGTCAGACGCAGTTCCCACCGAGAGGAGCTCCCGATGCTGATGCGTGTCGTGAAGAGTGCTTTCGCTGTGATGGGTCTGGCCATGGCCCTGGCCTGTGGTGGAGCGGAGACGGCGGACGTCGAGCTGACGGAAGGCGTCTCGACGGAGGCCCAGTCTCCCGCGGCGGAGGCCGTTTCGGCTGACACCTCAGCCCAGGTGCTCCCGGGCTGTGGTGGCTTCAAGCAGCGGTGCTGTGAGCTCAAGTACTGCAACACGGGCTACGAGTGCGACCCGTCGACGCTGAAGTGCCTCCACTGAGACCGTTCCGCTGAAGTCGTCCCGAGGCACCTCGTGGCTCCGCCCGAGGTGCCTCGTCGTTCCGCTGAAGCCCTCTTTTCCGTGTGACACGCCGTTCCCGGTGGACCGGAATCTTCTGCTAAGACACGGCCTGGGGACGGGTGATCCACCCCGTCACAATGAGGGTCGCATGAGAAGTATCGCCGGCTGGTTTCTCGTCGTCCTGGGTCTCACCGGCTTCGGTGTGGAGATCGACAACCTGCGCAGGGGCACGACGGACACAACCGTCATGGGGCTCATCCTGGCCACCGTCTTCGTCCTCGGAGGCCGGGCGCTCATCCGCGCCGCAAAGCGAGCGAAGCTGCCGGCCGGGCCGGCCGAGGCACTCGCCGTGGCGCAGCTCCCCGTCATGTCCCCTCGCGACATCGAGCGGGCCGTCCTCACCTGCGCGAAGCAGCATGGAGGCCGCGTCACGATCGCCGAGGTGGCCGCCGAGAGCAGCCTCAGCTTCACCGAGGCCAAGACGGTGCTCGAGGACCTCTCGCGCGCTGGCGCCTGCACCGTCGACGTCACCGATCAGGGCGCCTTCATCTACGAGTTCAGCGGCCTGATGCCCCGCGAACCCTGAGCGCGCGGAGCCGTTGAACCCGGCCTCAGGCGGGGGGCCGGCCCACCATGAAGTCGAGCACGCTCTCCCACAGTGCGTGGAACTGTTTCTGCTGGAAGTGGGAACCCGACTTCAGCCAGCTGATGAATTCCGGCGGCTGGTCGAAGTGGCCCATGACGTCCAGATGGTCGGCGGTCGCGACGTGGACCACCTGTCCCCAGACCTGGGAGCGGCTCGGGACGACGCCGTCGCTCCAGGACTCGAACTTGTTGCCGAAGGCCGCCTGGAGCGCCTGGGTCTGCGCCGCCGTGCGCTCGGGAATCCTCAACTCCGGGGACAGGGGCGCGCTCCTTCCATACAGGAAGGAGAAGATGCCGTAGAGGAGCGAGTCCGGGGGCAGCAGCATGCGGGGAGACAGGCGGCGGAGCAGGTTGGGCGGGGGTGCACCCGCGACGACGCTGCCGTAGCGCACACCCTCCCGGTCCACCGTGTTCGCGTTGAAGGCCTGCACGCTGACCGGCGTGAGGTCCTGGATCAGCGCCTGGTCCTTTCCTACCTGGCCGAAGAACCGGAGCAATTCCACGCGCTCGTTGTCGGAGAGGTCCACCGTCAGCCGGAGGATCTGATTGAGGAGGTTGGGTGGGAGCTTCACCTGCTCGCCCATCAGGACGAGCCGGTAGCACGCCTGGAGCAAGGCGGTCCTGAAGGGCATGGCCTTGCGGTGCAGGGTGAGGAAGGTGAAGAGCCACAGGTAGCGCAGCAGCGTCTTGCCCAGTTCGCCCTCGTGGAACCAGGTCGCCAGCGGTGTGCCGTGATGCGGGGTGGCGATCGTCACGACGGAGCGCACGCGCTTCACGAAGGCCGGGGCCTCCTGGGCCATGCGCAGTGAGACGACGCTCCGCGCATCCAGCCCGCCCGTGGAGTGCCCGATGAGGTGGAGCTCCGCGTCGTCCTCGTTCGCGGTCCGGGCCATCTCCCGGAACACGTCGCGTGCGCGCACCTCGATCCCGGAGGTGGGGGAGGAGGCCACGGAGTGCACCTGCGCGTCGATGCCGCGCTCCCTGAACCGCTGCTGCAGCAGCGCGGGGATGTGTTGGAAATAGGCGATGCGCTCCGTTTCCTTGTCACCCATGTGGGTGAAGCCAAAGAAACCGGGGACAAGATAGACGCGGTGCCTGGTGGCCATCAGGCAAGTCTAGCGTCTTGGCCAGACGTCAAGGCAGGGCGCGGGGCTTCAGCGTGAAGTCCCGAACCCTTGTTCCCAATCACCGCGGGCAGGCTCAGGGCGTCTTGTGTTGCTTCGCCCACGCAGCGACTTCCGGCGTGCGCGTCTCCACCCACTGACGGAACTCGTCGTTCGGGGACACCAGCCCCTGGCTTGGGCCTTCCGACGGAGGGTGGCCGAAGAACCGGTAGTGGACCTCGGCCGCGAGCGTGCCGACGTCCACGCCGTGGGCCTTCGCCAGCCGCTCCAGGAACACCGGGTAGTCCGCGCCCTTCATTCCCATCGCGTTGGCGCCCTGGCACAGGCTGTCGAATGCGAGGGGGGCCCGGCCGAGCTCCGGGTGGTCGGTGAGGAACTGCTGCACCTGCTCCAGCGACATGCGCGCTTCCTGCACCAGTCGCTTGTCGAGGAGGGCGGGGCCCAGGTCGATGAGGTTCTGCGCCAGATTCCCGTCCATGCCGCTTTCGGTGAGCAGGCGCACCTGGGCGCCGCGCGTGGCGTGCTGGTCCAGGTCCAGGTACTTCAGCGTGAGCCCGCCCAGGAACAGGGCGGCGCCGAGGAGCTGGGCGCCGGGGACCCATTCCACCAGCGCGCCTCCTGCCATGAGGATGGCGCCCAGCGACTGGGCGCCGGACGCGCTGGCCTTCCAGTACTTGCCCTCCTGCACGGCCTGGAAGGACTGGATGCCGTCACCCACCGCGCCCAGCAGCGCGCCCGCGGCGGACACCTTGCCGAGCACCTTGGACAGGACCGGCGCCGACTTGTTGAGCGCGTCGAGGATGAACGTCACGCCGTCCCCGCCGACGCTGAGCCCGTCGCCGACAATCTTGAGCTTCGCGGCGAAGTCCGCCTGGTTCCATCCCGCGGCGTCTCCGATGGCCGCCGACGTGGTGACGAGGAGGGCCAGCCCGCGCAGCGCCTGGCTCCGGGGGAGCTCCGGGTTGCCCGGCAGCCCCGTCTCCTGCTCCCCCAGGAGGCTCCGCATGGACTGCGTGATGCCCCGGACCTGCTCCGGCGTCGAGTCCGGGCCAATGCGGCGCAGCAGCTTCACGTACTGCTGCATGGAATCCGGAGCCATCCCGAACAGGTGCGCGTTGCGCGCGAGCCCGTTGAAGATGGCCTCGGCGCCTCCCTTCGACTTGAGGCCGGCCGCGATGATGGCGCCCGAGCCCGCGCTCTTCACGAGCGCGACGGCGAGCGTCTCGTCGAAGTCCTTGAGGTCCTTCAGCTTGCCGACGGTGTCGAGGAACGCGGGATGGTTCTCGCCCTGGGCGGTGAGCTGGGAGGCGAGGTACTCCGCGCCGGATTGCGTCGCCGCCATCCGTGGCAGCTCGCGGGCCAGCGCGGTGACCGCCGGATCATGCGCGCCCGTGGGCGGGCCATCCGGGGCGGCGCTGGCCAACAGCTTGCTGAGCCGCTCGAACTCCGCGAGGTCCTTCTTGCGCTCGGGGTCGTTCAGGAAGGCGGTGGTGAAGGCCTGCTGCTGCTCCGCGGTGAGGACCTTCGCCGGGCCGCTGAGCAGCTCCGTGAGCTGCTTCTGGGGCCGCTCCGCCTTGTCCGCGGCCGCGGAGAACTGGGTGCGAAGCCCGTCGATGGCGCTCCACAGCGTCCGGTGGATGGCCTGGACATCCTGGCTGTAGGTCGGCCCCTTGAAGCCTGGCGGACCGACCTCCATCTTCTCCAGCGAGCGCTCGATGTCGAACGCGAGCCGCGAGCCGATGCCGAAGTTGATGGCGGTCCGGATGGCGTGGGTCAGCGAGGTGTTGGCGAGGCCCGGCGCGGTGTCCCGGGTGAAGAACCTGCCCACGAGGCCGGCGGTCGGCTCTCCCAGCCGCTCCGTGGCGCGCGCCAGGCTCAGGTAGGTCTTCTGCTCGATGGCGGACTCCGCCTCCGCCAGCTTCTCGAGCAACGGCCGATCATTCTTGAGGTCGGGCTGGCGCAGCGGCGGACGGGGGTGGAGCACCCGGTCCGTCTCCGGTGACACGCCTGCGAAGAGCTGGCCCATCTTCGCGAGGGAGGGTTCCGCGGCGCGGACGAACGCCTCCTGATAGGCGGGGTCCGGGTTGCTGGCGATGAGCTGCTCGAACTGCCGGGCCCCCTGTTCCAGGCTGTTCTGGAGCGTGCCCGCCAGGGCCTTCGCGTCCTGCTGCGCGCGCGTCTTGACGTCCGTGCCGGCCGCGTTCGCCGTGGCGACGTTGGCGACCCCGACGCCCGTGGGGAGCGTGAAGGGCTCTGGCTTGATCGGAGGGAAGCGCGCGGCGGCCTGCTCCAGCAGTTGTGCGGCGGTGGTGCTCGCGCTGGCCCCGGCGCTTGCGCCCGCAGCCGCCGCGGCACCGGCGCCTCGCGAGGCCCCCTGCAGGGCGTTGAAGGACGGCTGACCTCCGGTGGGAGAGAAGAAGACGCTGAGCTGCTGGCGCGTCATCGCCACCGGGCCCCCGGTGTGCAGCGGGTCGGCGACGAGGTATTTCCCGTCCGGCGTCTTCGCGAGGATGGCGTTGAGGTGGCCGATGTCGCCGCTGCCCATGCGCTCGGGGAACTGCGAGCGCCAGGCCGCGTTCGTGGCGCCGTTGGCGATGACGGGGTTGCCCGCCGCGAGCTGCTGGTCCAGCGACTCCCAGCCCTGCCCGTAGCGCGACGTGAGGCCCGCGTTCTTGATGCCGTCGGACACCATGGTGCCGCCGGTGAGGTCATGGTCCCGGTCCAGCATCGGCACGCGCGTGCCGTCCGACGCATTCACGAAGGTGAACTCCGAAGCGCGGCGCGGGCTCATCAGCGCGCGCGCGTGGTCCACCTGCTGCTCCTTCGTGAGGCCCGGGGGCATGTGGCCCGTGTACGCCAGGGACATGGCGAGGCTGGCGGGGCCGCAGTTGGTGCTGCCGCGCGGGCCATTCGGGTTGTACTGGGAGGTGAACTGCGTGATGAACGCGGCCTCGGCGGACATGGCCCGGCCCTGCGTCTTCCCGCCTGTCTGCGCGGAGCGCGTGAGGGACTTCGACAGCGCCTCGCGGGTTGCTGCCTGGTAGTGACCGTCGGCGGGGACGCCGCTGTCCTTCTGGAACTTCTCCAGCGCGGCCTCCGTCTGCGGACCGAACTGGCCCGGTCCGGTGGCGACCTGCTCGCGCGTCAGATAGCCCAGCTCCACCAGCGAGTCCTGGAGCTGCTTCACGTCCTCGCCGGTGTCGCCGCGCTTCAGGTTCTTCTCCGGGACGGGCCAGGGTTCCGGAGGCGGCTCGGGAGGAGGTGGCGGCGGTGGAGGCAGCAGCCGCTCCCGGTGCGCCGCGGGCGCGTCCTCGAAGCGGGAGGTCGAATCAGGACCTTGCGCGCCGGGTGCCCCTTCTTCCCGGACGACGTTGGACTCGGAGACCTCGCGGGCTTCAGCCTTGCCCGTGTCTCCAGACGAAATTGTTTGAGTTGAATATGACGGACCGTCGACTCGCATGACGTACTTCCCCCCTCGATACATCCGAAGTACTTCTGTCCTGATTATCCGCTGTGATGACGGGAAGTTGCCCGCCACACCCTTCGTGAAATCAACCCGAAGGACGCTGCGAATACGCCATGGACGCGAATCGATTGCGACGCCATGTGGGGACCCGGCGTTCAGGGAGAGGGATGCGCCGTCCTCTCCTGCCGCCATCACGGCGTCTTCGATGCCCGCCCGCCGCACGAGCCCCTTCAGGAAGCGCCGGATGGCCGCCGGCATCGCGTCACGTCAGGGGCCTCCAACGACTCCTCGGGAGAAGAGCCGAACAACCATTCCGTGCTCCGCGATGGGCTGCGCCGCGGAAGCTGCGCCGCGGTGCTCCCCTCCGTCATCACCCCCCCGCGGTCTTCGCGCGCTTGCGTTCGATGAGCTCGCGCGCGGCCTGTTCGCTCGTGACGAAGTCGACGTCTCCCTTGAGTCTGCCCGTGAGATAGAGCGCGAACGCGACGGCCTTGGCGCTCGCGATCTGCAGGCGGTGCGAGCCGACGTAGACGACGCCTCGCAACCGCTCCGGGCTGGACTCCTTGCTGAAGTGCTCGCGAGCGGCCTTGTCGATGGTGGACCCGTCGATGTCCACGACGACGAACACCGGGCCCTGGAGCGCCACCTCCTGAACGATGGAGAGCAGGCGCTTCGCATCTTCCAGCCCCGTGGCGCCGTTGAAGTCGACGAACAGGACGTCGGGCTCCTCGAAGTGCACCCGATGCGTTCCAAACACCCATTCACGTCGCTCTGGCATGAGCCCCTCCGGGCACAAGCACGACCGGGCCGGAGTTTATCCTCTCGCTCCCAGGAGGCCAAAGGGCCTCCATTCGAGGAGGGCCGCGAAGCCGGAGGGCTTCACGATGGAAGCCGGGCCCATGGTGAAGCCCTCCGTGCAGGTCCCGGGCAACTTGATGAAACCGCGATTGCCTCGGGGGGCGCTGGCGGATCAGGAGACTCCAGACACCTGGGAGTTCTTGTGGACGTCACTGCGAGCGCCAGGCCGCGTTCGTGGCGCCGTTGGCGATGACGGCCGCGATCCAACCCCCATCCCGTGGCCCCTGCGCCCCCCGGCGTGGCGCTCAGGCGTTGTAGTGGCTCACCAGCTCCGACACGTTCACGGAGAGGTCCTTCAGGGCACTGGCGGCCTTCTGGGTGGAGGCGACCCGGGGTGTGGTCTCCACCATCATCGCGTCCAGGCTCTTGAGCGCGGTGAAGATCTCATCCACCCCCAGGCTCTGCTGGCTCACCGCGGCGGCAATCTGCCTCACGCCCGAGGTGCTCTCCGTGAGGATGCCGGACAGCTCCCGGAGCTTGTCGCCGGACACCGCCACCTGGGACAGCCCCACCTGCAGCCGCAACGCGCCGTTCTCCGAATTCTTCACGGCCTGGGCCACGGTGGCCCCCACCTCCGAGAGGATGGCGGTCACCCGGTGCGTCTCGCGCATGGACTGGTCCGCCAGCGCACGAATCTCCCGGGCGACGACGCCGAAGCTGCGGCCGGCCTCACCGGCCCGGGCCGCCTCGATGGCGGCGTTGATGGCCAGCATGTTGGACTGGGCGCCCAGCTGCCGCACGGTCTCCGCGATGTCGTGAATCTGCGCGGTCCGCTCCCCCAGCTGGGTGATGGTCTGCGCCATCTGTTGGACGACGCCCTGGATCTCGTTGAGCCCTCCCAGGGTCTGCTGGAGCGCGTCCTCGCCGGTGCGGACCACCTCGTCCGCGCGCTCCGCCACCTCGAGGATGGACTTCGCGCGGCCTGACGCCATCCGGGAGGTCTGGCTGATCTCCTCGATGGTGACACGCGTCTGCTGCAGGGCCGCGGCCTGACGGTTGATCATCGCGCTCTGCTCGGAGGTGTCCGCGTCGAGCCGGCTCGCCGAGTCCTTCAGCACGCCCACGGACCCACGGAGGCTGGATTGGAACTGCCGCAGCTTCTCCACCATCTTCGAGAACGAGCCCGCCAGTTGGCCCAGCTCATCCTGGGTGGTCACCGACACGACCTGCGCCAGGTCGTTGGACTCGACGATGCGGCCCGTGACGTGCGCCAGGTGCCGCAGGGGCCGCAGCAGCATGAGGGTGTAGGCGAAGTAGCTCAGCAGCACCCCGAGGAACAGGATGACGCCCGCCCAGAGGAGCAGCGCCCACCGCAGGGAGGCGACCTCCGCCGTGATGGCATCGAGGTCCATGCCGACGTGCACCGTGCCCAGCGCGCCGCCGGAGATGGGGGCCGCCACGTCGATGGCGCGGATGGCATCGCCGTAGGCCGTGAACTCCAGCTCGGGGTTCACCTTCACCCGCTTGCCGTCCGACAGCTCACCGAGGGCCACCGGGTTGAGTCGCTCGATGCCCACGGGAAAGGTGGGGACGAAGGTGTGCGCCACCACCGTCCCATCGGACTCCTCGATGTAGATGTAGCGGACGTTGGCGAGCGTCTGTCCGGAGTCGATGGCGCTCTGGAGCAGGGCGATGTTACCGCCCACGCTCTGCTCGGCGGCCGAGGCCAATGACAGCGCGAGCGCCTCTCCATTCACGGCGAACGCGTTCTGCATCGTCCTGGTCAGCCGGGAGGAGGCCTGGAGCATCAACGTCATGCAGACCAGGAGCGTCACGCCGGCACTGATGAACATGAGCTTGGCGGCAAGCCCGAACCGCAATGACAGCGGGTTCCACGGGAACACGCGCTCCTTCCCCGGGCCGCTCATCGGAGCACCGTGCCTGGCGCGGACGTCGTCCGCCAGCCTTCGGCCGTGAAGTGGGTGAACCAGACCTTGCTCAGGACCTGGTGCCGGGTGGGTGACAGCTCGCCAACGGCACGCAGCCCCAGGTCGAACTTCCCCATCGCCTCGGCCGCCTCATGGAAGCGCTGGCGCGTCAGCTCCGGGCCCACCTTGTCCAGGACGGCCAGGAACGCCCGGGCGCTGAGGTAGCCCTCCAGCGAGCCGAAGCTGTAGAGCGCGGGCGCGGTATAGCCTCCCCCCACTCCCGCGGGGGCCGTGGGGCGGTAGCGCTCCATCGCGGCCCGGTACTGCTGGACGGCCTCGAGGTCCGTGTCTTCGTAGGACGGGACGACCTGGGTGAAGATGAGGTTGTCCAGCAGCGGCTTTTGCACGCGCTGCTCCTCGGCGCGCAGGAGCGAGACGAGTGCATCGGCGCCAACCACGGAGGGGCTGTGGATGGGGATGTCCCAGCCGGACAGGCGCGCATCGCGGATCAGCGCGGCGCAGGCCTGGGAGGTCCCGATGGCGATGATGACGTCCGCGCCGCCGGCGCGCAGCACGTCGAGCTGTGGCCGGGTGCTGGTGGCGTACTCCTGCCCCTTGCGGTAGGTGGCATCCGCCACCGGCTTGATGCCGTAGTCCTGGAGGGCGCGGAGGATGGCGTCCCGGCCAATGGCGCCGAACGCGTCGTTCTGGACGAACAGTCCGATGCGGCGGCGGCCCAGGGCGATGAAGGCATCCACGATGGCGCGGATCTCCTGGCGGTAGGAGGCCCGGACGTTGAACACGGCCGGCTCCCAGGGCGGCTCGCGCTGGGGCTGAGCGCCCGATGCCGGGGCGAAGTAGAGGGCCTGCTCCCGCTGCGAGGCGCGCAGCAGCACGGGGAGGACCTTCATCAGCGTGGCATCCCCCACCCCACCAAAGAGCGCGAAGACCTGCTGTTCCTTGAGCAGCCGCAGGGCGGCCGGGGCCGCCTGCTCCGGGTTGAACGCGTCATCTGCGGCGACGATGCGGACCTTCCGGCCGTGGACGCCGCCTGCGTCGTTGGCCTCCGCGAAGGCCGCCGAGGCCCCACGCCACATCTCCACCCCGAGCCCCGCGGACGGGCCGCTGAACGCCGCAGGCTGACCGAGCACCACCTCCGTCGCGCTCACGCCCGGGTCCGCCAGCGCCGCCCCGGTGCACGTCAGGGCGCCCAGCAGCAGCCAGCGGGCCCAGGCCCCAAGGTGCTTCAATTCGCATCGTGAACTCATGCGTCGCTCCGTTTGAAGGGGGGCGGGTGAGGGCGCGGAATGCCCGTCACTTGATGGTGGTGAAGCCCGCCTTCACGGCTGCCTGGTACTGCTGACGGATGTCGTTGTAGTTGCTGTCGTCCACCTCGGCGAAGCGGTCGACGAGCGCGTCATCGAGGATGCGGCGCCCATCCGGGTCCTTGTTCATCGTGAGGAGGGCCTGCTTGATGCGCTGGCGGACCTCCGCAGGCACCTTGCCCGAGACGACCACCGGGGGAATGCCCGCGGGCCCGAGCGAGTCGATGACCTTCACCTCGCTGGCCCAGCCGTTGCCGGTCTCCCGGTCGAAGTCGAGGACCAGGCTGTCCACGTAGCTCGCATCCGCCTTGCCGGTGGCCACCAGGCGGATGGACTCCTCATGCGAGCCCGAGCGGATGACCTTGCCGAAGAAGCCCTGGGTCAGGCCCAGCTTCAACATCTTGTAGCGGGGCAGGTTGTAGCCTGAGTTCGAGGCCTCCTCGTTGAAGACGAAGGTCGCGCCGCGCAGGTCCTCCAGCTTCTTGAACTTGCTGTCCTTGCCGACGACGAGGTCCGAGAAATACTTGGGCTTGTTGCCGTAGCGCGCGGCCTTCATCACCGGCGCGGCGAGGAGGTGCACGGCCCCCTTGTTCGCGTCGTGCTTGAGGACGTAGGGCAGCCCGCAGACGAAGGCGACCTCCACGGCTCCCGCATCGAGCATCTTGTCCACCTCACCGTAGGACTGCCCGGTGATGAAGCTGACCTCCGAGCCCAGCTTCTTGCTGAGGTACGTGGCGATGCGGCCGTAGACCGGCATGCCGCTCTCCGACACGAACGCGGCCGTCATGGCCATGCGCACCTTCGTGGAGGAACCCGGCGCGCTCCTGGCCGCGGAAGCAGCCGGAGCGCTCTTGGGAGCGGGGGCCTGCGCCCAGGCCGGCAGGCTCGCCGCGGACACCCCGAGGGACACGAGCAGCGTGGCCATCCGGGCAAGGGGGTAGCGACGCTTCGAGAAGCGGAGGACAGCACGAGCGGGCGTCATGGAGGACTCAGGGGAAGCAAGCAAGGAAGCAGCCGCTATCCACCGGAAGGCGGATGGAGTGCGGCTGAGGAGACAGGGGCCGTTTTGTTACTCTGTCGTGTCACTTTTGTAACATGACTGAAACAACGCAAACCAGAGGCCGATGCCCATTTTG
The DNA here is from genome assembly GCF_003612125.1 of Corallococcus praedator. Lineage (GTDB taxonomy): Bacteria > Myxococcota > Myxococcia > Myxococcales > Myxococcaceae > Corallococcus > Corallococcus praedator. The sequence goes on from NZ_RAWI01000001.1 coordinate 43,485, forward strand.
TGAGAATCCATTGGCTTGGGTCGTGTAGTGCGGGGTCACGAAGGACAGTTTGGTGGGTTTCGACCTGGGTGCGAAAAGCCCGGCCCTCGCGACGTCTTCCTGGCAGCCCTGCGCACCAGGCGGTTCGTGGCCAATCACAACCCATCGGGTGAGCCAGACACGTAAATCCATGGCTGGGACGCCCATCCGCATCTGTCGTTGGGAGAGATGAGGTGAGACGCGACAGGTAGTGCCCGATGACATCCGCACCCCCAGGCCGCTGGGTGCGCTCCGGCCGTCTTCTGGACAGAGGTGGCATATCGGGGCACACGTAGGCACACCGATGGCCTCCCGACCGCCCCCTGCGCGAGCCTCCTCCGTCCGGACGCAGAAGACGAAGCAGCTGACCTCTGGCGCCCGGCGCGTCGTGGGCAAGCGCTCCAGCCCGGGCTGGGGGCGCTGGGCGCTCGGTGGGTGGCTGATGCTCGTCCTCTGGCTCAGCGTGGAGTACGTGCGGCTGCCTGACGTGAGCACGCTGCGGACGCAGAACCCTCCCATCACCGCGCTCATGGCGCAGCGAGCCGAGGAGGCGCGCGAGGCGGGCAGGAAGCCCCGCGTGCGCCAGGCCTGGGTCTCCCTGGGCGCGGTGGCCCCTCACGTGACGGACGCCGTGCTGGTCTCCGAAGACGCGCGCTTCTACCGTCACGAGGGCGTGGACTGGACCGAGGTGGAGAATGCCCTGGAGCAGTCAGTGCGCGAGGCGCGCCTGGGGCGCGGTGCCTCCACCCTCACGCAGCAACTGGCGAAGAACCTCTACCTCTCCACGGACCGCAGCCTGCTGCGCAAGGGCAAGGAGCTGTTGCTCGCGCGCCGGCTGGAGGAGCACCTGTCCAAGCAGCGCATCCTCGCGCTGTACGTGAACGTCGTGGAGTGGGGCGAGGGTGTCTACGGCATCGAGGCGGCGGCGCGCGAACACTTCGGCACTTCGGCCCGGGCGCTCAGCGTGGCGCAGGGTGCGATGCTCGCGGCCATGCTGCCCGCCCCGCGCCGCTGGCTGCCGGCCCAGCGTCCCGAAGCCCTGCGCACCCGAGCCGGAGTCATCCTCGTGAGGCTGGAGCGCGAGGGGCGCATCAGCGCCGCGCAAGCCCGCGAGGCCCAGGCCGAACTCGCGCGCTTCTTCGGCGCAGTGCCCGCGCCCGGCCTGGTGGCGGAGGCTGGCGCCGGGTTGCCCGCGGGAAGCTGAGCCGCAAGCACCGAGTCAGGGCCGCATGAGTGTGCGGCCGGTCGATACAGCCCCGGCGGTAGACGCGACCGTGACGTCCTCTCAGCGCCGGACCGAAAAGAAGAAGGTCGCCGCGCAGGTCGGGCAGTACTCGATGGTGGCCGGGGCAGGATTCGCACAGCTCCAGCCTTCTGCCTGCCGGAGGAACTCGAGCGGCTGCTGGATGAAGAAGTCGCCCTCGTAGTGGCAGATGCCCTCGCGCTTCAGCAGCGCATAGACGGGGGCGATGTCCTGCAGGTGCTTGGAGGTCTCCTTCCGCCAGCCAATCCTGAAGTCCAGGGGAGGACGTGGCGGCGAGCCCAGGTTCCACCAGGCCACCGCCTGGGTGGCCGCCGCGAAGACGAGGGAGACGGCGAGCAGCCGCGTCCGGATCCGCGGGAGGTGGCTCGGGATGAGCACGGCTCCCGCGTAGAAGAGCGCCAGGGTCAGCAGCAGGTAATGGCGCGGAGACTCCCGGCTGGTGAAGAGCGGGAAGCAGGCCGCGTAGAGGGGCAGCACGAGGGCCCAGAACGCGCCGTGGGGGTCGGTGGCATCCTGACGGAAGGCCCTGACCGTGCGAAGGCACGCGACCACGACGGCGACGATCAACACGCCCACGAAGAGCAGCCCCGCGATGCGGAGCGCCAGCGGCGGCACATAGCCAAACAGCCGACGGTAGAGCACGTCGTTGCCGAGCACGCCCAGGAGCCCGATGGCGTGCATGATCAGGAACGGCACCAGCACCACCATGAGCCAGACATGGGGCTTGCGTACGCGCGAGCCCTCCAAGCGGGCGGAGCACCACGCCTGAAGGGAGGGTGTGTGGCGTTCGAGGACGGGCACCAGCGCCCGCCACAGCCCGGTGGCCAGCAGTGGCAGCGCCACGAGCGATGACAGGACGAGGGTGGGGTGGTGCCGGAAGGAATCATCGTCCAGCCGCCACTGGAGCACGCAGGCGATGAACACCGGGGCCAGGCCCACCGCGTTGAGCACGAAGAAGCGGGAGGTGGGGGCGCTCGCACGGCCACGCCACCAGAGCACCGCCGAGGCCAGCGCGAACGCCAGGCTCCAGGAGACGAAGACGAAGTGGTTCAGCACGCCCACGAGGCTCACCGCGAAGAACAGGAACGCGGTGAGTGCGCTGGTGCTCCCACGGACCAGGAACGCGTGCGCCACCGCGACGAGGCACGCCATGCCGAAGAGGTTCCAGGCCATCACCTCCCAGGCGATCCGGGCCTCCAACAGCAGGAGCAGCGACGTGCAGCACAGCGCCACGAACAGCCCCGCGGAGCGCGCCGACTGGCGGAGCAGCAACAGCAGGAGGATGCCCAGCCCCGCTACGTTCAGGATCAGGCCTGGGAGCCGGAGCGACTCGACCGAAGCGCCTCGCGCCTTGAAGACAAGCGAGAGCGCGTAGGGATAGAGGCTCCCCGCGTAGTACCTCATCCCATGGAGCGTGAAGAAGCCTCGCTCCAGGTGCTCCAGGGCCCGGAGCCCCGCCCACGCTTCATCCGCGTGCAGCCCGGGAAAGGAGGCGAAGTCATGCACCATCATCACGGCGGCGGAGAGCCCGAGCGCGAGGAGGACAGTGGTCTGGAGGACTGCTCGGGTACCCATCGCGCTTCCGCTGCCGGAGCGCGCGCAAGCTAGCGCACGCCTTCTCGAACTGTCGACCCCTCGCGCAAGCCACGACACCCGCGTCCGCTGGGAGCGCCCGCGCGCGTGCCAGTCCTGGCACGTTCCGGAGTGAAGTCCGCGACGGACCGGCCCCCTCCGTCGCGCAAGCGCTGGAGGTGACAGGGGATTCACCCCCGCGAAGGTCCTGGCCCCGGGGTTGCTCAGGGTGCTCGCGTCGCGTCGGAAGCAACCGGCGCGCGTGACCCCGAGTGCAATCGCATGCATCGAGCACCCCATTGGAAGCAGTCCCTGCGGTCCCTGCTCCTCGTCCCCCTCATGGCGGGACTCGTCCCGGGCTGTGACGCCGGCGAAGCGCCCCCCGAGCCAGCCGCGCCGCCACCTGCGACGCGGACCCGGGCCGTCGCGCTCGACACCGCGCCGACGCCCAAGCAGGTCATCCTGGAGCCGGAAGCGGACACGTATGTCTGGTCGAGCCTGTCAGGGACGAACTACGGCACGTCGACGAGCCTGTTTGTGGACCGGAACTCCGGTGAGGCCTACCTGCGCTTCAACCTCAGCGGCATCCCGGCAGGAGCCCACATCGCCTCGGTCATGCTGAAGGCGCTGGCCTACGACGGCTATGCCGATGGCGGCGACGGCAGCGTCTACGCGCACCTGGTGCCCGACGACACCTGGAGCGAGACCGGCATGACCTGGGCCAATCGGCCTCCGGTGAGCGGCAGCGATCTGGGCTCCTGGTGGCTCTGGTACGGCAGCACCAGACCCGCCCCCCTGCAGGTCGGCCTCAACTTCAGCCCGAAGCTGAAGGCACCGGTGCAGCAGGCCCTGGACTCGGATCAGCGCATCTCCCTGCGGCTGAAGTCCCCGGGCTACAAGACGGTGTACCGCTCGCGCGAGCACGCCGTCGCCAGCGAGCGGCCCCAGCTCATCGTCAACTACTTCGAGCCCGGGGACCCGCAGGTGACGTCGGACCTCCAGGTGGTGGCCCTCTACCCGATGGCGGACGCGCAGGTCCTGGCGGGCAGTCCCAACACCAACTCCGGCACATCCCCGGGCCTGACCGTCGATCGGACCGCGGCGGAGACCTTCCTGCGCTTCGGCCTGGGCAGCGTCCCGTCCAACGCGCAGGTGGTCGCCGTCTCCCTGGTGGCCACGTCGTATGACGGCACCGCCTACGATGGGGCGGACGGCAACGTCTACACGCGACTGGTCTCCGACAACACGTGGAGCGAGACCGGCATCACCTGGAACAACCGGCCCGCCGCCTCCAGTGAGGACTTCGGCTCGTGGCTGTTGTGGAACCGCAGTGGCCAGTACACGACCCAGGCGGGCGTCAACTCGAGCCCGAAGCTGGTGGCGCCCGTGCAGCAGGCGCTGGGCTCGGACGGGATGGTCTCCTTGCGGCTGGATTCTCCCGGGTACCGGACGCTGTACCACTCGCGTGAGTACACCAACACCGCGGTCCGCTGGCCGCACCTGCTCGTCTCCTACTTCGTGCCGCCCCCGTGCCCCACGCCCAAAGCCTCCACGCCCACGCAGGTCGTCCTGGAGCCCGAGGCGGACACGTATGTCTCGTCGCGCCTGCCGCAGGCGAACTTCGGCACGTCCGACCTGCTCCTCAGTCCGGACGAGGAGGCGTACCTGCGCTTCAACCTCAGCGGCATCCCGGCGGGGGCTCGCGTCGCCTCGGTCATGCTGAAGGCCCTGGCGTATGACGGCTACGCCAACGGCGGTGACGGCAGCGTCTACGCGCACCTGGTGCCCGACGACACCTGGCTCGAAACGGGCATGGTCTGGGCCAACCGGCCTCCGGTGAGCGGCAGCGACCTGGGCTCCTGGTGGCTCTGGTACAACGACGTCGACACGCTGCAGGTCGGCCTCAACTTCGACCCGAAGCTGAAGGCGCCGGTGCAGCAGGCCCTGGACTCGGATCAGCGCATCTCCCTGCGGCTGAAATCCCCCGGCTACAAGACGGTGTACCGCTCACGCGAATACGCCATCGCCAGCGAGCGGCCCCAGCTCATCGTCAACTACTTCGAGCCCGGGGATCCGCAAGTGACGTCGGACCTTCAGGCGGTGGCCCTCTCGCCGGTGGCGGATGCACAGGTCCTGATGAGCAACCCCAACGCGAACTTCGGCACGTCCACGGGCCTGACCGTCGACCGGGCGGACGCGGAGACCTTCCTGCGTTTCAATCTCGGCGCCATTCCCGCCACCGCGCAGGTGGCCTCCGTCGTCCTGGTGACCACGTCCCCTGGCAGCGACGCCACCGCCGGCATGGACGCCAATGTCTACACGCGGCTGGTCTCCAACGACACCTGGAGTGAGACGACCCTCAACTGGAACAACCGGCCCTCCAGCTCCGGCTGTGAGCTGGGCTCGTGGCAGTTCCCGACCCGCGCCGTGCCGTACACGACCCAGGCGGGCATCAACGCGAGCCCGAAGCTGGTGGCGCCCGTACAGCAGGCCCTGGAGTCGGACCGGATGATCTCCTTGCGGCTCGACTCCGCAGGGTCCCGCTCGCTGTACCACTCGCGTGAGTACACGAACACGCAGGTTCGCTGGCCTCGGCTGCTCGTCTATTACACGGAGCCCACCTTGACGCCTTGAGGTGGGGCCGGTCGGTGCGTCCCGTCCTGATGCTGGAGGGGCGCACCGGACGGCCGCCGTTTCGCCGTGGAGAAGGGGGCTGGGCGTTGGGGTAGCGTGCGCTCCGTTCCCATGCGCTTCTTCCTTCCGTGGCTCCTCCTGACGCTGACCCTGCTGACGGCCACGGGCTGTCCGCTCGACATCCAGGTCCGGGAGGAGGCTGACGGGGGCCGCACCGGGAGCGCGTGCACTCGCTCCTGCGCCAGCGACCGCGACTGTCCGGACGGACAGCGTTGCAATGAGCTGGATGATCAGTGCGAGCCCGGGCCCCGACTCACCGAGCCCTGCTCGGATTCCTTCTCCTGTTCCACGTTCGCGCGCTGCCTGGGCGGGCGCTGCTCCCAGGCCTGCGCCGGGAACTGTCCCGCCCAATACCAATGCGCTCCAGACGGGCCGTGCGTCGAGTCATGTGACGGCCTGCCTCCGCCCGCGACCCTGGGCGACTACTGCGCGTCCTCCCTGGAGTGCGGCCGCTGCGGCTTCTGCGTGGACCTGGGAGGAGGCAAGCAGTGCCATCAACCCTGCCGGGCGGATGACGACTGTCCGGGGGGCGCTTCGGGCGCGTGCGCGGCCATCAGCGGAAGCTCGCTGCGCGCGTGCCGGCGGCCTTGAGTTGGAGCCCGGTGGCCGGGCTCCACAACCGAGGCACGTCACTCCTAGTAGCCGACGTAGCCGCTGCCGCCGTTGAGGCCCTTGATGCCCGGGGTGTTGGACACCGAGCCGTAGCGGTCCACCGCGTAGCGCACGGCCGCGACGATGTTGTCCACCGGGTTGCGGATGTCGTCGTGGCCCGGGAGCTTGAACGCATCGAACGTGGGCTGGATGGTCTGCATCAGGCCGATGGAGGGGTGGCCGTCCTTGGCGTTCTGATCCGTCAGGTTGATGGCGCTGGGGTTGCCGCTGGACTCGTGCTCGACGATCTTCGCGATGTCCTGGGCGTTCATCTTGTCGGCCGGGATGCCCGCGGCGGCGAGCAGCTTCTGGGCCTGCTTGATCCAGTCACCCACCTGGCCCTGCGGAGCCTCACCGGAGGCGCCGGCCGCCTCGGTGGGCCCGGCCTGGTACGAGTCACCCGCGCTGGACGGGCCGCTCGCGCTGGACGCTCCCTCCGCGCCGGACGCGCCGCTCGCGCTGGACGCCCCTTCCGCGCCGGACACGCCCTCGGCTCCGTCCTCGCCGCCCAGGGAGGGCGCTTCACCGATGCCGCTGGCCTGGAGCATCTGGGTGAGCTGCTGCAGCCCCTTCACCACCTCGCTGAGGCCCTCCATGAACTGCTTGAACTCCGCGCCCTTCTGGGGGCCCGCGCTGAAGCCATCCTGCTGGAGCTGGGACGCCACGTTCGAGCCGGGCCTGGGGGAGAAGCACCCCTGAGCGCGGGGGCCAGACACGCCTTCAGGGCGGGAAGCCACATCCTGCGAGGGGGCGCGGAAGGCAACGGAGCGGTTGGACACGGGCGAGAGGGCCATGGGGTTTCCTCGGGGGGATTGAGTGGTGCTGAATGACGAACACCTACAGCAGGAGACATGCCAACCCCTTCGGGCGGCGCACTCGCGAAGCCAAGTGCTTGATCTCCTTGAGGCGAACCTCCATCAGTCCCCAGAGCGTGAGGCGCGGCGGGGCAAACCGGGCCCCTGTCCCTGGTGACTGGAGTCATCCCCTCAAGGACAGCAGTCACCACCCGCCACCACTCACTCGCAGCGCGGATTCTGTCCCCTTGTCAGAGCGCCTCGGGCCCGTTCGTGAGCGGATTCTCTGCATGGTTTTTCAATGAACGGGCTCCTCTCCGTCAATCACGGGGGTCCATCGCAAGAAGGGGTGTATGACAATGATTCTGGGGGAGAAGCGCAGGGCTCTGGCCCTGATGTTGGTGTCGGTTGTGCTGAGCGCTTGTGGTGGTGGGGGGAATGGGGGACGTCCCGATGCAGGACAGGCCAGCCCGAGCCTGTCTGTCTCGACCGGAAGCGTTCGCTTCGAGGCGGAAGAGGGGGGGGCGACTCCCGCGGCCGAGACCGTCACGGTCCGCATCAATGATCCTGGCGAAGCGATGCCGCATGTCCAGGTCGCGGCCTCCTCCCATGGCCTGAGTCAGGTGTCCTACGACACCTCCACCAACCCCTTCACCCTCCGCGTCACGCCCAGGGCGCCGGCGGAGGTGGAGGGGACCACCGTGACGGATCAGATCGTCATCAGCGCCTGCCTGGATGTCCCGTGCACGCGCCACATCCCGGGAAGCCCCTCGACGGTGGAGGTCACCTATGCGGTTCGCGGCCACCTCCAGGTCGCCCCACAGACGCTTGCCTTCAGCCATGTGCTGGGCAGCAGCCCCTCGCCGGGCGCCACGCAGCTCTCACTGCGGGGAAGGTCCGTTCACTGGAACGCCTCGGCGAGCCCGAGCTGGATTCAGCTCTCCGGCGCCTCCAGCGGCGTGACCCCCTCCGTCCTGAGCGTCGGGGTCGACCCCGCCAGCGTCTCCATGGGCACGCATGACGGTGGCATCACCCTGACCCAGACCGACACGGGAGAAGTCACCACGGTCCCCGTGGTGCTGCAGGTGGTCGCGCCCTCCCTGGCGGTGAGCCCGAGCACCCTGTCCTTCACGGGCTCGGGCTCCGGGTCCCCGTCGGAGGCCTCTTTGTCCCTCAGCCTCGACACGGGCACCGCCGCGCATGGCTGGACGGTGGCGCTCGACACCGGTGGTGGGGCGCCGTGGCTCAAGCTGAGCAGCACCTCCGGGACGGTGTCCGCGAGCGGCACGACGCTCTCGGTCAGCGTGGACTCCACGGGCCTGCAGCTCGGGACCCACTCGGCGAGCCTCGTCTTCACCGCCACGGTGGAGGGGCAGAGCGTGTCCAGGACCGTGCCCGTTTCGCTGAGCATCCACGGCCTCCCGTGGGTGGCGGACAACGGGGTGGGACTGGTCAGCACGCCGTCTGTTTCGAAGTTGAGCCACACGGTGACGGTGAAGGACACCCTGGGCCAGACGACCGGCACCTGGGTGGCCCGCTCCTCTCAAGGCTGGCTGTCCGTCACGGCGGGCGGCGCCAGCGGCGGCGAGCTGACCCTGACCGCCAATCCCGCGGGCCTGGCGGACAACGCCCTCCACCTCGCGGAGGTGTCCATCGCCGATGGCGCCAGCCCGGATCAGGTCAGCGAAGTCATCAAGGTCGGGCTGTGGGTGGGCTCCACCGTGATCAACAGTCAGGACACGCTCCCCATCGCCTTCAAGGTCGTCGAGACGGACCCCGTCCGTCCCTATGCGTACGTCCATGACGGCGCGGGCAGCCTGTCTGTGTACAACCTCTACACGGCGAAACTGGTCACCACCCTCACGGGCCTGGGCAGCAGCCTGGGCGCAATGACAGTCAGCAGCGATGGCTCCACGCTGTACGTGTTGGACGCCACCACCCTGCGCATCGTCCCGGTGGACCTGGGCACGCTCACCGCGGGCACGGCGTGGACGTTGAGCTCGGGCCTCCTGAGCTGGATCACGTACTCGCGGCCCGACGGGCACGGGCTCGTGCTGACCAATGACGGCCAGATCCTCGAACCCACCACGGGAGCGGTGGTCACCCTCGTGACGGGCAAGATGCCTTCCGGGATGGCGGCGCTCAGTGCCAGCCAGGATGGGTCCTTGTTCTGCGGCATCAACAGCGGCATCAGCCCCTACACGCTGTCTTGCCATGAGCTGCGGTACACGCGCAGCACCGGAGCTGTCGCCCTCACCTCGCGTGGCTCCGGGCCCTTCGGCGTGGGCAGCAACGGGCGGGACGTGGCCGTCAACCACGACGGGAGCCGGGTGTACGCGGCTTCGGGCGCGCCGTACTCGTTCGCCGTCTACGACGGCAAGACCCTGAAGGTGCTCACCCAGCTGCCCGCCGACGCCTATCCCAACGCCGTCGAGGTGGGGTCGGACAACCGGTTCTATGGCGCGGCGAGCGTCTGGTACGGAGACAAGGACGTGTGGGTCTATGACAACGCGGGCTGGGCCCTGGGCTCCTACGACATGGCCGGCTACGCCCGGAACATCCTGGACCGGCAGCTCAAGGTCTCGGGTGACGGCAAGCGGTTCGTCGCGCTCACCGATGACCCGCGCCTCGTGTTCGTCACCGCTCCGTAGCTGAAACGCAGGAGAGGGGAGGAGGGGCTTCGAAGTCGCCCCTCCACTCCTCGCATCAAGGGGGGCGTCCCGGTCCCTGCCGAGGACGGCCCCGCCCCGTCATCAACACCACCTGTCACGGTGGATTCATCCGGACCGTGAATCCGCTGTGGAGCTTGCCTCTTGTGGCTTCGGTGTCGCTCTCCACTGGGGGGGGAAGTGTGGTAGGAGTGGATATTTCCTGGAAAATGGAGGCTCGCTGTGACGTTGGTTCGAGTGTGTCTGGCTTCGCTGCTCTTGGTGGTTGCCTGCGGTGATTCGGATCCAGAGGTGACACCTGATGCCGGCAGGACGCCGGATGCAGGTGTCGTGACGCCGGACGCAGGGAGCGAGACGCCGGACGCGGGCACCGAGACGCCGGACGCGGGCACCGAGACGCCGGACGCAGGTAGCGAGACGCCGGATGCAGGCTCCGAGACGCCGGACGCGGGCGGTGGGACGGCGGACGCGGGCAGTGAGACGCCGGATGCAGGTAGCGAGACGCCGGACGCGGGCGAGCCTCCTGTGGGAAACGTCATCGACAACTGGGGCTTCGAGGCCTGGTCCGGTGAGCTTCCGGCGATGTGGTACGGCAGCACGTCGAACATCACCAGCGACGGGGTCCGGCGGGCGACGACGAATGCCTTCGAAGGCAAGAACGCGGCCCAGCTGATCAATGCCGTGACTGCGCACAAGCGCTTCAGCACCCTCGCGAAGTCGATGCGCGCCGGCCGCTACTCCTGCACCTACCAGGCGCGGGGCAACGGTGACGTGCGAAACGCCTTCTTCGACGACGACTACTCCTCCTACTCGGCCTACACCACGGTCAACAGCAAGGAGTGGAAGGCGCTGTCGTACAACTTCAACCTCGCCGCCGATGTCTTCGACACCTTCGAGCTCATCTTCAGCGTCCGGAACACCAGCGGGGAGCACCTGTTCATCGACGACGTGCGCTGCGTGCGCGCCGACGAGCCGTGTGATGCGGTCAGCTGCGAGGTCTGGGAACGTTGCGTGAATGCCACCGCGACCTGCGAGCCGCTCTCCGGTCGCTGCCAGGACGCCACCGACTGCAACGAGTGGCAGTCCTGTGATGCGACCCACACCTGTGTGGTCGCCGATGATCGCTGCACCCGTCACGCGGATTGCGCGGGCACCCCGGCGACGCCGGTCTGCGAACAGGCCACGCATCTGTGCGTGGCGGGCGACCCCTGCGCCGGCGTCACCTGCAGCCACGCGGCGACGAGCTGCAACCCCACGACCGGCGTGTGCGAGCTGGCCGAAGGCGCCTGCTTCACCACCTACGATTGTGTCGGTGCGCTGCCCGCATGCGATCCGGCAACCCGGCGCTGCGTCGCCGCCGCTCACCCCGCGAACATCATCCGCAATGGTGGGTTTGAATCCTGGAACACCTACTCCATCCCCTACTACGGGAACCACTACCTCCCCGACTACTGGTACGGCATGGACAACGGCATCTCCGACCCGGGCACGGAGATCAAGCCCTCGCGCCTCGTGCCGTACTCGACCGCGGTGCACGGTGGCTCGCTGGCGCTGCAGTTCGTGGTCCCGATTCAGGTGGCCGAGCGCTTCTCCCTGGAGAAGTTCAACGTCCCGAGCGGAAGCTACTCCTGCTCGTACCGGGTGCGAGGCCACGGCAGCATCCGCCATCGCAGCTATTCGAGCGGCGGCTGGAGCGTGCAGACCGACTTCCTCGCCGTCGACAGCGACGCGTGGCAGCCGGTGTTCTTCCGCTTCACCGGCAATGTGCGCGACTGGCGCCTGTTCCTCTATCCGAGCCGCAGCGAGGCCGACCGCGACCACCTCCAGGTCGACGACGTCGTCTGCACGAAGGACTGAACGGACGCTGACCCACCTCCGCGGACACCCACGGGCTCGCGTCTCCGCGAGCCCAATGGAGTAGGCTCGCAGGCCGACTCAATTGGCCTGCGCGCCCCGGGTGCCCCGGTGTCGGCACGGAGTCGCGCCATCGGCTGTCTTCAATCCTGCCATGACCACGACCTCCTCCCGTCCCGCGTACACCGTCCAGACCGAGCACGCCCTGCTGCGCTGCTGGTCACCCGCGGACGCCGCTCAGGCTCTCCGCGCCATCGAATCCAGCCTTGAGCACCTGCTCCCCTGGATGGAATGGGCGAAGCGCTATCCGATGAGCGTGATGCAGCAGGCCATGCAGCTGCGCCGCATGCGCGGTCTCTTCGATCTCGGGCAGGACTTCGCCTACGCCGTGTTCTCTCGCGACAACAGCGAGGTCCTTGGGGGGACCGGCCTTCATCCTCGCGTGGGCGAGGGAGGACTTGAGATTGGCTATTGGATCGCGGCCGGGCACACGGGCCGTGGCCTCGCGACCGAGGTCGCGGGGGCGCTCACCCGCGTCGCCTTCGAATTGGAAGGGGTGCGCAGGGTCGAGATCCATTGCGACCCGCGCAATGCCCGGAGTGCCAGCGTCGCCCGCAGGCTGGGTTTCACCCACGAAGGCACCCTGCGCCAGCGGCTCGTCGCGCCCGACGGCAGCCTCCGGGACACGATGATCTGGACCCTGCTCGCCGCCGAGTACCCGGGCAGCCATGCCGCCGCGATCCCCTTCGAGGCCTTCGACATGCTGGGGCAGAAGCTCCCCTGAGTCACGTCCCTGTGTCGGGACTTCAAGATAGGGCGACGGTGTCACTCACCCGACGCCGCATCCCGTATGCTCGCGCCCGCCATGTCCCCGAACCTGAAAGCCCGAAGCGCGCTCGCCGCGGCCTCGCTCCTGCTGGCGACCCCGGTGCTCGCGCAGGCCCCGCAGTCCGGCACGCCGCCCACGCAAGCCGCGCCACCGTCGCCGCCCGAGGGCGCTCCGCCCGCGCAGGCCCAGCCCACGATGACGAAGCCTCCGGAGCTGGTGCAGCAGGTGGCGGCCCCATATCCGCCTGAAGCGCTCGCGGAGGGGCTCACCGCTTCCGTGCGCCTCATCATCACCATCGCCGCGGACGGCACCGTGTCGGACGTGCTGCCCACGGAGCCGGCGGGCCATGGCTTCGACGAGGCGGCCCTCGCGGCGGTGCGCCAGTTCCGCTTCTCGCCCGCGGAGGTGGACGGCGTGCCCGCGCCGGTGCAGGTGGAGTACGTCTACCACTTCACCCTCGACGCTCCGCCCACGGAGGGCTCCGGACAGGAGCAGGTCCAGGCGGCACCGAAGGCCACGCTCACCGGCCAGCTCATCTCACGTGGCAGTCGTTCACGGGTGGCCGGTGCCACCGTGCGCTGTGGTGACGATCCGGAGGCGCCCGAGGCCATCTCCGACGCGGACGGCCGCTTCACGCTTGAGGTGCCCCCCGGCGAGTGCGCGGTGCGCGTGGTGGCGTCCGGCTTCCAGCTCTACCAGACGAAGGAGCAGCTCCAGGAGAACGTGACGACGGAGGTGAACTTCTTCCTCGCCCCCGCCGCCGGTGCGCTGGAGACGGTGGTGCGCTCCGAGCGGCCGAAGAAGGAGGTCGTGCGCCGGACCATCACGCGCGAGGAGGCGCAGCGGACGCCGGGCACGTTCGGAGACCCCATCCGCGTCATCCAGACCCTGCCGGGCGTGGCGCGTGCGCCCTTCATCTCCGGCGAGCTGCTGGTGCGCGGCTCCAACCCCGGCCAGACGGCGACGATGATGGACGGGGTCGGCATCCCCATCCTCTTCCACCTGCTCGGCGGCCCCTCGGTGGTGAACGCGGAGTTCATCGACCAGCTCGACTTCTATCCGGGTGGCTACGGCAGCCAGTACGGCCGCGCGGTGGGCGGCATCGTGGAGGTCGGCACGCGCAAGGGCGCCGCCGACACGTTCCACGGCTCGGTGAAGGTGGACGTGCTGGACGCGGGCTTCTTCCTGGAGGCGCCCGTAACGGATGGCATCAGCGTGGCCGCCGCCGCGCGGCGCTCGTACATCGACACGCTGCTGCCCGTCTTCCTCCCCAAGAGCGAGGGCAGCACGCTGTCTGTCGTTCCTCGCTACTGGGACTACCAGTTGCGCGTGGACTTCGGCGCGAAGCGGGGCGCCCGCTCGGAAGAGGAGGCCCAGGCCCAGGCGGGCGGCGCGCGCAGCACCGGCTACGTCATGGCCTTCGGCAGTGACGACCAGCTCCGGGTGGTGTCCTCGGGCCCGAAGACGGAACGAGACCTGTCAATCGACACGCAGACCCTCTTCCACCGCATCAAGGGTGACTGGACGTACCGCAAGGGCGCGCTCACCTCCGTCTTCACGCCGTACCTGGGCTACGACGCGAACAGCTTCGAGTTCGGTGCCGCGAAGCAGGACGGCGTGGGCTACACGGTGGGCGCGCGCGAGGTGCTGGGCCTGGAGCTGTCCTCCGCGCTCACCGTGCGCACCGGCCTGGACCTCGTGTACGAACACCAGTCGTACGACGTGCAGTTCCCCGCGCCGGAGAACTTCGAGTACGTGGCCTTCCCCGGCGCCGAGTCCGTGGGCGAGCTGCTGGTGGAGAAGATCGGCCTGGGCGCCTTCGACGGCGCGCTCTTCGTGGAGGCGGACCTGAAGGTGGGGAAGTTCACCTTCACCCCCGGCGTGCGCGGCAACCTCCAGAGTGCGGGCAACACCCGGAATCTGGCGTTGGATCCACGGCTGTGGGTGCGCTTCGCGGCCACCGAGCGCACCAACCTCAAGGGCTCGCTCGGCCTCTACAGCCAGCCGCCGGAGACGTTCCGCTTCATCGACCTGCCGTATGGCAATCCGGACCTCATCTACCAGCGTGCGTTCCAGAGCAGCCTCGGCGTGGACCACCGTCTGACGGACGTGCTCAACGTGGACGTGACGGGCTTCTTCAACCGCCGCTTCAACAACATCGTGGCGCCCGGGCAGCTCGTCACGCGCTCGGGTGGGGGCGTGGTCCAACTGCCGTACTCCAATGAGGGCATCGGCCGCGCGCTGGGCCTGGAGGTGATGGTGAAGAAGGACCGCGCGTCCGCGTCGGACAAGTGGTCCGGCTGGCTGTCGTACACCTTCAGCCGCTCGCTCGACGGGCGCGCGGGCCCCAAGCCCGATGGCGGCGGTGGCTTCGGCGGGGGCTTCGGTGGCGACGGAGATGAGACGTACGGCCTCAGTCCCTTCGACCAGACGCACATCCTCACGTTGGTGAGCAGCTACGTGCTGGGCAACGGCTGGGAGCTGGGCGGGCGCTTCCGCTACACCACCGGCCGTCCGACGACGCCGCTCAACCACACGTTCGACCTGTACCAGGCGGACCGCAACCGCTTCAACGGCACGTATGGCCCGTATGCCTCGGCGCGCACGGCCGGCTTCCACCAACTGGACGTGCGGCTGGACAAGAGCTGGCAATTCCAGAGCTGGACGCTGGGGGCGTACATCGACGTGCAGAACCTCTACAACGCGGAGAACGTCGAGTTCGTCTTCAACGACTACCGGCTGCGCCAGGAGTACGAGGTGCCCGGCATCCCCATCCTTCCCGTGGTGGGCGTGAAAGGAAGCTTCTGACATGAAGGCCCTGATCAACACCGGAGGCCTGCTCCTGCTGGCGATGACGGCCCTCGCCTGCGTCGATCCCGAAGATCAGCCCTCGCGCGTGCACGACTTCCGGGTGCTCGGCGTCTCCACGGAGCAGCCGGAGCTGATGGCCTCCACCTGCGAGCGCACGCCGGAGGCCCTGGACGCGCTCGCGGCGGAGGTGACGTACCGCGCGCTGCTGGTGGACCCCGCGGGCGAGGGGCGCTCCATCCAGTACACGCTGTGGGCGTGCGCGGATCCGGAGGACCGCACGTGCGCGAACGAGGCGGACCGCGCGCTGCTCGCGGAGGGCACCACGGGCGAGGGTGAGCTGACGCTCCCCATCCGTCCCGGCGCGGCCAGGGTGGGGGAGGACCGGCTGCTGCTGGAGCGCGTGCAGGAGGAGGACCCCTACCAGGGGCTGGGAGGCATCCGCATGCCGCTCGTCCTGCGGGCGGTGGCGGGCGATGAAGAGGTGTACGCGCAGAAGCTGATGGTCTTCTGGTGCCCGGTGGTGGAGGGCATGAAGGCCAACGAGCAGCCGGTGCTGCCGGGCCTGCTCGTGGACGACGTGGCCTGGCCGGACGGCGAGCCGCTGGCGCTGAGCGGCCCCGGTCCCTTCGTGGTGACGTCCGAGGACGTGTCGGCACGCGAGGAGACGTACGTGGTGCCGGGCCTGCGACTGCAGGCCGTCACGCTCAAGGAGGCGTGGGAGATCTCCTGGCACGCCACGCTGGGGGAGTTCAGTCCGCAGGAGACGGGCGGCGCGGACTTCGGTGGCCAGCAGGGACGACACCGCACGGAGTGGGAGCCGGCCGAAGGCGCGGCGGCGCAGGAGGTGACGTTCTGGGCCGTGGTGCGCGATGGGCGCGGCGGCAGTTCATGGCTGGTGCGCCGGGCGCGCTGGAGTCCCTGAGCACCACCGCCCCATCGAGCGCCGCCAGCCCTACGGTGTCCCTTCCTCGCCGACGTGGAAGGTATTGCTGGTCACCGGCTCCCGGTCGGTCTGCCCCTGGGAGTCGGTCCGCAACGTGTCCACATCGTGCACGATGCGGTACTCGCCGGTCGGCAACGCCGCGGGCAGCAGCAGCGTGCCCTGGGCCTGTGCGCCGCCTTTCAGCGTGTGCTGCATGAGCTGGCAGGCCTCGTTCTCGCCCAGGTGCGGCGTATAGACCCACCCGCTGTCCTCCTGGCGCTCCATCCGGACGGTGCAGAGGTTGTAGCCCACCTTGCGAGTGCCCTCGTTCTGGAGCACGAGCTGTACGGTGTCGCCGGGCTGATACTCCGTGGCGTCCGTGGTGAGGGAGACCGCGACCTCCCCACAGGCCACCAGCATCGTGGTGAGCGCCATCAACGAAAGTGCGTGTCGCATCTGCATCCTCCTGAGAATGAGCCCCTGCGCCAATGCAGCCGCCGGGCCATTCTCATCCCACTGTCTTCTCGAAGGTTTGCACAAGAGGCCCACTCAGAAATCCGGAGTCGTGCGTCAGGCATCACGGATCTCCGCGCCGCCCGGCAAACGCGGCCGGTGGTGGCCGACCTTGCCGGCACTTCCGGCCCGGAACACGGCAATGCTTGCCGTCCTGGAGGTCGCCTCTGGGGGAAGGAGTTCCTCGCGGGGATTGGCACCCGCGTTGCTCTGGGGATGGCCTGCTGCCAACCCCAAGGACTCCAGACGCCATGATGAAGCTTCGCACGCTGCTGCTGTTGTTGCCCTGTCTCCTGTGGGGTCCGCTCGCGCTCGCCCAGGCGCCGAACGTCACCACCTATTACGAGCCCATGGAGGGGGGCGCCATCCGCTACCACACCATGGCGTCCCCGTCCTCGACCGGGCCGGGTCCCAGCCACCAACTGTCGCTCGCGCTGGCATTGCGCAACAACCAGGCGACGTCCGTGACGTTGACCCAGGTGCTGATTGATTTCCCTGGCACGACGCTGTTGTCGGCCATGTCCACCAGCGTCGCCGTGCCCGCGAACGCGATCCGCAACTGGTCGTTCAGCACCGCCCAGAACATCATCCTGCCCAACCCCGCGCCGGCCACCATCCGCGTCTGGCTCTACTTCACGGGCTACCCGACCCCGGTGATCGAGACGTTCTCGCTCGCCGCCTACCAGGCGCCCACTCCGTCGGGCAGCAACCGCTTCTGGGGCCGGGTGGGCGACCTGCGCCCCCACGAGTACTGGCAGGGCATGGGCGCGGTGCACGGCGCGAGCGTCCAGGGCTGCCAGCTCTTCGCCCATGACGTGGGCGTCTATGGTTGGACGGGCTCCGGCTGGTCCGACCTGCTTCCGGGCACCGACGGTTCGCAGAACGAGCACTACCGGCAGTGGGGCAAGCCCATTTTCGCCGTCTCCGCGGGCACGGTGTCGGCCTTCGTCAACACCGACCCGACCAACTTCCCGGTGGGTTCGGTCAACCCGGCATCGCACGGAGGCGGCAACAGCTTCCTCGTCGACAACGGCACGTATGAAGTCGGGTATGCCCACATGCAGGCCGGCACGCTCAACCCTGCTCTGTTGTCCATTGGCGCGCAGGTCAACGTGGGCGACTACCTGGGCCTGCTGGGCAACTCGGGCAGCTCCTCGAAGCCGCACCTCCACATCGGAGCGATCGCCTCGGACGCGTCGGCGACGCTGTGGTCCCCCCAGTGCGGAGGCCCGCTGCGCCCGTTGCCGCTCGACGGTGCCTTCGCCATTGACCAGGCGGTGTTGACGGGCTGGTACGGGATGGAGCAGCTCGCGCCCTGGTCCGTGATGAACGGCGTGGGCATTCCCAGCGGAGCGGCACCCAATCACGTCAACTCGCTCCTCTGGCCCTCCGCAAGCCTGCCGGTCGTGCTGAACCACGCCGTGCTCAACGACTTCGCGCTGGCCCCCAACGGCCAGCTGTGGGCCGTGGGCAACACGAACGCGGTCCGCACCACCCAGGACCGCTTGAACGGCACCTTCCACACCGGCGTCTACCTGGATGTGAACCCGGGCGGCTCCGCGAAGGCCATCGCCGTCTCCGCCGCGGTTCCGTATGTGATTGGGATGAACGACTTCGTCTACCGGGGCACCAGCTCCGGGTGGGTCCAGACGGCGCAGACGGCCAAGCGCCTCACGGTGGATGAGTCCACCGGCAAGGCCTGGGTCATTGGCCTGGACGACAAGGTCTACTCCTTCAACCCCGCCACCCTCCTGTGGAGCGCCCACCTCCCGACCGCCTCGACGGGCAAGGACATCGCGGTCGCCCAGGGCATCCCCTACATCATCGGTATGGATGACCGCGTCTGGAAGTACAACGGCTCCTCCTTCGTGCAGCTGCCCGCCACCACGACGCTCAAGCGGCTGGCGGTGGACGGCACCTCCGGCAAGCTGTGGGGCATCGGGGCCAATGACGGCGTCTGGTCCTCCACGGGCGGCAGCACCTGGGCCGAGCACCCCGGCGGCGCCCGCGCCTATGACATCACCGTGTTCCAGGGGCTTCCGCACGTGCGCGGCCTGGACGGCGGCGTCTGGAAGATCGCGGGCTTCGGCTTCTCCCGCATCAACGTCGTCCAGCCCTGAGCGTCGCTGGGGTCGTGCAAGGTCTCCGCACCTCGCACGACCCTCCCTGGCGGGGGCCACGCCGGCCCCCGCCCGGGGACTCACCTCACGATGCGGTAGATGTGGTGCGTGTATTCCGCGGCGAACGTGTCCGTGAACGTGCTGCCGGAGTAGGGGAGGGTGCGGCCCTCGCCAACCACCTCGACGGTGCCGCTGGCGGGCAGTTCGAGCGGGAGCGTGAAGGTGTAGCTCCCGCTGGCGTACTGCCGCTTCTGCATCGCGAAGACATACGCCGCGCCGTCACGGAACTTGAGCATCGTGCTCAGCTTCGGGTTGAACTGCCATACGTAGGACTGGGTGTTGAGCACCCGGGCCAGCGACTGCACCCGCGCGTTGACGGCCTTCACGCGGTCCCGGGTGGCCTGATACGCGGGCCGGGTGTCATTGAGCACGTCCGTGGAGGATGGGTTCGCCGTCGTGTCGGAGAAGACGTGGGAGAAGTACGCCACCACGCGCGCCTCGTGGATGAGCGTGGACCAGACGGCGCCTTCCACCTGATTGGCATTGAGGGTGCTACCCGTGGCCTGCCCTCCCAGCTCGACGACGACGCCGAGCGCGGCGCGGGGGTTGCCATTGTTGCCCGCGCTGGAGGCGGTCCGCAGGTTCGTCATCAGGACCTCACCGTAGTTGGAGGCCCGCCGCACCTCGCTCGCGGGGATCCCGAACCAGGTGACGGCCTCCGCCCCGATGTTGCCGTCCGTGTAGAAGTAGATGTCGCCGGTGACCATGCCCAGCCGCCAGTTCGCCCGGCTGTCAGGACCGGCCGCGCCGTTGAGGGCGATCTCCCGGTCGCGGTCCCCCCACCACATCAGGGCGCCCTTGCCGACGTTCGCGTAGATGAAGGCGGCCGGGTTGTTCAGCCGCTGGTATTCGGTGTTGTAGAGCGTGAAGCCGCAGCGGCGCGGATCATCCGGGATGCAGACGTCATAGCCGCCGTAGTTGCCCGTCCACGGATCCCAACCCGGTCCGCCCCACATGTCCGTCTCATCGGGGAACGTGGCGCCCACGGCCTCCCCGCCCGCGCCGGAGCCGGCGAGGTTCCAGATGCCGTGCTTGCGCATCCAGCCCGCGGACGAGGCATTGCCCGCGTAGGTCTCCAGGAACGCGTTGATGCCATGGGCCTTGTCCGTGATGATCCGCGACTCCGTGTCCGTGTACGCGCCCCAGTAGGCGATGGGGAAGAAGTCCTCCGTGAGCCACGGCGTGCCCGCCATGGCCGGGTAGGCGGCGTAGAACGGCGGCCCTCCCTCCCAGGGCACGCGGGGCAGGCTCAGCCCGCCGCCCGCCGGGGGCGGCTGCGTGGTGGCCGAGGCCGCGTTGGAGGCGGCGCCCACGTTGCCCGCCGCGTCGTGCGCCTTCACCGTGTACGTGTAGAGCGTGGACGGCGCGAGCCCGGTGTCCAGGTAGCCGAGCGTGCCGCCGGAGAGCGACGCGACCTGCGTGCTCCCGCGAAAGACGCGGTAGCCCGTCACGCCCGCGTTGTCGGTGGCCGCGCTCCAGGTGAGCTGGATGGCGCCCGGTGAAGGCGCCGTGGCGACGAGGGCCCCCGGCGCGGTGGGAGCGCTCGTATCGGGGCTGTACGTGAAGAGCACGTCCACGAAGTAGTTGCTGTGGTTGTAGCTCTGCGTGGGGAAGCCGCCGCTGCCATAGACATACACGCCGTTCTGGCCATCCACGCCCGAGGCCAGCGCCGTCAGGGGGCCGTTCGCCGCGCCCTGTCCATTGAAGAAGCCGCCGGTGGAGGCATAGCGCCCCGCTGGCGCCAGGTACGAGGCGACGTAGGTGGTATTGGCCGTGATGCTCACGGGGGTGGTGAAGCGCACCGTCTGCCAGCCGGTGGCCGTCTCGTTGGTGAACGTGGCGGTCGCCAGCCGTTGCCCGGTGCGGCTCCAGAGGCTCCCCACATGCGGCCCCGTGTTGGCGGCGCTGCCCTTGTAGAAGCGGATGCCGGAGACGACGCCCGGGACGTTGGCGCGGAACTTCACGCCCAGCTCCACGGACGCGATGTCCGGGTCCGCGCTCGTCGTGGGGAGGACGCCCGCGCCGAAGATGCTGACCTCGCTGTCGACACTCCGGGAAAGCTCGCCCGTTTCGGTGGGCACCGGGGTTTCGTCAGCGCAGGCCGAGAGGCAACCCAGCGCAAGGAGCCAGAGCAGGCCGTGGGGCCGGTATCGGGATGAATGCACGTCACATCTCCTGGGAACAGCGGCAGGGGGAGACCGCTGTATCCAGGATGTCATGTTTTGAAGCTAAAGCGGGTTTCGGTCGCCTCGCTTCTTCCTGCCCCGAGCGACCTCGGTGGCCAGGGCCCTGTCGGCGTGACGGGACTCAGCGCGGGTCCACGCCCCACAGCCCGACGGTGCCGTCTCCCTGTCCCCAGGCCAGGAGGCGCCCGTCGGGCGAGAAGAGGACGTCGCTCGTCTGGATGTCGTTGTCGTCGCCCGTGCGGAACAGCTCCGCGCCCGTGTCGAAGCGGTGGACGCTGAAGCCACGGCTGTCATGCGAGGCCGCGAGCAACGTTCCCTCCGGGTTGAAGTCCAGGTTGCAGGCATAGCCGCGGAACCCCGCCAGCGTCCGCACGAGCCGGCGCTCGCCCACGTGCACCACGACCACGTCTTCCGTGAGCCCGCCCACGGCGAGCAGCGGCTCCGTGGGGTGGAAGGCGACGCTCCAGGCCGGGGACGCATCGATGGACAGTCGCCAGGGCCTTGCCCCCGGGGTCGTCTCCCAGAGCCAGAGATTGCCCTGCTGCCCGTCATGGGGAATCGCGGTCACCGCCGCGAAGCGGCCGTCTGGAGAGAGCGCGCACGCCGTCACGGAGGCCTCGATGTCCAGGCCCCCCAGCTCACATGCCAGCCGCCAGGACTTCACGTCCCAGATGAACGGCGCTCCTCCGTCTGGCACGACCAGCAGGTGCTCACCGCCCCGGGACCTGGCGAGCGTGGTCACCGCATGCTGCACGTGTTCCTCGCCCAGCAGTGCGCCGTCCCTCGCGGAGAGGGCCAGCAGCCGCGGCCGCCAGAGCCCCGCGGGCGACAGGTTCGCCGGCCCCACGCAGACGACCCGGTCGCCGCCAGTGAGGACCGCTGGGGCCGCGGAGGGTGGGGCCTCGAAGGTGCCAAGGGGCGCGTCCGAGGGGCTCCCCACGTCCCACCACCGCAACGGCGCCTCCCCCCGGCCCTTCGCGAGCAGCAGCGTGCCGCCCGGGTCGAAGCCGAGCTGGTGACCCGAGGAGAAGGGGATTCGCCGGGGCCCCAGCTCCCGCACGCGCTTCAGGTGGGGGGCCTGGGCCGGAGTGATGACGGGACGTGAGGCGTTCATGCGCGTTCCCCTAGAAGCAGGTGCCGGTGCTCTGGTCCACGATGCACTCGGGGAGGATGAGGCGCCCCTCCATGATGTCCAGCTCCAGGTGGTAGTTCTTGTAGTACTCGAAGTCATTCGTCGACACGGGCGCCGGAACGGAGCCGGCGCGCAGCTCCAGCCGCACCATCGAGAAGGGCAGGACCATGGCCTCGGCCTCGTACACGTAATACGTCGTGGTGTGCAGGGGATCGTCGTAGACGACCTGGGTCGCGATATCGACCCACTGGTTGAGCGCGTTGAGCTGCTGGAGCGCGAGGATGGCCGTCATGGGCCGGTACGGCAGGTTCCAGGGCTCCCACGGGCGCAGCGAGTAGGCGCGCAGCTTCACCTGGGCCCGGACCTTCTTCGCCGTCTGGTGGGCGAAGAACGCCGGGACCTGCATGAAGACATGGCCGCTGCGGCTGGTCATCAAGGGCAGCGTGTAGATGCCCGTCCCCCACTCCGCGGGGTTCGTGGGGCAGCGGATCTCATTGGAGCGGAAGCCGCTGAGCATGCGCTCGTCGCTCCACTTCCAGCGCTGTCGCGGGCAGCCGTTGTACGGGTCCAGGGGGCACGGCTCGCTGGCCGTCAGGTTGAACGTCGGGTGCGTCGTGGGCGGCGGCTGCGACGGCGCGCCGCACGCGATGGCGTTGCTCCCCGACGCGTCCACCAGGACACAGGTGCTGGTGATGGGCCGGTCCGCCCAACCGCACATGTCGATGGACACCTCCCTCACGTACTGGAAGTTGAAGGCATTGGCCGGAGAGGACGACGAGAGGATTCCCAGGGCGACGAGCGCCGGTGCGAAGGTCTGGAGGAGGGTCTTCATGGAGGGCTCACGGGTTGCCGGGCGCGCGCGTCGGCAGCGACGCCACGCGCCCGGCGGGGTTGAGGGTGTGGGAGGCAAGGGACTGCTGCGTCAGGGGCCCAGGTCCACGTGGGACGCATCCGCCCAGATCTGCTCCAGCATCGCCATCTCGCTGGCGTTCAGGTCACGTTCGGTCAGGCCCTTCGACTTGGCCAGCATGGCCTCGCGGAACCACTTGGTGAATCCGGTACGGGCTTCCTTCTGGCCTTGGGGGACGAGCACGTTGGAGTCCGTCACCTTGGCGGCGATGTCCGCAGGCGCATACTCGCCGGGCGTGTGCGAGACCTCCTTCTTGAGGTGGGGCCGGGGACGACCGGCCGTCCCGTTGGGCGCGATGCGGATGATGGAGCCGTCCGCGTGCGCCCAGACCTCCTGGACGCTGTCGGAGGCCTTCAGGACGAAGCCCTTCTGCGGCAGTAGCGCCTGGACCTCCTCCAGGATCATGCCCTTCATCGAGGGCAGGCTTCGCGCCGACCCGCCCATGTTCTTCTTGATGAGTGTGTCACGCACCCTGGGGTTCCAGATGGTGAGGAAGATGTCCAAGCCGACGACCTTGTTCATCGCGCCGCCGCCCACCGTGGAGGCGAAGTCGGTGACGAACTTGTCGCCGTAGGTGTCCGCCAGGTGTTTGATCTGCTTCCCGGTGAGTTCCTCCAGGTGGGACATGGCGTTGTCCCCGATGCGCGAGCGCAGGAACCGGGCCTCGGTGGCCCCCAGGTCCAGCACCAGGTTGTCGAGGATCTTGCCCACGCGCCCGGCGGCGGGGGCTATCGCCATGACGCCGTGCCAGAAGGCACCGCTGCCGATGACGACCCCCAGGCCGGAGGCGATGCGCTCCTCCGTGGACAGCTCCTCCCCGTTTGGCAGGCAGAACTTCCTGCCCGTGACGGCCTCGCACAGGTCCAGCACGTCTCCCACCGGGGTGAAGCCCACGGCGAACCGCCCGACCTCCACGGCGGCGGTGGCCACGGACTGGGTCAGCCGGGTGAGCTCCGACAGCGCGCTCGTGTCCACGCTGAAGATGGCGGCGCCCGCGCCGTGCAGCAGGCCATTGATGGTCTCCAGCAGCAGCCGCTCCTCGGGGGTCATGTTCGGGTCCCAGCCGGCCAGCGCGTCCTTGAGCGCCGTGGCCGCCTGGGGCGTCCGCGCCATCAACGTCGTGTCCAGCCGGTGGCGGATGTCCTGGGGGATGGGGCTGTCCACGAACCAGCCGGACTCGTCCATGAAGGTGCGCACGTAGGACGCCACGCCCTGGCGCGCGTTGAGGAACGCCGCCCACTCGTCGTTCGACACGGCGGCCCGGGACTCCAGCGAGCGGCGCATCGCGTCCACGTTGGCGCGCCAGCCGCGCACCGTCGTCAGGAAACCCACCCGGTCCTGCGCGGAGCCGGTGCCCATCTGCTGCTCCAGCCGGGCAATCACCTGCTGCGCGAAGGCCGCATACGGATCATGCGCGGGGTCGAAGTCGTCGTTGGGGACGACCTCGGGCACCGTCACGTCCGGCACCTCGTCCAGCCCGCTGCCGGTTTCGAAGCTGTCCGGCGAGCCCAGGTCATGCCCCGCCTGCGCCACCGAAGCCTCGATGAGCGACACGGCCTCGTCCACGTGCAGGCCCAGCTCCGTGGTGATGCGGGCAATCTCCGCCCGCAGCTGCGTCACGTTCTTCTTGAGGTCCGCCACCAGGTTGACCAGGGCCCGGCGCGTGCTGGACGGCACGTCCGGGTAGCGGCGCAGGAGCGCGTCCAGCTCCGCCGCGGTCAGCTCGTCGAAGCCCTTCTGCAAGAGCGTCGTCAGCTCCGCCTCCAGGCTGTCGAGCCGCGCCTGCTGCGCCGAGAGGTCGGCGATGCGATTCGCGTTGCCCAGCAGCTTGTTGCGGTCCTCGGAGAGGGCCCGCTCCAGCTCCGCGATGCGGTCCGCCAGCCCCGGGTTGATCTCCCGCAGCGTGAAGTTGACGTTCGTCCGTCCGGTGAACTCCGTGCCCTGACGGTTGACGTAGAACAGGGGCATCAGGCCCTGCCCGGGTCGGCTCAGCTTGACGAGCTCCGTCGTGAAGGTGTTCGCGTTGCCACCCAGGGTGGTGACGCTGAAGTCGAAGGAGTTGTTTCCGGGCCGCAGCAGGACGGAGTCGAACGGCGCGCTGAACGCGTTGTAGAGGTCCCGGTTCTGGGCCACTCGGTAGGCCCTCGGGATGGTGTACGTGGGCAGGGGGATGCTGTTGACTTTGAAGAAGGGATCGCCCTCCTGCACGATGGTGGCGCTGCTGTTGCTGCCCTTGGAGCCGACGTACGAGACGGTCTCCCAGAGGATTTCGTAGGGGTCGGCCCGCGCGGGGCTCGCGGACAGCAGCGCGAACAGCAGGGCCAGGGGGGCGCGTCGCATCCGGGAGGCCCCGGTGCGCGGGGGGATGGCAGGTCGGTTGTTCATGTCGGGCCTCACAGTCCGTCGGACACCCGCAGCGCGGCGTCATGCACCATCGCGGCAGTCTTGAGCTGACCTGTGGCCAGCTTCGCTTCCACGTCCGTCAGCAGCGCCGCGGGCACGGTTCCCGCCTGACGCATCATCGCCACGTTGATCCGCAGCGTGCCGGGCAGGGTGGACGTCATCCACGAGCGCACGCGGGAGAAGTCCCGGCGCATGGCCACGCACCCCGCCTCCCGCCAGGAGCGCTGCCCCGCCTGGGGCGGCGCGCACGCGGGCTCGAACTGGAGGTACGCGTCCATCTGGTCGAACTTCTCCGCCAGCAAGGACAGCTTCAGCACGGTGCTCCTGGGCGCCACCTGCCACAGCTTCGTGCTGCGGGAGGTGACGTCGTCCAGGAAGCGCTGCGAGGCGGTGAGGAAGGCGGCATCCGCCAGCGCCTGACGCGTCGCCGCGTTCGCCTCCAGGCCGATGAGCGCGTCCCGCCGCTGCTTCATGCCCTCCAGCAGCGTGTCCACCCCGGTGAGCACCTTGCGCAGCCGCGACCCGGCATAGCCCTCGATGCCGCCGAGCATCTCCAGCTCCCCGTCGACCAGGTCGCCCATCCGCAGGCCGCGCCGCGCGATGAAGTCCTTGTGGGGCGCGAGCTGCTCCACGTAGTCCTCCTGGAGCTCCGCCAGCAGCACGCGCAGCCGCACCGCCTCCATCGCGATCGCGCTCGACTCGGCGCTCTCCTGATGCGCCAGGTCCACCGCGTCGAGCTGCACCGTCACCAGCCCCTGGAGGTCGGCGGCGGAGCCCTGGCTGGCCAGCGCATGGAGCTTCGCGGTGGTGGCGGCCTCGGTGGCCTTGTAAGCGCTGAAGCGGTTCGCGAGCGTCACCACCTGGGGCGCCAGCGTGTCCAGCGTCGCCCGTGCCCGGGCCACCGTCTCCTCCAGGTGCTCCATGCCGGCCTTCACGTCCGCTTCCTCGAGCACCACCGGATCTCCGTACGCGCTGGCCTCCTGCTTCACCTTCGCCTCCGCGGCGCCGAGCATCGTCTTCACGCGTTCCGTCACGGCGGCGAGGATGCGCCCCTGGTCCTTGACGTAGTTCCGGGACTCTCCCGCGTGGATCTTCAGGCTCTCCAGCAGCGCGTCCGCGCTCTTGTTGTTGTTCTTCAGGAAGTTCGTCACCTGCTGCTGCGAGTCCATCCACGCCGTCAGGTCCCCGGCGGAGCTGTCTTCCCCCGGTCCCACGGACCACAACTTGATGACCTGGTAGCGGCACGCGAGGTCCGAGCCACAGGTGTTCGCCAGCCGGTTGGCGACGCGGTCGTAGACCACCTGCGGGCTGGCGGGGCTCGGCGCACACTCCGCGAGGGCGCCAGGGCTGTAGGCGCAGAACATGGGGACGTAGGTGGAGTTGTGCTGCCGCTGCGTGGCCAGCGGGGCCTGCGCGGGTGGGGACGGGGGCGGCTGCCCGCAGCCCGTGGCCAGCAGCGCCGCCAGCGCGGTGCCCGGACCCATGCGGAGTCGGAAGGGATTCATGCTCGTGCTTTCGGGTGGAGGGGGACGGCCGCCTACGGCAGCCACGGGTCCAGTTGGGTCAGGGCGAGGAGCTTCTTGTTCTGGAGCCGGATGACCTCGGTCTTCGCGTCCTCGTAGAGCTGCGCGTAGTCGGGCGGGTTCTGCGTCTGCCGGGCGAGGATGGCGTTGAGCCGCGCGAGGATTTCCGCCGCGCCCGTGCCCAGGTGGTCCTCCAGCGTCATGACGGTGCCATCCGGCCGCTGCCAGTCCTCCGGCTTGCCCAGCACCCAGAGCTCGGCGTGCAGCCGCAGCAGGGCCAGACGCTCCTCGATGGAGAGGTCGCCGCAACTGAGGACCATCGACTCCAGCGCGGGCGTGGACTCGAGGGCCGCCGCGCGCAGCTCCTGCATCGTCGGGTTCGACAGCTCCACGCGGAAGCGGTCGGCCAGGCTGTGCATGAACGCGTAGGCCCGCTGGTAGAGCATCAGCTCCTCCATCCGGTCCGAGTGGTTTTGCGCGGTGGCGATCTGCGCGTCGAGGGCGGTGATGAGGGCCTGGGCCTCCGCCGTCGAGACCACGTCCACCTCGTTCCAGCGGACCTCCAGCGAGATGCGGCAGCTTCCGTCCAGCACCGCCGATGGCGTCCAGGTGGAGTTGTCGCTCAGGGTGAGGTTGCCCACCGGCGCCCCGCCCGGCCCGCGCAGCAGGACCTCCGTGCCGCGCAGATAGGGAATGAGGGCGGGTGATGCTCCCGCTGCCTCCGCCCTGGCCTCCAGCGGGTACTGGGTGGAGCAGTTGCCGGAGACCACGGAGCGCAGCGCGGTCTTCAGCGGCACCGCCGTCTCCGCCGTGGGCGTCGACAGCTGCTGGGGATTGATGTGGCAGTTCACCAGCCGGTTGAAGCGCAGCTCGCAGCGCGCCGGAGAGATGAGGTCGACAACGTCCGCCGCATAGGCCGCGGGCGCCATCAGCAGGGCACACGCCGCCCCCGCGATTCGCGTGTTCATGACTTTTCCTGTGGATGGGGTTCTGGAGCGCCCAGAGGAGTACCGGGATGGGGGGACACGGGACATCGCCGTGCCGCCAGCGGACCCAGGCGTGGGACGAAGCGGCCCATGGCGTCCGTGAGCTGGCCAGCGCGACCGCTGGCTCCCCTGCATGCTCACGCGACGCTCTCCGGGCCAGCAGGCATCCGGGGGGTGTCTCAGACCCTGTTTACAATTGTATCACTGGCGCCGGAGCATCCCTTCCACATGGGTCTCTCCCGCGTCTTCTTCTTCGTGCCCAAGGTGTTCGTCGTTTCCTCCAGGTCCTCCGTGAGCCCGCGTCCGGGCAGGAGCTCATGCCTCGCGGGACTGGGCACCGCGCTGCTCCTTGTCTTGATGTCGGCTTCCCTGGCGCATGCGGCGCCGGTGCGGGCCAGCGTGCCCGCGTTGGACGGATGGCGCTTTCGCTGGGGTGACTCGCCGCTGGGGCCCGAGGGCATCCCCACCTGGGCGAATGCGACGGGCACGGAGGAGGGCTGGCAGCCGGTGGAGGCGCTGAAGGTGCCTCCGGGCCGTGGCACGAACACGCTGCTCTGGCTGAGCATCCCCGTCCCCGAGGGGAAGTGGGTGGAGCCGGCGCTCTATCTGGGAAACGTCGCCAACGCCTTCGAGGCGTACTCCGGCGGCCAGCGCATCTACGCGAGCGGGAAGGTGAACCCCTCTGGCCGCGAGAGCATGGACAGCATGGCCTGGCACCTGGTGCCCCTGCCGCCCGACCTGAAGGACCCGCGCATCCTGCTGCGCATCCAGGGGACCGGGTTCGCCATCGGCGTGACGCTCGACGCGAGGGTGGGCTCGCACCGTGAACTGCTCGCCGCGGCGACGCGCACGGGGCTGGCGCCGTTTGTCATCGGAATGATGTTGCTCGCCATCGCCGGGGTGAGCGCTGGCGCCGCCGTGCTGCGCCGCCAGCGGCGCATGCTGGTGGCACTGACCGTCTTCTCCGGGGGCTCGGGCGTGCTGCTGCTCGGCTTGAGCGGCCTGTTCGCCGCGCTCTGGGACCTGCGCGTCGCCAGCACCCAGCTCACGCTGCTGGGCGCGTACTGCATCCTCCCGGGCCTCGCGTGGTTCCTCTCGGACACGATTGGCGAGGGGCGGATGCGCTGGTTCCGCATCGGCGCGGCGGTGGTCTCCGTCCCGGCCGCGCTCCAGGGCGCCCTCGTCCTCGTGAACCTGAGCCAGGCCCAGGGGCTCCTGCCGTTCATGATCCTCTATTCGCTTCCCGGGATCATGGTCTGCGTCGGCGTCGTGGCCGTGGAGTCCTGGCGCGGCAACTCCGACGCCCGCATCTTCGTCGTCGGCCTGGGCATCCTCTTCTTCTTCTGCGTCCTCAGCACGCTCCCCATGCTCGGCCTGGCGGATGCGGCGGACCTCCAACTGCACTGGGGTTTCTTCGCGCTCACGCTGTCGTTCGTGGGCATCGTGGCAAGCCGCTCGTCGCGGGTGATGCGCTCCCTGGCGCAGCACACGCGCAGGTTGGAGGAGCGGCGCAAGGAGGTGCGTCAGCTCGCTGACAGCATGGGGAGCGGCGCCGGAGAGCTGGCCGCGGTGGTGCAGCAGCTGCGCGCCACGAGCGAGGAGCAGACTTCCGGCATCAGCCGTCAGGCGACGGCGCTCCACCAACTGGAGCAGACGGTGGAGGAGATCCGCCAGAGCTCGCACGTGACGGCCGACAAGGCCCGCCTGATGGCCGCCTCCGCGGAGACGGCCGAGCAGGTGGGGCTGGACGGCGGCGTGGCCCTGGAGCGCACGCTGACGGACCTCTCCGCCATCCGCGCCGAGGTGTCGGAGATGGCCAGCCACATCCTCACGCTCGATGCGCGCACGCGTGAGATCGCCGGCATCGTGGACGTGGTGAAGGCGCTGGCGGACCAATCCAACATGCTGGCCCTCAACGCGGCCATCGAGGCGGTGCGCAGCGGCGACACCGGCAAGGGCTTTGGTGTGGTGGCACGGCAGATGCGCAGCCTCGCGGACCAGTCCATCCACGCCACCCAGCGCATCCGCGAGGTGCTCGAAGGGGTGGGCGCGAGCATGCGCGAGGCCGCGAAGGCGAGCGAGCAGGGCGAGCAGCGGGTGATCGGCAGCCTCGAAGCGGTGCGCACCTCCGGCGTGCAGCTCCAGAAGCTGGCCTCCATCATCCGCGACACCAGCTCCAGCGTGCGCCAGATCACCGCCGCCGTGGCCCAGCAGGACACGGGCACGCACCAGATTGCCCAGGCCATCCAGGAGCTGTCCGCCCAGATGCAGCGCACGCTGAGGGTGGTGGACGAGACGCAGAACGTCACCCACTCCGTGCAGTCGCTGGCCCAGCGCCTGTCGGGCGTCGCCGACCACGCCCTCCGCTCCGGCACCCTGGACGCGCAGGAGACGCCGGCCCCATAGTTTCCCCGCAACTTCCGGATGCCTCCCGGGTTCACAGGGCATTTCCCGGAGGAATCACCGCATGAAGCAACACGGAAGGACGACCTTCATCTCGGCGTGCGCGCTGTTGGCCCTGGACCTCATCGGCTGTGGAACCGCCGGGGACGCCGCCCTTGAACCCATCGAGGAGTCGTCCCTGGGCACGTCCCAGGCGGCCCTCACGGTGTATGAACAAGCCGCGCTGGACACGGCCAACACCTCGGCGAGCTGCGCGCCGCTCGGGAACTTCTACTGGGAGCTTGGCAATGCAGCGGGGGCGCTCTACGCAATCCCGCGAGGCAGCGGCGTGTCCGCGACGACGGTGATGCCCATCGCGTCCGCGAGCAAGTGGCTGTACGCGGGGGCCTACGTGCAGGCGAAGGGGTACGCGAACCTCACCGCGGACGAGAAGAAGCGGCTCAACTTCACCAGCGGCTACATCGACGAGAGCACCACCTTGTGTGGGGACGCTGGGACGACGGTCTCGGATTGCTATGGCCCCGCCTACAAGGACGTCTCCTACCGCTCGCTCCAGAACGGCCGTTTCTTCTACAACGGCGGCCACATGCAGAAGCTGGCCCTGGACGATATCGGCGCGAGAAAGGGCACCGGTGTGGCCAGCGTCATGGACTGGATCAACGCCCGGCTGGGCACCACCCTGCCGGAGTCCGACAGCGACGTCGCCCCGGCCGGGGGTTTCTCCGCCAGCGCGGCGTACTACCGCGTCTTCCTGATGAAGCTGATCAACAACCAGTACGAGCTGTCCTCCAAGCTGAACGTGGACTCCGTTCCGGCCTGGGAGGGGGGCACCAACGTCTCCTACACGCCGTGGACGGCAGCAGGTCAGGCGTACTACGGGCTGGGGCACTGGATTGAAGGAGAGACCGTCAGTGGCGTGTGGACCGTGACGGGCCACTCCTCGGCGGGAGCCTTTGGTTTCTACCCCTGGGTGAACGCCGCCAGGACCCGGTACATGCTCCTGGCCCGCAGTCGCCAGCTCGGGGCGGATGCGGAGGGCGAGAAGTCACGTGCCTGTGCCCAGGCCATCCGCAAGGCCTACGAGCTGGGCGTGCCGCAGCCGTAGCCGCCACGCGGCTTCGCGCGTCCGTGTCCGCGACGCGCGAGCCGCTCCCGGGCGGTGGGGAAGGGTCAGCGCACCTCGAGTTCGTAGATGCGCGTCGCCGGGTCGCCGTTCTGGGACGGGGTGGTCACGTTGAGCTTGATGTAGCGCGCCGAGGTGGCGCTGATCGCGTGGGTCGACGTGTTGGCGGTGTTGTTGGTCACCGTCACCGGGGTGCTCCAGGTCGTGCCGTTGGTGGAGGTCTGGAGGGTGAAGGCCCGGGTGTTCCAGGTGCTCGATTCGCCGCCCGCGCCGGCATGCTTGACGACGAAGCTGCTGACCGTCTGCGCCGAGCCGAGGTCCACCTGAAGCCACGCAGGAGCGGCCAACGAGCAGAACTTGTCGGTGGTGCCGCCGGAGACGCTTCCGTTGACCGCCTTGGCCGCCGTTTCGCTGGTGTTGCAGGCGCTGGAGCCGGTCGTCGGCTTGTTGAGCGCCAGGTTGACGTTGCCGGCGCCGACCGAGACGGTCTGGGTCTTGGTGTTGCTGGCGCCGCCATTGTCGGTCACGGTCAGGGTGACGTTGTAGTTGCCGGTGCTGGCATAGACACGGCTGGGATTGGTCGCGGTCGAGCCGCTGCCGTCGCCAAAGTTCCAACTGCGGGAGGTGATGCTGCCGTCGCTGTCGCTGGAGGCGTCGCTGAAGGTCGCCGTGAGTCCGCTCACGGTGACGCCGAAGTTGGCCACCGGCGGGGTGTTGCCGCTGACCGCGGTGTTGATCGCCGCCGCGTACTGCGCGGCCGTGCCCTGCGCCCCGCACGCCTGGATGTCGTCGTAGAGCCACATGAAGCCGCCGTTGATGCCAGCGGTGCTCTTCCAGTTGCTCATCTTGCTCTGCACCGTGGCCGGACTGTCGCCGCTGCCGCAGCCAGAGCCGTGGCGCGACCACAGGCCCGGGTCGACGGTCATGCCCATCGCGGTGTTCCAGCTCGCCGGGTTGTTGCCGGCGCCGCCGTCGTAGACCTGGAGGTAGATGCCGTCCACCGCGCTGCCGAGGTTGTCCTTGAGGCTCCGCCAGAAGGTCTGCTGGGTGTAGGGCGCGAAGGTGATCTTGTAGCCCTGGCCAATCAGCATCTGCCCGAACTGGGTGGTCGGGGCGAGGTCGTAGGCGCTCTCATCGTCGAAGTTGACCGCGTTGGCGCCCGTGGCGGTCTTCAGCGCCTGGAAGTTGCGGTACAGGATGCTGTTGCTGCCGGTGCCGCAGACGAGGGTGCTGCCGCAGCCCGTGGCGGTGCCGTTGACCAGCCGGGCCATGCGCTCGAAGTCGGGAACGCTCCAGGCGCCAATCGACACTTCGATGCGATTGACGGACGTGGGCGCGGTCTTGAGCGTGGCCAGCCGCGTGGGCCAGGCCGGGTCACCGATGTAGGCGCCGTTCCTGACCACCGGGATGTCGTTGTAGACGAGGTCGCCGTTGTCCTCGATGTGGAAGCTCCACAGGATCACGGTGGTGAAGCCCGAGCCGCGCAGGTCATCCATCACCGCGGTGCCGCCGGAATAGAAGGGGCCGCCGCCGTAGATCGCCGAATCAGCCTGGGCCGCTGGCGTGAATGCAAACAGGGTGAGGGCAGCGAGCGCCGACCCGAAGCGGTGGACGGGAAGGAGGCAGGACGCGAGTGGCTTCGACTTCAGCATGGTGCGATCTCCTGTCGCCGGCTTCGGCGACAGGCAGACATTGCGAGCGCCGAAGCCGGAATGTCCATGTTATTCGGACATTCCGGAATAGGGCGAATCTCTTTGCCTGGGCTCAGCGGAGGCCGACGAAGTCGATACCGGCGGAGGAGATCTGGTCGTTCCAGGGGCCTCCCGCAGCGGCGTTGATGTCGCTCAGGCTCTGGGTCGTGCTGAAGCACCTGCCCGTTCGCGAAGGGTGTTCGCAGAGGGTCGCGCGATAGGGGCCGAGGATCCTGACGGAGGACAGGATGTCATCGAAGCCCAGGTCGCCCAGATAGTCGACGCCGGAGGTGAGCCGCAGCACGTTGCCTTCGAACTGGCCGTGCTCGTAGAGGTACACCCCGTCCGAGGCGGAGTAGGCCTGGACGGCATACGTGTAGTCGCCCAGGGAGGCCTTGTAGCCCGTCCCGTAATCCGAATACGCCCAGTTGCTGAGTCCGCCGGGCGCCTTCTTCACGACCACGCTCCAGAGCTGGAAGGGGAAGCGGGAGCTCACCCGACCATGAAGCTGGAGGGCCCGGTCGCTCGTGCTTCCTGACAGCGCGCCGAGCTGGGCGTTCACGAAGCCGCCCAGGAAGCCATTGCTCACCGCGCTCGTCACCGTGCGCGAGGTGAAGGCCAGGTGCGTGTAGTCATCCATGGTGTCGGATTGGACGTAGCTTCCATCCGTGTGCATCCAACCGGCCCAACTGCCCTTGAGCGCCAGGGCATGCCAGTACCGTCCCGGGGCGGCGTTCTGGAGGAACGCGTTGAGGCCATACCAGCGGGCCTGGGCGTCACCGCCAAGCGTGTAGGAGATGTTCCTGAACGCAGTGCCGAAATCGCCTGGGAGGATGCTGGCGGAAGGCAGCAACCGGTAGTTGAGGGCCAGGATGGCGTCGATCAGCCCCGCTCCCGGGAAGTCCATCATCATGACCCCCGCGCGCTGGACGTTGCCTCCCACCAGATGGTCGATGGCGAAGTCATTGACGCCCCGGATGGAGAGGCCGTCGCCTCCGGCCACCACGTTGGGAAAGGCGGCCACGGAGGAGCCACTGAGGAAGTTCACATACAGCGTGGGAGGGGCCCCCGCGTTCGTCCTCCCCAGGTGGTCCCGGACCTTGTCCCACTTGTTGTCGATGTCGAAGATGGTGGACACGGTCCAGTCATCCTGGAGGGCCAGCGAACCCCAGCTCACGCCGTAGGCGCCACCGCTGAAGTTGTCCAGGACGACGATCTTGCCGCGCACCTCCCCGAGCGTGGGGACGTGGGTGCCTCGCCAGACATAGGGGCTGTAGGCGGGCTGGTTGCGATACCACTCGAACGTCTGCTGGAAGCCGCGGCTGTTGCCCTCCGGGGTGTGCTCCTCCTTCACCCGCATGAGGATCGTTTCGCCGGGATGGTCGCGCAGGAACTGGGTGGTGGTCGTCAGCACGTCATCGAAGTTGGCGTTCAGGTAGACGACGCCATGGTGGATGGCGAACCGGTCGCCAATGTGGCGACACCGGATGTCCAGGGCACGCAGGCCCGCGTCCAGCTGGGCCCTCAGGCTCAGGGATTGCGTCTGGGTGAGGTCGCCGCCCGTCGAGGTGAACGCCATGGAGTCATGGGTGCCCGGCAGCGAAAGGGAGGCGAGGCTCGCGGAGCCCGGCATCCAGCTCAACCAGTCCGGATGACTCGTTTCGATGCTGCCGGAGTGGTTGTAATAGCGCCCCCGTGCGGCAGCGGGGGTGGTCGCGAGCAGCGCGAGGAAGAGCACCGCCGCCGCGTCGCGCAGGCAGGGAGCATGGAGCATCCGGTGGGACATGGGGCCTCGGGGGAGGAGGGCGATGCGTGGGTGAACGACACCGCACTCTATGCTGTCAGGTTTCCAGCCAGAGATCGTCGGGCGGCCGCATGGCCAATTTCTTCGAGAGTCCCTTCAAGGGCATCACGCTGGACCGGCAGGTCACCCATCCCAACATCGTCGTCGGGCGCCACAGCTACTACTCCGGCTACTACCACGGTCACAGCTTTGATGACTGTGCGCGCTTCCTGCTGCCCCATGAGGGCGCGGACCGGCTGATCGTGGGCAGCTTCTGCTCCATCGGCTCGGGTGCGGCCTTCATCATGGCTGGGAATCAAGGCCATCGGAACGAATGGGTCAGCACCTTTCCGTTCTTCTACATGTCAGAGGTGCCGCACTTCGCCGGCGCACGCGACGGGTACCTGGCGGCGGGAGACACGGTCATCGGCAACGATGTCTGGATTGGCTCGGAAGCCATCATCATGCCTGGCATCCACGTCGGTCACGGCGCCGTCATCGGCACCCGGGCGCTGGTGACCAGGGATGTCGAGCCCTACAGCATCGTCGGGGGCAATCCGGCCCGGCCCATCCGCAAGCGTTTCTCCGAGGAGCAGATCGCCATGCTGCTGGAGATGAGCTGGTGGGATTGGCCCGACGCGCGATTGCACGAAGCCATGCCTCTTCTGTGCGATGGCGATGTCGCGTCCCTGCATCGCTGGTGGCAGGCCCACCTCCGCGGTACTCCATGAATCATCCCGGATGACCTAACGTGACCGCGCCGGTGAAGCCCACCCCGGCGCGTCCATCTCGAAAGCGTCAGCCCATGCCCCACTTCGAATCACCCGAAGCTTCCTCTCGTGCCGCCCCGCTCATCGTGGCGCTCATGCTCGCGCTCACCGCATGCGGGCCCGACCTGGTGCAGGAGGGGACATGGGGTCAGGGCGCCGCGACGGCGCTCACCGCCACGGCGAACCTGTCCTCGGTGCGAGAGGACCACACGGCGACGTTGCTGCCGGATGGCCGGGTGCTCGTGGTGGGAGGACTTGTCTCCGGTAACATCGGCCTCGCCAGCGCGGAGCTTTATGATCCGGCCACCGGCACCTGGTCCGTCACCGGCTCGCTCGCGGAAGGCCGCTTCAACCATGCGGCGACGCTGCTTCCCGACGGCCGGGTGCTCGTGACGGGAGGCCGGGGGGGCGGTGAGCTCGGTCCCCGCTCCAGCGCGGAGCTGTATGACCCAGCCACGGGGACGTGGTCCACCACGGGCGCGCTCTCGGTGGCTCGCTACTTCCACTCAGCGACCCTGCTGAGCAACGGCAAGGTGTTGGTGGCGGGGGGCCTTGGTGTCGGCGTCACCGGGTCCAACATCCTCGCCAGCGCGGAGCTTTATGATCCGGCCACCGGCACCTGGGCGACCACTGGCGCAATGCCGAACATCCGCTACAGGCATCAGGTGACGGCGCTGCTCACTGGCAAGGCGCTCCTCGTGGGCGGACACGCCGCGTCCGGCGCCTACTACTCCTCGTGCCTGCTCTACAATCCGGCGACCGGCACCTGGGCCGCGACTGGCGCGCTCCCCGCGTACCGCGCCTATGCCGGACAGACGCTGCTGTCCGATGGCAGGGTGCTTGTCACGGGAGGAAGCAATGCGAACGTCAGCCTCGCGACGGCCGTGGCGTACAACCCGGCCACGGGCACCTGGGCCGCTACTGCCTCGATGTCGGAGGGTCGTTCCTTCCACACCGCGACGCTGCTGTCCCAGGGCAGGGTCCTCCTCGCGGGCGGAAGCAAGACCGCACAGGTGTATGATCCGGCGACCGGTTCCTCCACGGTGGGGGCTCTCTCGCAGGTCCGCTCCAGCCCCACGGCGACGACGCTGCTCGATGGCCGGGTGCTCGTGGTGGGCGGGCGCGGCCTCAGCGGCGCGCTCGCGACCTCCGAGGTGTTCGACCCGACCACGGGCTCGTGGGCGCCGACTCCGACCCTGGCCGAGGCCCGTCAGCTCCACACGGCGACGACGCTGGACGACGGCCGGGTGCTCGTCGTGGGCGGGCTGGGCGCCACCGGTCCCCTCGCCAGCGCCGAACTGGCGGACCCCGCCACGGGCACCGTGTCCGTCACCGGCGCGCTGGCCCAGGCCCGCGACAGCCACACGGCCACGCGGCTGACGGATGGCAGGGTGCTCGTCACCGGCGGAAAGGACGCCAGCGGCGCGCTCGCCACCTGCGAACTGCTGGATCCGGCCACCGGCACCTGGACGACGACGGGCTCGCTCGCGCAGGCCCGCCGCGTCCACACGGCGACGCTGCTGTCCGATGGCCGGGTGCTCGTCACCGGCGGGCTGGGCGCCAGCAGCCCCCTCGCGACCAGCGAGGTGTTCGACCCGGCCACCGGCACCTGGACGACGACGGGCTCCCTGGCGGCGGCGCGCTCGCTCCACACCGCGACGCTGCTGCCCACCGGCAAGGTGCTCGTCGCGGGCGGCAGGAGCGCCACCGCGGCACTGGCCACCGCCCAGCTCTATGACCCGGCCACCGGCGCTTGGACCGCGACGGGCGCGCTGACGGCGCGTTCGGCTCACACGGCGACGCTGCTGGACAACGGCAAGGTGCTCGTGGCCGGTGGAGATGGCGCCACCGAGGCATTGGCCACGGCCCAACTGTATGACCCGGCCACCGGCGCGTGGACCGCAGCGGGTTCGATGGCGGTGGGGCGCTCCAGCCACACCGCGACGCTGCTGCCGGATGGCCAGGTGCTGATGGCGGGCGGCAAGGTCACCACCGGCTTCATCTCCAGCACCGAGCTCTTCGAGCCGACGCTGGGCGCCTGGCACACCTCCGCTCCGCTCACGACGAGCCGCGCTTGGCACACCGCGACCGCGCTGCCCGACGGGAAGGTGCTCGTCATGGCGGGGCTCGGCCCCAGCGGCACCCTGCGCGGCTTCGAGCTGCATGACCCGGCCGTCGAAACCTGGAAGGCGACCGGTCCGCTCGCGCAGGCCCGCCGCTACCACACGGCGACGCTGCTGCCGGACGGCCGGGTGCTCGTGGTGGGAGGGCAGGGGGCCGCTGGCGCGCTGGCGAGCGCGGAGCTGTATGACCCGGCCACCGGCACCTGGGCGACCACGGGCGCGCTCACCGGGGCCCGCTACGGCCACACCGCGACGCTGCTGCCGGATGGCAGGGTGCTCGTGGTGGGAGGCATCGGCACGGCGGCCCTCGCCACGGCGCAGCTGTATGATCCGGCGACGGGCGTCTGGACCTCCACGGGCTCGCTGACCCAGGCCCGGTACTTCCACACCGCGACGCTGCTGCCCACCGGCAAGGTGCTCGTGGTGGGAGGCTATGGCACGGCGGCCCTCGCCACGGCGCAGTTGTATGATCCGGCGACGGGCGTCTGGACCGCCACGGGTTCGCTGCCCACGGTCCGCTACAGCCACACGGCGACGCTGCTGCCCGCGCAGTTCCAGATGACGCCGGGGCAGGTCCTGGTGGTGGGCGGCCAGAGCACCACCGCCGTCACCTCGGCCCTCGCCACGGCCGCGCAATACAACCCGACGACCGGCACCTGGAGCGCGGTGAGCGCGCTGACCCTCGCCCAGGCCCGTGCCTTCCACACCGCGACACTGCTGAATGACGGCAACCTGCTCGTGACGGGTGGGACGGGTACCAGCGCCTCCCTCGCCACGACCGAGCTGCTCAATCCGTTCTTCAAGGCCCCCTCCGTGACCGCCAAGGGGGCGCTCATTCAAGCCCGCGCGCGCTTCACGGCGACGGCGCTGCAGGATGGCCGGGTGCTCGTGGCGGGCGGGACGGGCGCCACCGCCATCCTCGGCAGCGTGGAGGTGTATGCCTCCGGCACGTGGTCGAACACCGCCACGCTCATCCAGGCCCGCCGGGCGCACACGGCGACACGGCTCTCCAACGGCCAGGTGCTCGTGGTGGGCGGAGAGAACGGCACGAGCCTCCCGTACCTCGCGACCGCCGAGCTGTACTGAGCCGCGGGCCGCGCAGGGGCGTCGCATCGCAGGTCATGCGACGCCCCGCGACAGATGCGGAGGCGCGCCCCCGCCCGCTGCTTCAGGTCCTCGCCCGCACGAAGTCGACGAAGGCCTTGAGCACGGGCGGCAGGTGCCTGCGGCTCGGGTAGTAGAGGAAGAACCCGGGGTAGGGCGGGCACCAGGCCTCCAGGACGCGGACCAGCCGCCGCTGCTGCACCAGGGACTCGACCTGGGACTCAAAGACATACCCCAGCCCCAGGCCCGCGAGCGCGGCCTCCAGGATCTCCACCTGATCGCTCAGGGCCAGGGAGCCCCGCGTCTCCACCTCCAGCTCCTGGCCATTGCGCTCCAGCTCCCAGGCGTAGCGTGAGCCATTGCTGAACCGCAGTTGGATGCAGTCCTGTGTGGCGAGGTCCTTCGGGGTCTTCGGAAGAGGGTGCTTCACGAAGTACTCCGGCGAGCCGACGATGGCCGAGCGCAGCGGAGGCCCGAGCG
Organism: Corallococcus praedator; assembly: GCF_003612125.1. GTDB lineage: Bacteria > Myxococcota > Myxococcia > Myxococcales > Myxococcaceae > Corallococcus > Corallococcus praedator. Next base: position 82,873 of record NZ_RAWI01000001.1, read on the forward strand.
GAATCGCCACCATGTCCGCGGCCACGCGCTCGCGGAAGCGCACGCCCGCGTCGAAGCCCTCCTTGACGATGTCCACGAACGCGGGGTTGTCGACGATGTCCACCTCGATGCCCGGGTAGGCCGCCATGAAGGGGCCGAGCACCGGCATCAATCCCAGCCGCGTCGCCACCCGGGCCGCGGTGATGCGCAGCCGGCCCACGGGTGCCTCGCGGAAGGCGTTCAGGTCATCGAGAGCATCGTCGATGTCCCGGAACGCGGGGCGGAGCCGCTCGGCGAGCCGCTCTCCGGCCGCTGTGAGTCCGACGCTCCGGGTGGTGCGGTGCACCAGCCGCAGGCCCAGCTTCTCCTCCAGCCCCCTCAGGCTGTGGCTCAGCGCCGAGGGCGTCACCCCCAGCGCCCCCGCCGCGCGACGGAAGTTCAGGTGCCTGGCGATCTCCAGGAACACCGTCAGCTCACGGACGTCGGCCTGCATGGATGCTCCCTCTCCACTGTTGAGCGGGGCTCAACGGTCTTGTGCATGCTGTATCCATTCCCTCATGGATGGCCAGCGCCTATCTCTATGCGTGTGGAACCCCTCCCAAGGAGCACGCACATGAAGACCTGGCTCATCACTGGAGCATCCCGTGGATTTGGACTTCGCATCGCGCAGGCGGCGCTCGACGCGGGTGACCGAGTCATCGCCACCGCGCGCAACCCCCAGAGCATTCCCCTTCAGGCGCACCCCCGGCTGGTCGTCGCGAAGCTGGACGTGACCGACGAGGCCGAGGCCCGGCGCGTCGTGGCGGACGCGGGGCGCATCGACGTGCTCGTGAACAACGCGGGCTTCGGGCTGCTCGGGGGCGTCGAGGAGTCGAGCGCCGAGGAGATCGAGAAGCTCTACCGGACCAACGTCTTCGGCCTGCTGGCCGTCACCCGCGCCGTGCTGCCCGTCATGCGCCAGCAGCGCTCCGGGCATGTCATCAACCTCTCGTCCGTCGGCGGGTACCGCGCGGGGGCGGGGTTCGGCGTGTACTGCTCCACGAAGTTCGCCGTGGAAGGGCTGAGCGAGGCGCTGCATGAGGAGCTCGCCCCGTTGGGCATCCACGTCACGGTCGTTGAGCCCGGCTACTTCCGCACCGACTTCCTGGATGAGATGTCGCTCACCCGGGCGGCGAAGATCATCCCCGACTACGCGGAGACGTCCGGCGCGACGCGCGCTCGCGCCACCCAGATCAACCACCAGCAGCCGGGAGACCCGGCGAAGCTCGCCACCGCGCTGATGGAGTTGGTGAAGCTGGAGCGGCCCCCGCTGCGCCTCGCCCTGGGCAGCGACACGGTGAAGGGCATCGAGGACAAGAACGCCTTCGTCGCTCGGGAGCTGGCCGCCCACCGCGCGCTCTCCCTCTCCACGGACTTCACTTCGTAAGTCCGGTTTCAGGAACGACGGGTGGAGGCTTGGGGGCGGAGCGTAGGACGCAAATGACCGACTGGTCGTAATCCGGAAGATCGAAGTCACTCAACCCCGGTGCGACCGTCGTCACGAGTGCTTGTCGGGCGGCCATATACCAGTCGGGTGGCTCGATGCAGTAGGTGGAGGATCCACCCGGCATCGCTCAGCGATCCCTGGCGGGCATCGTCCGCCAGTTGCTGCTCAGTCGGGGCACTCACTTCCATTCTGTTGTTATCAATTGATTCTTGGACCAGCGTACGCCGGGCAACTCGAAGGCCTGTTCCTCGGACAGGTCTTCATCCGTGAATCCAAACTCCGTGGTCGTTCCTTTGTGGAAGAGGTTGTAGGCCGTCCACGCATCCTTGGGGCTGGTGCGCGGCGCGCTGACCTTCCACTTCACGAGGTATCGACCGTCGAGCAGTTGCTTGTGGGAGATCACGATGGGGCGCTCCGCTACCTCGACGGGGCACGCATCGAACGCTGGGAGCCCTCCCTTCGACGACCAGAAAAGGCGGCAGGCCGCGCCCTGAATCGTTCCCTTCTCGCTGGTGATGAGCTCGTGATGAGCGACGTGCAAAGGGCCCCGGTCGTGAAGCCGGAAGTTCCCGTCGAACAGCAGGTCGATGACCGCCTCGTGGCAGGGAACAGAAGACTTGTTCTCAAGAATGATGTGCCATGGGTGGATGTCCCGATTCGGGGTGCTGTGTCCGGACAGGGACAGATGAAAGGTGACTCGGAGGTCCGGCACTTCTTGCCGTCGGGACACGTCCCGTATTTCGTATTCCTCCATGGGCTTCGATTGATACTCGAAGCGCTTGTAGAAGAGCTTGTCTCGGGCCTGATGGGGGGCTCGGACGCTCTGGGGCACATGGACCACATAGGCGACGCGCCCCGGGCTCGATTTCGTCAGTGGAATCTGTTGGATCCGAACGCCATCGATGCGCCGCTGGATGCCCGAGTTGATGACCTGATCCAGCCACTCGCGTGTCACCACCGCGGGGTCGACACCTTCGTCGATTCGCTCCGCCATCCGAGTCTGCTTGTTCTCGGGAATCCCGTAGACAAGCGTTCCGCCCGCTGAATTCGCGAGGGCTGAAACATCTTTTGTGATTTCGTCCTTCACCTTCTCGGTGCGGTCAAGTGCCTTGGATGCTTTGTAGTCCAGGGTCAGCGACTCCTGGACCTGGCTGTTGATGAGTTCAAGGAGGTCCTCTTCTGCCCACTCCCAGGGTTTCTTCACGTGACTCCTCTGGCTGGCGCGATGACTGCTTACCCCGTGAGTGTCCGACATCCCTTCGAGGAAGGCACATGGACTCGGGAATGTTTGTCCGCGCGGCGACCGCTATCCGAGGATGAAGTCCTTGGGGCGCAGCGGCTCGGGCTGGGGCTCGCCCAGCGCCTCCAGCATGTTGATCTCCGCCGTGCGGGACATCGCGAGCAGGGGCAGGTCGTTGGGTGTGTTCCCGAACGGCTCCTCCAGCTCTTCGCTCAGGAGGTCCAGGCCGAAGAAGGTGTAGGCAATCATCGCCGACAGCACCGGGGTGAACCAGCCCATCGACTCGGCGAGCCCGAAGGGAAGCAGGAGACAGAAGAGGTAGGCGGTGCGGTGCAGGAGCACCGTGTAGGCGAAGGGCAGGGGCGTGAGGCGGATGCGCTCGCAGGCGGTGAACACGCTCATCATGACGTGGACCCGTTCGTTCAAGGCAGCCCAGGTGATGTCGGTGAGCCGACCCTCCCGCAGCAGGCGGGCCAGCTCCACCTGGTGCTCGCGCAGGAGGGCGTTCGGGCGGTTCCCGCTGGCCAGGACGCGCGAGCGCTCGGGCTCCGAGACATAGAGTCCGATGTCCTCCGTGGCATCCTGCCCCCGCAGGTGCGCGGCGAGTGCGTACGGGAAGGCGATGGTGCGGTGCACCAGTCTCCGGGCCGCCTGCCGCCCCGCGACGGGCAGCTCGGCAGTCCCGTCGTCCAGCAGCGCGATGGCCGCGTGGGTAAAGGCCCTCACCTCGATGATGAGCGCGCCCCACTGCTTCCGGCCCTCCCACCACCGGTCGTAACAGGCGTTGTTGCGGAACCCGAGGAAGATGGAGAGCGCGATGCCGAGCAGTGACAGCGGCGCGGGCGACGTGACGGGGAGCCGCAGGTATCCCTGCTTGAGCGTCAGGACGACGAGCGAGGCGAGTGCCGCGACGCCGAGGACGTGGGGCAGGACGCGCGGCAGGATGGTGCCGCGCACGACGAACAGGAGCTTGAAGAAGCCAGGACGGGGACGGACGATCACGAGGCGTGTCTCGTGCCTCAAATCCCCGTGTATCGCAAGCGTGCCGCCCTGGACTGCCTGCCCCCAGGAGGCTGAATGCACCCGAAAGGACTTCACCGGTTCCCCTCGCCCACGCTTGCGGCGCTCCGTGCAGCTCTTCCCCAGGTGCTCCCGGCTCTGTCTACGTCGCGAACCGCTTCCGGTAGTCCCTCGGCGAAATGGAGAGGTTGCGCTGGAAGGTCACCCGCATCCGTTCCTCGCTTCCGAAGCCGCACATCCGGGCGACCTGGTCGACGTTGCGCTTGGAATCCTCCAGCATCCGCCGGGCCGCCTCCAGCCGCATGACCTCCACCGCCTTCGCCGGGGTGCGGCCCGTCTTCTGTTTGTAGACGCGCGCGAAGTTGCGCGGGCTCATGCGGGCTCGGTCCGCCAGCGTTTCGACGGTGAGATCGTCACTGCCCAGGTGGTCCGTGATCCACAGGTGCAGCTCATCGAAGTCGGCGCTGTCCTGGGTCTGTGATTGCAACAGCTCGCTGAACTGGGATTGACCGCCCGGACGCTTCAGGAAGACGACCAGCTCCCGGGCCACCTTCATGGAGATGTCACGTCCATGGTCCGCCTCCACCAGGGCGAGGGCCAGGTCGATGCCCGCGGTGACTCCGGCGGAGGTCCACACCCGGCCTTCCCGGACGAAGAGCGCGTCCCGGTCGAGCTGGATGGACGGGAAGCGCTCGCGCAGCAGATCGCACAGGGCCCAATGCGTGGCCGCGCGCTTGTCGTGAAGCAGCCCGGCTTGGGCCAGCAGGAAGGTGCCGCTGCAGACCGAGGCGGTACGGCGCGTCGCTTCCGCCTTGCGCCGAAGCCATTCAATCAGGGGCTCGGAGCGGGCCAGCACCTGTTCGATGGACGGTGAGCCAGGAACGACGACCGTGTCCACGGGGACGTCCGTGAAGCCGGCGAGCGGCACGGTGTGCAACGCGACGCCTTCGGCCGTCTGCACCAGCCCGCCGTCCAGGCTCACGGTGTGGCGGACGTACCCGGGCTCTCCGCGCTCGGCCAGCGCCTTCGTCGCGGCCCAGAACACCGTCTGTGGCCCTGTCAGGTCCAGGAGCCCCATGTCCGGAAAGGCGACGAAGAGCACGGTGCGCGGCCCGTAGGGGTTTGGCAGAAAACCAGGGTTGGTTGGCATGGCTGCCAGAGCCTTTCATCCGTACGTTTCCACCGTCAACTGAAAGGCAAACATGAAAATCGTGGTCATCGGCGGCACGGGCCTCATTGGAACGAAGCTGGCGAAGCGGCTTCGCGAGCAGGGCCATGAGGTGGTGGCGGCGGCCCCCAGCACGGGCGTCAACACCCTGACGGGCGAGGGGCTGGCGGAGGCGCTCGCGGGCGCGCAGGTGGTGGTGGACGTGGCCAACTCACCGTCGTTCGAGGACAGGGCCGTGATGGAGTTCTTCGAGACGTCGGGGCGCAATCTCCTGGCGGCGGAAGAGAAGGCCGGCGTGAAGCACCACGTCGCGTTGTCCGTGGTCGGCACCGAGCGGCTTCTGGGCAGCGGCTACTTCCGCGGCAAGATGGCCCAGGAGAACCTCATCAAGGCCGGCAGGACCCCGTACACCCTCGTGCGCGCGACGCAGTTCTTCGAGTTCATGGGCGGCATCGCGCAGGCGGGGACGCAAGGGGAGACGGTGCGCCTGTCCACGGCGCTGATGCAGCCCATCGCGTCGGACGACGTGGCGGACGCGGTGGCGGATGCGGCGCTGGGCGCGCCCGTGCAGGGAATCGTCGAAGTGGCCGGGCCGGAGCGCGTTCGGCTGGTCGACGTCGTCCAGCGTTACCTGCGCGCGAAGCGGGACGGTCGCCAGGTCATCGCCGACGCGCGTGCTCACTACTTCGGCGTGGAACTGGACGACACGGCGCTCACGCCGAGCGGCAAACCGCGCCTCGGGACGACGCGGTTCGACGCGTGGCTCCGCGCTTCCGTGTCGTAGCCGCGCCTCGTTGGAAGTTCGGGCCCGCGCTCCGGATCAGGACGCGCGACCGGACGTCGTTGCTGTGAAGCGGGCCTTGTCGGTCCGCCACAGCTTCTCGAGGGCGGCGTCGTAGCCCACCACGACGTGCGGCCAGCGCTCGCGCACGCTGTCGAGGAACACGTTGCGCGCCGGCGGGTCACGGAAGGCGACCGAGAGCGAGGGCTGGTCCGTGAAGCGCAGCTTGACGAGGTGGTTCGTCTGGATGAGCACCCCGTTGTGGCGAACCTCCTCCTCGGCGCCGTGCACCCATGCCAGCGACTGCAGCCGCCGGGCCTGAAAGGTCAGCGGCAGCAGGGTGAAGGCGAAGTTCGGCGCCATGATGAGGCCCCAGGCACGCGCCGCGGGCATGGCGGCGGCCAGCTCCCGCTCGGCCTCGTCGAGAGTCCCGGGGCCGCCCCGATGCAGCCAGCGCAGGTTCGGGTGCAGTTCGGGCTTGAGGCGCCAGACGAGCCCGAGCGCGAGCCCCACGAGTCCGAAGGCCCCCACGGAGCCCGTCATCCCGAACAGGAGGACTCCACCTCTCAGGGCGCCGCCGAGCACACTCGAGACCCGCCAGAGCAGCAGCGCTCCGATGAGCACGAAGGCCCCACCCAGGACGATGAAGCGGTTGCCGACGCGGCGGATGTGGGAGCGCAGGTGCGGGGTCGACACGGGGTTCCTCTTCGCAAGGTGCCGCCGCAGCCTACCAGCACACGGCGCATCTCCCGCCGGCCCTCCGGGACGTCGCTGAGCCGCCGCCCAGGCCGCTGCCCCTCTCGGGCGCTGCCGCGTAGAGGAAGGACGGGAGCCCTGATGGAATGCTCGACCGCGACAAGGCGCTGGATCATGCGAAGCAGGGAGGCAGCCCGTTCCTCCCCGATGTCGAACGAGCGCTTCGAGCGAAGGAGGGAGTCTGACCCCGGTGGGCGGGAGTTGGAGCCCGCGCTCCGCATCACGACGCGCGAGCCCGTACGAACCGCCAGGCGAGGAACATGAGCAGTCCGGCGATGGCGGCCTTGAGCAATCCGCCTGGAATGAAGGGAACAAAGCCCTTCTGGAGGGCCGTGGCGAAGTCGAGGGAGGCCGCCACGCAAAGCCAGGACACGCCGACGGCCAGGATGACGAGCTGGCCCGCGATGAAGAGGGGCACCGCCGTCCACGGTCGCCTGTCGTAGCCGTGGCGCGCCGCGAGGCCCACGAGGAAGGCCGCGGGGAGGAAGCCCACCAGGTAGCCGCCGGTCGGTCCGACAAGCTGTCCCCAGCCGCTGGCCGCCTTGGCGAAGAACGGCAGTCCCACGGCCCCCAGCAGGAGATACGCGAGCTGCCCGGCCATGCCGCGCCTGGGTCCGAGCGCGGCGGCCGTGAGGACCACCGCGAGCGTCTGTCCCGTGATGGGCACCGGTGAACCTGGCACCGTGAGGGCGACCTGCGCGAGCAACGCGGTGCAGAGCGCCGCGCCGAGGACGAGCGCAACCTCCTGCGCGCGCGTGAGCACGAAGACATCGGCCAGGACGCGATGAAGTGGAGGACTGGCGCCCGGGCTCAATGCGAACCCACCAGCGAGGCGTGCGAGCGGAGTGACGACGGGGAGGGGCGTGGAGACACGGCTCGATGCTCGGTGAGGACGGGCGCCGGTGCAAGGATGCCGGCGCCCGGGACGTGTCATCGCCGTGAAGCGCCGGAGGCCCGTGCTCGTGGCTTCAGGGCGCGCCGCACGCCGCCGCGCCGAGCGCGGTGACGAGATCGGTCCGGGCGAAGTAGGCGAACCCCGCGATGCGCAGGCCGTTGCGGGAGGGCCGGTCGTCGGCGCGGAAGGCGTCGAGCACGGTCGTCTCCGCGAGTTCGAGCGCGTCGGAGGCGCGGTTCTCGGAGAACCACTTCCCGGAGTAGTCGCACTCGGCGGAGAGGATGGGCCACACCTGGACGGGGCGGCTCCACTCCCGCGAGAGGGATTGGAGTCGCGGACGTCACCCGTTCCGCTGCCTTCTTTGACGCGGCCCTGGGGGCGCTGGGCCTCCACCGGTCCGCGCAGCTTCCCGAGGATCAAGGGACGGATGCCATCGGTTACGGACGCGACTACCCGATCTTCCGGATCGATCGCTTCCACCCGCACAGCGTGAAGCAACACACGGCTCAACTCTCGGATGGGGCGCTGCTCAGCCAGAAGAAGTCGTCTTCGCTGGCCAAAGCCTTCTCCAAGAACTCTCCAAAGGACCGCGCAATGACCCGGGAGTGGACGGGATCCGGGAACGTTCCGTGGTAGCCGTCGCGCAGTGTGTAGCGGGCGTTCTCCTGTTGCCCCACGTCAACCAGGACGAAGTCCGTGTCCTGGAGGTCGACGAGCGCGTACCAGGACGCCGGGCCGTTCGCGTCCTGATCGCGTCCCTGGATGGCCACGCGTGCGCGGCGAATCTCAGCCAGCGGGAGGATCCAGAAGTTGGTATCCGGCCAGGGCCGAAAGAGGGCTGCGCCGTCGCAGGTGGATTCGGGAAGTGGTGTTGGGTGATTTCCGCAAGCAGCCGGGGCATGTGCGTAGTCATCGCGCCGTCCTCAGTCCGAGTACGGGCGAGAAGGGCCCGGAGTCAGCCACTTCCCACCGGGCGCAGCAGGAAGCGTCCCTGCCAGTCGCCCTTGAAATCGGCCAGCCAGATGCAGCCCATGAGCGCATGCCCTTGCGCTGCGCACCTTGCCTCGCACCGGGACATGAAGGCGGCGCTGCAGTGCCATGGCCCGTAATAGATGGTCGTCCGCAACTGACCACCCTCCGGACGGGGGAAGGGCGGGCTCACCCACTTCGCGGTGGCGAGATTGCCAACGGCTCCGACGGTGGCTGAGCCGCACCCGACGAGGGTGAGCGCAAGGGTTGTGCTTACGGCGCGCTGGAGATGGCGGACGGCTGGCATGTCGGAACATGCCAACATGGGCAAGAGAGAAAGTTAAGTCGCGGCAGCGAGTTTTCCTGGTGGTGGAGCGCGGCCCGTCGGTGATGGGGAGGCGGCTCACCTCACCCACTCGAAGGGTGCACCACGGGCAGGTCCTCCTGTTCCTCCTCCTCATCGCGCGAGCGCTTCGACTCGCCCCGCAGCTTCTGCATGAGCACGTAGAGGCTGGGGATGAAGACGAGGTTGACGACGGTGGACACCAACATGCCTCCGAAGACCGCCGTGCCCAGGCTGTTGCGCGCGGCGGCTCCGGCGCCCTTGGCCAGCATGAGCGGCACCACGCCCAGCAGGAAGGCGATGGAGGTCATCAGGATGGGGCGCAAGCGCACCTCGGAGGCCTCGATGGCGGCGTCCATGGCGCTGCGTCCCTGCTCGCGCAGCTGTTCAGCGAACTCCACGATGAGGATGGCGTTCTTGCTCGCCAGCCCCACCAGCATGACGAGCCCCACCTGACAGAAGACGTCGTTGGGCAGCCCTCGCAGCATCTGCAACCCCAACGCTCCCAGCACCGCCAGGGGCACCGAGAGGATGACCACCAGGGGCAGGGTGAAGCTCTCGTGCGGACAGCTTCTCAAGGGCGACGTCTTCCTCTTCGTCGGGCGGTGCCGTCGCCGCGCCAAGGTGCTGTACTTCGACGGCACGGGGCTTTTGCTGCTCACCAAACGCCTCTTCAAGGGACGCTTCGCCAGGCCCTGGGTACAGGCGGGTGCGCTGAGCGTGGAGCTGACGGTGGCCGAGTTGTCGCTGTTTCTGGAGGGCTGCGAGCTGGCCGGGCGCTGGAAGCTATCGCCTCCCGCCTTCGAGGAGAAGGAGCTTGCGGTGGCGCCCGCCGTGTAGCGCTATCGCGGAAGTGTGGTGCGCATCGAGCATGTGACAGACCTGGAAACGGCGAAGCAGATGGCCGCGCTGCTCGAGGCGGAGCATGCGCGCCTGCACCAGCGGCTGGAATTGCTGGTGCAGGAGAATGCCAGGCTCAAGGGTGAGGATGCCCAGGCGCGACTGCAACTGGAGCTCACCCAGCTTGCGGAGCAACTGGCGCTCATGCAGCAGCGCCTCTTCGGCGCCTCCAGCGAGAAGCGAAAGCCAGCAGTGGAAGCGACACCGCCGGCGAGCGCACGCAAGCAGCGCGGGCACGGGCCGCGTGCCCAGCCGCAGCTGCCCGTGCAGGAGGTGGTGCTGCCCCTGGACGAGGCCGACAAGGTGTGCGGCCTGTGCGGCGGTGCGTTGAAGGAGTGCGCGGGACAGACGGAGGACAGCCAGGAGGTGAGCGTGGTGGAGCGCCACTTCGTCCTCAAGCACTACCGTCGGCAGAAGTATCGCTGCCCCTGCGGGTGTGCGCCCGTCACCGCGCCGGCCCCGCCGCGCCTCATTGAGGGGGGCCGCTACTCGGTGGACTTCGCCGTCCACGTCGCCCTGCGGAAGTATGGCTTCCACCTGCCACTGGCGCGCCAGGAGCGCATGTTTCAGCGAGAGGGCCTGGTGGTGGACAGCCAGACGCTCTGGGACCAGCTCAACGCGCTGGCCCACCACCTGCAGCCCAGCTACGAGGCGCTGCCCGCGGTTGTCTTCTCCTCCCCGCTCATCCACGCGGACGAGACGCACTGGTACATGCTGAAGAAGGGACCGGGGAAGAAGTGGTACGCGTGGACGGTGGCCTGTGCGGACGCGGTGTACCACCGGATTCTGCCCAGTCGCTCCGGGGCCACCGCGAAGCTGGTACTCGGTGACTACGCGGGCGTCGTCATGGTGGATGGCTACGCCGCCTACCAGACGGTGACGAAGCCTGGAGCGGATGGGCCAGCCTCCTGCTCCCTGGTGTCTTGCTGGGCCCACGTGCGACGCAAATTCGTGGAGGCCGAGAGAGTGGCCCCCGTGTGCGCCGAGGTGCTGTCGCTCATTGGCCAGCTGTATGCCATTGAGGCCGACCTGCTGCACGCTGCGCTCGCCGCCATCGAGACTCCCGGCACCGTCACGCTCCCGTCCAGCTCCGACTGACACCACCGCGCCCATCGAAGCCGGGCGGGGGCTCATCCACGCCCCGTCCAGATGGGGCGCGGCGAGCTGTTACCCATGGGCTTCCCTGGTGGTCTCCGCATTCCTGTAGTTGAGTCAGTCCATGCGAAAACTCCTCCTCCTCTGCTTGCCGCTGTTCGCCTGTGTGACGACGAAGTCCGTCCCGGTCCCGGCTTCTGCCGACTCCAGCGCGTTGCATCAGGTGAAGCGGGTGAAGGTGGCCGAGGGGGTCGAGCTCGAGCTGCTCGACTTCGGAGGCCAGGGACCCGCGCTCGTCTTCCTGTCGGGCCTGGGCAACACGGGCCACGTGTTCGACACCTTCGCGCCGGAGTTCACCGCGGCCCATCACGTCTACGCCGTCACCCGCCGGGGGGTTGGCTCGTCGAGCTGGCCCGAGCAGGGCTACGACACCGCCACCCTGGGCGAGGACGTCGTCCGGGTGCTGGAGGGGCTGGGAATCGCGAAGGCGTCATTCGTGGGCCACTCCGCCGCCGGGCCAGAGCTCACCTGGGTGGCAACCCATCACCCGGAGCGCGTGGAGAAGGTGGTCTACCTGGACGTGAGGACCAACGGTGACCTGCTGGCGGAGCTCCTTACGGTCCTGCCCATGCCTCCTCCGAGCGAGCCCGCTCCCGAGGACGTGGCCTCACGCGCCGCGCTCGCCGCCGCGCTCGCGAGTGACGTCGGAGGAGCGTTCCCCGCGCACGAGATCGACGAGGCGAACGAGTTCGATCCGAAGACCGGGCACTACCTGCGCGCCCGCAGGTGGCCGCACGCGGAGGAGCGGGTGATGAAGGGTTTCTCGAAGGTGGACTTCGCGGCCGTGACGGCGGCCGTGCTCTTCCTCTACGTGGATCAGCCTCGGTTCGGGCGGCCGGAGGACCTCCCAGGCTTCTCCCAAATGGACCTTCCCGTGCAGGAGAAGTTGAGGAACCTGGGCGCCAGGGCGCTCCAGCGGGACGCCGAAATGCTGAGCGTGATGAGCATGCCGAACTGGAAGGGCATCAAGCTCGAGCACGCGCGGCACTACGTCTGGCTCACCAACCATGACGAGGTGCTGCGCGAGATGAAGACCTTCCTCGAGACATTTTGAAAGGGCGGCGAAGGCGCGCTGGATGAGCGCATCTCTTGTTTCCACACTTCGAGCAAGCGAGCACGTCCAGCGCTTTCCGTCCTGCGTAGCAGCCTGGCGAGAGTCCAATCGTGGTGTGCGCTCCTTCTTCGGCTCCTCCCTCGTCGCGGCAAAGGACGGGCTCTCTTCCTCCGGCTCCGGCCTCGCCCCTGCTTGGGGGAAATGGCTCGCCTGCGCGGTGAAGACCCGGGATGCTACCTGCTGCGCGCCGCCCTTGCCGCCATCGAGAATCCCGGTACCGTCACGCTCCCGGCCAGCTCCGACTGACGCCACCGCGCCGTGCTTCAATGCCCGGCGGGCTCATCCTCGCCCCGTCCAGACGGGGCGCGGCGAGCTGTTACGATGAAGTAGCCCTGGTCCTCATCCGGGATGAAGCCGGTGGGCACCACGCGGAAGAGCGCCACCGTGGCCCCGAGGAAGGCGACGAAGACGGGCAGCACCAGGACAGGATGCCGGAGCAGCCGGCGCAGCATCCCGCCATAGAGCCGCTTCGTCCCGTCGAGCACCTGATCCACCTTGCGGAAGAAGATCCATTTCTCCCCGTGGTGGCGCTTGAGCAGCAGGGCGGAGAGGGCAGGGGTGAGCGTGAGTTCACACGCCGTGGACAGGGCCACCGGGACGAACACCGCCACCAGCAGTTGATTGACGCCAAGGCCCAGGGCAGGGCGGCCGTTGAAGCGCAGGAACTGGCTGTAGTTCTCGGCGCCCATCTCCGCGTGGCCCACGTCCTTCACGCGGACCAGCTGGCCGTCGGCGCCGCGCAAGACGACGATTTCGTCGAACTCCTCGGGCTCGATGAGACGTCCGCTCGCACGCACCGCCAACTGGTAGTCCTGGTCCGCGCGGCTGGGAGGCTGGCCCACCTGGCCCGCGGCCACCTGCAGGTTCTGCTCCTGGAGCGCGCGCCACGTCCTGGGGCGTGAGCTTGCGGCGGGCCAGCTCCGTGGGATCCAACCACAGGCGCATGCTGAACCGGCGCTCGCCGAACAAGCGCACGTCGCTGACGCCCCGCACGCGCTTCAAGGCGTCCTTCAGGTTGATGTCGGCGTCGTTGCTGATGAACTCGGCGTCGAAGCGCTCATCCGGGCTGTACAGGCCGAAGGAGATGAGCAGCTGGTTGGCGCCCTTGTTGACGACGATGCCCGTCTGGTTCACCTGCGAAGGCAGGCGCGCGGCGGCGCGGCCCACGCGGTTCTGCACGTCCACCGTGGCCACCTCGATGTCGCGGATGGGCTCGAAGGTGATGGTGATGGCGCTGGTGCCGTCATTGCTCGACGTGGAGGAGATGTAGCGCATGCCCTCCACGCCGTTGAGCTCCTGTTCCAGCGGGATGGTGACGGCGCTCTCCACCACCTCCGCGCTGGCGCCCACGTAGGTGGCCGTCACCGTCACCTGGGGCGGGGCCAGATCCGGATACTGCGCGATGGGCAGGTTGGGGATGGCGATGCCCCCCACCAGGGTGAGCAGGATCGAGATGACGGCCGCGAACACGGGCCGTCGGATGAAGAAGTTCACCATGGTGGGGAGGCCCGGGCTACTTCAGGGTCGCGATGTCGATCACGAACCGGTACCGGACGTCGGAGGCGAGCACACGCTCGTAGGCGTCGTTGATCTTGTCGGCCGGGATGACTTCGATGTCGGCGCCCAGGCGGTGCCGGGCGCAGAAATCCAGCATCTCCTGGGTCTGGCGGATGCCGCCAATGAGCGACCCCGCGAACGAGCGGCGGGTCATGATGAGGGAGAACACCTGGAGCGAGAGCGGCTCCGCGGGGGCGCCCACGTTGACGAGCGCGCCGTCCAGGGCCAGCAGGGACAGGTAGGCGTCGAGGTCGATCTTCGCGCTCACCGTGTTCACGATGAGGTCGAACGTTCCGGCGAGCTTCTTGAACGTCTCCGGATCCTTCGTGGCGTAATAGTGGTCCGCGCCCAGGCGCAGGCCGTCCTCCTTCTTGCTCAGCGACTGCGACAGGACGGTGACCTCGGCCCCCATCGCGTGCGCGATCTTCACCGCCATGTGCCCAAGCCCGCCAAGCCCCACGACGGCCACCTTCCTGCCGGGGCCAGCACCCCAGTGGCGCAGCGGCGCGTACGTCGTGATGCCGGCGCACAGCAGGGGCGCGGCGGCGTCGAGCGCGAGGCCCGCGGGGATCTTGAGGACGAAGTCCTCGGCCACGACGATGTGCGTGGAATAGCCGCCCTGGGTGGTCCTGCCATCCTTCCCGACGGCGCCGTAGGTGCCGGTGAACCCGTTGAGGCAGTGCTGCTCCTCGCCCTTGCGGCAGTTCGCGCACTCGCGGCACGCATCGACCATGCAGCCGACGCCGACGCGGTCGCCCACGGCATGCCGGGTGACCTCGGAGCCGACCCTGGTGACGATGCCGGCGATCTCATGGCCCGGGACGAGGGGGTAGGTCGCTGAACCCCACTCATTGCGAGCGCTGTGGATGTCGGAGTGGCAGATGCCGCAGAACTTGATCTCGATGAGGACGTCGCGCGGGCCTGGCTCACGACGCTCGAGGGTCGTCGGACCGAGGGGCGAGGTCGCGGAGCTGGCGGCGTAGGCGTTGACGGTGGGCATGGGTCTTCGGATCTCCGTGGGGGGACTGTTGAGCCCTGTTCACGAAGAGGAGTACGCCCCGGGGGCGGGGATGACTACGCGCGGGGGAGCCAATAGGCTCTTAAGCAAGGCTTAACAGTGGGGCGGAAGCGCTCCGGTAGCGTGGCCGCGTGCAGGCGGTGGAGCGGTCCCTCCCAGCAGCCCTCGAAGGCGGTTCTCGCGAATGAATACGGCTCCCTTCCCCCAGCTCCAGGTGTTCCTCGCCGTGGCCCGCCTGCGCAGCTTCAGCGGCGCGGCGCGCGAGCTCGGCGTCTCCACGGCGGCGGTGAGCCAGTCCGTGCGCCAGCTCGAGGGGCAGCTGCGCGTGGTGCTGCTCACGCGCACGACGCGCAGCGTGTCGCTGACGGACGCGGGCCGGCGGCTCGTGGAGGGGGCGGGCCCGGCCATGGGGCAAGCGCTCACTGCGCTCGCCGAGGTCTCCGCGCAGCCCGGAGAGGCCGTGGGCCGGGTCCGGCTGTCGGTGCCTCGGGCGGCGGTGCCCTACCTCATCACCCCGGTGGTCCCCGCCTTCCGCGAGCGCCATCCCCGGGTCGAGGTGGAGGTCGTCGTCGAGGAGCGCTTCGTGGACATCGTGGCGGAGGGCTACGACGCGGGCGTGCGGCTGAGCGAGGCCATCGAGCGGGACATGGTGCAGGTGCGGCTCACCGACGCGTTCCGCTTCGTGGTGGTGGGCTCGCCTGACTACCTCGCGCGTCGCGGGACGCCCCAGCGCCCCGAGGACCTCTTGAACCACGAGTGCATCACCTTCCGCATGCGGACCACTGGAGCGCTCTACGCCTGGGAGCTGGAGCGGGGCCGCAGGAACTGGCGCGTGCCGGTGCGCGGGGGCGTGGTCACCAATGACAGTCATCTGACGGTGCCCCTGGTGGAGCAGGGCCTGGGGCTGGCGTATGTCTTCGAGCCCATGGTGACCGAGCAGCTGCGCACCGGCCGGTTGCTGCGGGTGCTCGAAGCGTACGCACCCACCGTCCCCGGCTTCTTCCTGTACTACCCCAGCCGGGCACAGCGCTCGACGCCGCTGCGCCTCTTCGTGGAGGTCGCCCGGGAGCTGGCCGCGAAGGCGATCTAGGGCTCAGGGTTGTTTCTTCGGCAGCGGCGCCTTGGCGTCGTACTGCGCGTCGCTGACCTTCTCCAGCCATTCAACGACCTTGCCGTCGAGCTGCTCCTGGATGGCGAGATGGGTCATCGCGGTGGTGGGTGAGGCGCCATGCCAGTGTTTCTGACCGGGCGGGATCCAGATCCTGTCCCCTGGCCGGATCTCCTCGACCGGGTCGCCCCACCGCTGGACCCTGCCGACCCCCGCGGTCACGATCAGCGTCTGCCCGAGCGGATGGGTGTGCCATGCGGAGCGGGCACCGGGCTCGAACGTGACGTAGGCGCCAGCGGTGCGCGAGGGAGCATTCGCCTGGAAGAGAGGATCGACGCGGACGGACCCCGTGAAGTTGTCAGCGGGTCCTTGAGTGGACGCCTGTGATCCATTCCGCGCGATGTTCAGCTTCTGCGGGTCACCGCCCTTGGCGCCACCTGGAGGCACGGTCTGCGCGAGCGCGGGAGCGAGCAGCGAGAGCGACAGGATTGTTGTGGTGAACAGTTTCATCTCCACTCCTTTCGAAGAGAGATACGCCCGGGTCCTCCAGGGGATTAGGCCCCAGGGAGCCAATAGGCTTTTAAGCGCTGCTTGACAGTCCGACGCATGGCGTGTCGCCGGGGCCATCACCCTGCGACGGTGAGTCAAGTCGATGTGACGCTGCTTGTTACAGCTCGCGCGACTCTGTGACAGGCCGCGCTACTCGGCACGGGCCTGTCACCTGATACACGGCGACACTCCCGAGGACATGCCGCGGTGCGGTGGCCCTGGCTCGGAGGGTGCATGGACCCCGTGCCGGGTCGTCGTCGGACCCGGCATGCAGTCCCCCTCATCCCCCCAACGAGAGGTCCCATCCATGAACATCCAACTGACGTGCCGCCTGATGGCGGCGGCGCTCTTGAGCCTGACCGCCGCGGGTTGCCAGGGCGACGAGGCGCAGTCATCCGCCGGTGACGCGCTTGCGACGCAGGAGGCGGAGGCCACGCAGCAGTGCGTCGAGGGCTTCTCTGGCATCAAGAACTGCGCGACGGGCCGCGCGAAGGTCGCGAAGAGCAGCAAGGGCATCGCGGTCTCCGGGCTTGTGGACGTGAAGACGGACGGCTTCACCAGCGTGTTCCCCCGGGCCACGATCTGGGAGCTGACGCCTGACATCGTCGGGCTTGGAGCGACGGGACAGGGCCTGGAACTGACGGCGCGCGATGGCGACCAGGTGGTCAGCTCGCTCCGCATCGGCCTGACGGGCAACGGGGATCAGGTGGTCCTCCAGCCCACGTTCACGGGCACGCCGGGCGGCTCGGCGTACCGCGTGAACCTGTATCAGAACAACCGCTTCCTGGGGTTCCAGCACTACGAGTTCGACTACGGCGTGAACTCCACCTGGTACGACATCCACATCCGCTTCCACCCCATCAACATCGGCTTCCGGAATCACTCCGCCACGAGCTTCTTCGACTCCATCAGCACGGGCGCCTGCGTCTGGAGCTTCCGCGGCGCGCCGGGTGATTTCTCGCTGGATGTGGATGGCAAGCAGCTCAAGGGCGACTACCTGGAGATCGTCGAGGAGGTGAAGGAAGGTCACTACCCCTACACCGGCTTCTCCGGCATCGACGTGAAGGCCTCCGCCAAGGACTTCACCATCCTGGGTGAGTCCTTCGTCGCCGGGAAGTAGTCGGCTCCGTTGAGCAGGTTCCACGCCGGGCGGGAGTGTCTCCCCGTCCGGCGTGTCGTTTTTGCGGTCTGCCCGCGCGGAGTGGCCGTCACGAAGCGGCAGGGCGCCGCAGTGCCTCGGACAGGGTGACGAGTGCCCGTTCCTGCGCGGGGGACAGCCGCACCGCGGGCCGCACGCGCTGCACCTTCGCGAGCGCCGTCCGCCCATCCGGTGCATCCTCCCGCACGACGAGGAGCGCGGCGGTGGCGAACACGAAGGTGTATTTCATTCGCCGCGCAGCCTAACCCCGGCCGGCCTCCGCCGGGACGGACCTCTCTTCCGCCCCGGGGGGCTTCCTGCTCCTGACTACATCGGGGTCACGCAGCCCGGCTGCGCGATGGCGCAATACTGGCTGGCTTCACTGACGCAGAGGCTGTCCCAGGCGGTGTTGCAGCAATACGGATCCTGGGAGCACACGGTGTTGACGCAGCCACTGCACGTCCTGCTCAGCGCGGCGCCCGAGGTGCACACGTTGTGCGCGCAGGAGGGGGCGCTCGGAGCGCAGACGTTGTTGCTACCGCAGGCCTGCCCCGAACCACAGGTGCCACAGTTCAGCGTGCCGCCACAGCCATTGGAGATGGAGCCGCAATTCTTGCCCTGCGCGGCGCACGTCGTCGGGGTGCAGGCGCAGACGTTGTTGCTGCCGCAGGTCTGTCCGGTGCTACAGGTGCCACAGTTCAGCGTGGCGCCACAGCCATCGGAGATGGAGCCGCAATTCTTGCCCTGCGCGACGCAGGTCGTGGGCGCGCAGGTGGCGGTCGGATCGAAGACCTCCACGCTGGAGATCGCCTGCATGTTGCCCTGGGCGTTGTAGGAGGTGCCTGCGATGAACAGGACGCGCCCGTCCGCCAGCGCGATGGTGGGGTGCTGCGTGCGGCCCTGGGTGATCGCCCCCACCGTGATCCAGCCGGCGGTGGCGGGCGTGTACAGCTCAACACCGTAGGTGTTGAAGGAGCCCCCCGCCATCAGGATGCTCCCGTCAGGTCGCACCACCGACGGCGCCGACGAGTGCGTGACGGCCGTGCTGCCTGTGTTCGTCCAGGTGTTGGTGGCCGGGTCGTACAGCTCCGCAGCCAGGGTGTAGCCCGTCACGAGCGCCTTCCCATTGGCCAGCAGGTGCAGCGTGTGGCCGTTGCGGCCCGCGTTCATCGAGGCCACCGTGGTCCATGCCCCCGTGGCGGGGTCCCAGATCTCCGCGTGGTTGCTGGCGGACGTGGTGCTGTTGCCTCCGCCCGCGACGAGCACCCGCCCGTCCGCGAGTCGCACCGCGGCCTGCCCCATCATCCCGGCGTTGAGCGAACCCGTGGACGTCCAGGTGTTCGTGGACGGCGCGTAGAGATAGGCATTGGTGACGTAGCTCACGCCGCCCACCACCAGCACCCGCCCGTCCGCGAGCAGCGTGGCACTGTGCCCGTAGCTGGAGCGCGGCAGGGCCGCGGCGGCGGACCAGGTGTTGGTGCTCGGCTGATAGCGCTCGGAGGAGGCGATCACGCTCCCCCCGCCGATGCCGGCCACGACGAGCACGCTGCCGTCCTGCAGCTGCGTGGCGGTGTGGTAGCGGCGCGCGGTGGCCATGGACGGGCCGCTGCTCGACGTCAGGGTGGCCGGGTCATACAGCTCCGTGGTGGCCATTTCGCCGGAGGGCGTTCCGCCACCCGCCACCAGCACCTTGCCATTGCCGAGCAACGTGGCCGTGTGCTGATAGCGTGCCGACAGCAGGGATCCTCCGCTGACGACGACCGCCGATGACTGGGAGGCTTCGACGCCGTCCTCCGGCATCTCCAGCTCGGTGGGTGTGATTGCGGGCCCGCACGCGAAACAACACAACAGGGGAACGACGACCAATGACTTCCAATACGACAGGGACATGAGGTGCTCCTGGGGGGTGAGACCAGGAGCATCGCATGCGGAGTCTCAGTGTAACGCGTGAAACATGAAATCCGGGGGTGTCACTTCGGAACCCAGACGGCGACCCAGTCGATCTGCACGTTGCCGGCCGCGCTGGAGGAGGGTGCGGTGCCACTCAGGTCCGTCTCCGTCTGGAGGACCCAGTGCATCGGCGTGGTGGGCACGCGGCTGGTCTTGTCCAGGATGACCGTCCCATCGAGGATGAAACGGCACCGGCCCGGGGTCCACTCGATGATGGCGGTGTGCCACGACGTGAAGCGCGCGCTGGTGGAGACCGGGTCCTGGTCCCCGCCGGACGTACCGTTCTGCCGGTGCATGAACCCGCCGATGGTGCTGTCGAGGTCGCCTTCCGGGAAGTCGATCTCCCCGTCGCGAGGCCACACCTCGCTGTCCGGCCAGAGCAGCCACGCCGTCTTGTAGCCGGGCACCGCGTCCGCCTTGAACCGCACCGCGAAGCGACCCGCGGGCAGTCCGCCGCTCGCCGTCGCGCCCGGAATCTTCGGGAGCACCGCGGCGACCCGGTGCACGCCGTTCACGGTGTGCAGGTACTTGTTGAGCACGCCGTTCTGGATGCTGACGACCGTGGAGGGGGAATAGGTGCCGTTCTTGCTCGTGTCCTTCCAGCCGTCCAGGTAGGCGCCCCACTTCGACGACACCGCCGCCGGGAACTGGCCCACGGGCACCGGGGTGGTGAAGTCATCGGTGAACACCTGCCGCCAGTTCGTGAGGTCGCCCACCGGCATCGGTTCGCCCGAAGGGCCCGAGCCGCCGCCGGCCACCAGCGTCACGGCATCCACGAGGATGGCATTGCCCGACGTCGCCTGGTTCTGGAGGACATACACATCCACCGTGTCGCCCACGCGCTCCACGGTCCCCGTGATGGTGAGCCGCTGGAAGGCGGTGGTCAGCGTCGCGTCCGTCGTGAAGAGCTTGTAGGTGCTACCGGCGGCGCTCTTCTCCCGGAGGATGAGGCTCACGGGCTTGCCCACCGTGCCGGTGTTGCCCGCGGCGACATACGCCGTCGCCGTATACGCCTGGCCCTGCGGCGCATTGGTGATGGCACTCTGCGCGCCGTCCAGCGAGTACATGGAGGCCGCGCCGCTGACGGTGACGCGGGCGATGTACTGGCCGTCCGGTGCTCCCGTCCGGGCCTCCCGCGTCAGCGTTCCCTGCCACGACGACCAGCCGCTCGTGTTGGTTTCAAAGGATGTGTTGGTGATCGCGGACATGAGCGGCGCCGGGGCCTGCATCGCTTCGGCTTCTGTTTCAGGAGCCTCCGGAGCCGGGCTGCACGCGGAGGCCAGCGGAAGCGCCAGCACCAGGGCCCAGGCGCGACGGAAACGTGACCCACGGCGGATACGGATTTCACTCATCGTGTTCTCCTTGAAAGGCGTGAAATACCCGCCTACTTATAAATCAAGGAAACCATCTGGCCAGTGGGTTTTAATCCTTCGGGGCGTCCAGCCATGCGGCCAGCACGTCCGCGTGACATGGGCCCGGCTTGCACCAGCAGCCCAGCCGCTTGCCGCGCAGGGCTCGCACGTCGCGCAGGTAGTCCGCGTCGTGACGGGTGCGCAGCTCCAGGTACCAGCGGAAGGACTCGAAGGCGTCCGGCTCCGGGCCCATGCGGCGCAGTGCCTCCTCGCGGATCCGCGCGGCCTCGTCGGCGGGCAGGGTGGACAGCCAGGGTTCGAAGTAGGTGCGCAGCATCGCCTTCTGCGTCTTCACGCCCCCGGGCTTGAACGGATTGCCGAAGCGGCCGGGGACGGGGTTGAGGGGACCGGGCTTCGCCCAGACGCGGAAGGCTCGGCCCACGTACACGTCACAGGCCTCGTGGACGTGCACGGCGGTGGTGCGGGATCCAGACATGGCCTCGACCGTTACCAGACGGGCACCGCCCGGGCGATCCGGTTGGCAATGCCCTCTGGAAGGGGCAACGTAGGACGCCCGCCTCCTCCCACCCCC
>NZ_RAWI01000200.1 GCF_003612125.1 Corallococcus praedator
GCTCTTGAGGGGCGTGGGCCAGGGGGCGGCGTGCCACTACGTGCAGGAGGTGCTGCTGGGCACACAGGCGGAGCCGTCCGTGCGTCCGTCCATGCGGGCGGCGCTGGGGCGGCTGCCCAGCCTGTGCATCGCGGTGGCGTATCTGGCGTTCTTCAACCTCATCACCATGACGCTGTCGCTGGGCATCTCGCTGTTCGTCCTCTCCGCGCAGGGCGTGGGCTACGCGGCCACGATGCAGGGCCGGGGCAGCCCGCTGAAGCTGTACGGCCTGTGCTCGCGGCTCTTGGGGCCCTCCCGGGGCACGGCCACGGGGGTGCGGTGGCTGATGGTCGTGCAGGTGCTGGTGTTCTTCAACCTGCACGTGGGGATCAACTTCCTGCTGTACCTGGCGCGGCACCTGGTGGGCATCGACCTGACGTTCACGGAGCGGTTCGCCTCGCTGGACAACCCGCCGTGGCTGATGTTCCTCGCGGCGACGACGTTCGCGCTCTTCGAGCCGTTGCGCGCGGCGACCGCGACGCTGCTGCTCGTCGACGGGCGCGTGCGGCAGGAGGGGTTGGATCTGCTGGCCGCCGTGCAGCAGCTTCCGGAGCGGAACGCGAAGCGCGGCGCGGTGGGCCCTGGAGACGCGAAGGGGGTCGCCGCCGCGCTGCTCCTGGCCGTGGGCCTGCTCCTCGGGAGCCCCACCCCGGCCGAGGCCGCGCCGGCGAAGAAGCCGGAGACGTCCGAGCGCAAGGCCGTGCGCGCGCGGCTGGAGAAGGTGGCGGAAGCCTGTGAGATGCCCGAGCTGGTGGAGGGCACCGCGCTGAAGGACTTCGACGCGCTGGGCACGGCGGAGGGCGCGAAGCTGGAGCGCTTCGTGCGCCACCTGGAGCAGCAGGCCTACGACGACGATGACTGCGAGTCGGCGGCGGTGACGCTGGAGTCGGGGCTCGCGCAGGTGACGGCCACCGCGGAGGCCCAGGCGCGCGTGGATGCGCGGGCGGCGACGGACCGGGCGCGCTCCATCCTCGCGCGGCCGGAGTTCCAGGACCGGCCGGAGAAGGCACCGAAGGAGCCGAAGGAAGAAGAAGTCCCCGAGGAATCGGGCTGGTGGCGCAGGTTCATCGACTGGCTGGGCCAGTGGCTGGAGGACCTCTTCCGCCGCAAGGATCCGCTGCCGCAGCCGAGGGAGACGGCCCTGCCGCTGAGTGGCGGCGCGGCGGCGAACGTCGTGGTCGTGGCCCTGGTGGCGCTGACGCTGGCGGTGCTGGCCGTGATTGTGGTGAACGTCCTGAAGCGGCGGCGCGGGGAGACAGGCCCGGCGCTGGAAGTGAGCACGGTGGATGCCGCGGCGCTCGCGGGCAATCCGGATCATGCGCTGTCGCGTCCGCCCGAGGGCTGGGCGCACCTGGCCGATGCGCTGGCGGCCCGGGGTGAATACCGCGAGGCGGTGCGCAACCTGTACCTGGCGCTGCTGTCGCGCCTGCACCGCGACGGCGCCATCCTGTACGACGAGACGCTGAGCAACTGGGACTACCTGCGCGCGTTCCGGGGCCGGCCGGAGGTGAAGGCCCCCTTCCGAGAGCTGACGCGCCGCTTCGACTTCGCCTGGTACGGCAACGTGCCCGTGGGCAAGGACGGCTACACGGAGTTCCGCGCCATCACCGCCCCGCTGCTCGCCGCGCCGCCCGCGCAGGAGGCCGCCGGTGCGTGACCGCTTTCCGCTGCTCGTGCTGGGAAGCCTGCTGCTGGCCGGCGTGCTGGGCGCGTTCCTGGTACGCGGCGCCCAGCGCGGTGGGTTCGCGGATCCGCTGTCCACCTTCCGCGCGGATCCGGATGGCGCACGGGCCCTGTTCCTGCTCGCGCAGGAGAGCGGCCTGCCGGTGACGCGGAACATGGCGGACCTGCGCCTCGTGTCCGGACAGGAAGCGCTGGTGCTCTTCGCCGTCGACGTGGAGGGCTCGCACGAGGAGGATCCGGATCAGACGCGGCTCGCCTCGGCCCTGGACGCGGGTGTGAGCGACGAGGAAGCACCGCACCTGGGCTTCAACGCGCTCCGGGCCCAGCAGCTCGACGACGCCGAACTCGAGCGGGTGCTGAAGCACGTGCGCGCGGGCCACTCGCTCGTGTACGTGCCCTGGGGCTCCCGCGAGAACCCGCTGCTGGACGCGCTGGGCGTGAAGCTGGACAAGGCGGACACGTCGCTGCCCATGCGCACGTTGGTGGCGCCGCTGCCCACGCCGTACACGCTGGGCGTGGAGCGCGTGGAGACGAAGGTGCAGGCCTACCTGCGGCTGCCGGAGAACGCCGTCCCCGTCCTGGAGGACGAACGGATGGGCCTGCCGGTGGCGGCGGTGATTCCCCTGGGCGAGGGCCGCGTGCTGGTGGTGGGCGCCCCGGAGCTCGCGATGAACCTGGCGCTCGCGCGGGCGGACAACGCCCAGTTCTGGCTGAGCGCGCTGGGCGCCCTGGGCCCCGGCCCCTACGCCTTCGACGAGTTCCACCACGGCTTCACCAACGAGCGCTCGCTCGTGGACTTCGCGCGCCGCTACGGCCTGCACTTCGCGGTGGCGCAACTGCTCTTCGGCGTCGTGCTGTGGGCGGGCGCCCTGAAGCGCTTCGGCCGGCCGCTGCCGCCCCCGGAGGCCATGCGCGTGGGCGCCACGGATGCCCTGTTCGCCATGAGCCGGCTCTATCGCGAGGGCCGCCACCACGCCTTCGCCGCGGGGCTCATCTCCCGGGGCCTCACGCAGCAACTGGCGCCGCTCGCGGGCCTGCCCTCCCATTCCACCGTCGCCGCCGTCGCCGAAGGTCTGCGCGCGCGGGGACGCCAGGACCTGGCGGACGGGCTCGTCGACGTGGCCCGCCAGTCCGACGCCGTGCAGAAGGACGCCGACCTGCAGGCCCTCGCCACTTCCGCCGCGCACCTGCGCGAGCGCATCCACCCCGCCGGCACTGGCCGGCCCCGACCCGGAACCCCATGAACGCCCCGCCCTTCTCCCCTCCTCCCGCCCCGGACGGCGGCCATGCCGTGCGGGCCGCCAACGCCATCCGCGAGGGCGTCCTCCACGAGGTGCGCAAGGCCGTGGTCGGACAGGACGAACCGCTGGAGCTGATGCTCTGCGGGCTCGTCGCCGGAGGCCACATCCTGCTGGAGGGCGTGCCCGGCGTGGCGAAGACGCTGATGGCCAAGGCGCTGTCGCGCAGCGTGGGCGCGGAGTTCAAGCGCATCCAGTTCACGCCGGACCTGATGCCCGCGGACATCCTGGGCACCAGCGTCTTCGACCTGAAGACGCAGAGCTTCGTCCTGGCGCGCGGGCCCATCTTCACGGACCTGCTGCTGGCGGACGAAATCAACCGCGCCCCGGCCAAGACACAGTCCGCGCTGCTGGAGGCGATGCAGGAGCGCGCCGTGTCGCTGGAGGGCCGCAACATGCTGCTCTCCCCCATGTTCACGGTGTTCGCCACGCAGAACCCGGTGGAGTCCGAAGGCACGTACCCGCTGCCCGAGGCGCAGTTGGATCGCTTCCTCCTCAAAATCGACGTGGGCTACCCCGCGCCGGAGGAAGAGGACGCCATCCTCGACGCCGTGCACCGGGGCTTCGACTCAGGTGACCTGTCGCGCGCGGGCGTGAACGCGGCGGTGACGAAGGACGGCCTGCTCCAGGCGCGAGCAGCGCTCAGCGAAGTGAACGTGGAGCCGCCGGTGCTGGGCTACATCCGCAAGCTGGTGTCCGCGACGCGTGCCTCGCCCAACATCCGCCTGGGCGCGGGGCCGCGAGCGGGCGTGCACCTGCTGCTCGCGTCCAAGGCGCTGGCGGCGCTCCGGGGCCGCGACTTCGTCACGCCGGACGACGTGCGCTTCCTCGCGGGCCCGGTGCTGCGCCACCGCCTGCTCCTGTCGCCGGACGCGGAGCTGGACGGGGCCACGCCCGCGGACGTGCTGCGTGAGGTGGTCCAGGGCGTCGAGGTCCCCCGGTGATTCCCTCCGAGCGCCTGTGGGGGCTCCTGGCCCTGCTCGCGCTGCCCATGGCGTTGGCGGGCTTCTTCCCGGGCCTGGGCGGCGCGGTGCTGGCGCTGGACGCCCTGGCCCTGGCCCTGGCCGCGTTCGACTACCTCCTGGCCCGCCGCGTGAGGCTGGAGGTGCACCGCACGCTGCCAGAGCGCCTCAACGTCGGCGTGGCCAACCGCGTGGAAGTGCGCCTCGTGCAACGGGGCCGGGGCACCGTGCAGGTGCGCGTGAAGGATGACGCCCCGTCGGACTTCACCACCGAGCCCGACGAAGCCACGCTGCGCCTCACGCCGGACAGCCAGACGCAGTGGGTGTACCGGGCCACGCCGGTGAAGCGCGGCAAGTTCGCGTTCGGGAACGTGCACGTCCGGGTGAAGGGCCCGCTGGGGCTGATGTCACAGGAGCGCACCTTCGTCGCCGCGCGCTCGGTGTCGGTGTACCCGGACCTGCGCGGGGCGCGGCGGCTGCTGTTGTCGGGCGCGGCGTTGGACCTGGTGAACCTGGGCCTGCGGCAGCTGCGGCGCGACGGACGGGGCAGCGAGTTCGCGCGCCTGCGCGACTACGCCCAGGGCGACAGCGTGCGCGACGTGGACTGGAAGGCCACCGCGCGCCGGGGCCGTCCGGTGACGCGCGTGCTGGAGTCAGAACGTTCCCAGGCGCTGCTCATCTGCGTGGACGCGGGCCGCTCCATGGCGGCGCAGGTGGACGGGCTCACGAAGCTGGACCACGCGGTGAACGCGGCGCTCTTCCTCGCCTTCGTGGCCATCCGCAACGGGGACCGCGTGGGCCTGGCGCTCTTCGCGGACGGCGTGAAGGCGTACCTGCCTCCCGCGGCGGGCCGGGGCCAGTACCGCAAGCTGGTGGACACGCTGTACTCCGCGACGCCCAGCCTCACGTACGTGGACTACCTGGCGCTCTTCAAGGAGCTGAATGTCCGCCTGAACCGGCGCAGCCTCCTGTGCGTCTTCACCGACTTCCTCGACGAGGAGCAGGCCAACACGCTGGTCGCGCCCCTGCACCGGCTGGCGCGCCGCCATGTCCCGCTGTGCCTGTCGGTGAAGGACACGGCGCTGCAGAAGCTGCTGCGCACACCGCCCACCGGCCCCGAGCAGGCCTTCCAGCACGCCGTGGCGTCGGAGCTGCTGTCGGACCGCGAAGTGCTCAAGGCCCGCGTGAGCCGGGGCGGCGTGCAGATGCTGGACGTGGCCCCGGACGAGCTGAGCCTCGCGGCGGTGAACCGCTATCTCGACATCAAGGCGCGCGGCGTCCTGTAGCGGAGGGCCCCATGGACTTCACCTTCCAGGCAGGGGACCTCACGGCGGAGCAGATTCCCGACGCGGAGACGGAAGCCCTGCAGCCGCTGCTCGAGCGCTGCGAGGACTTCCACCAGCTCTCCTACGGTCGCCCTGCCCTGGTGGATCAGGCCCGGCGCATCCCCGCTGAACGGCCCCCAAACCTCACACCCGGACAGGGACACCTGTTCGCGTTGAAGACGGCGGCAGGCGACGTCGTGGGACTCCTCGAAGCGCTGCGCGACTTCCCGGCGCCGGGCGAGTGGTACCTGGGCATCCTGCTCCTCGCGCCGGAAGTGCGAGGCCAGGGTCGGGGGGAGGGCGTGGCCCGTGCCTACGAAGGGCACGTGCGCGCCCAGGGTGGAAGGCTGCTGCGGCTCGCGGTGCTGGAGCAGAACGAGGCCGCGCACCGCTTCTGGACGCGGATGGGCTTCCAGCCGGAGAAGTGGGTGGGACCGCTGGAGCAGGGCCTGAAGCAGAACCGGCTGCTGCGGATGACCAAGGCGCTGGGCTGAAAAACCGCGTCAGGACTCCGGACCTTCGCGCAGCCACCCCACGAAGCGCGTGTCGGGCACGGCGCCGCGCACGCGGTGCAGCCCGCGCTTGAACAGCGCGTAGACGTGGAAGAAGCGCTCCAGGCCCGCGCGCTCGGACGCCGTCATCGGGTGCGCGCCGCACACCACCTTCGGGTCGCCCTTCCCCGCGTCGATGAAGCCCAGCACGGCCACCACGGGCACGCGCACGCGCTGCCCCTGCGACAGGCGTGGCCCCAGCACCACCGCGTCCAGCGGGTCGCCGTCATCCGACAGCAGGCCCGGGATGGAGCCGTAGTTGTACGGACACGGCAGCGGCGACACGAAGTCCACCGTCCCGTCCGCGCGCCGCTTCACCATGGAGAAGCGGGGGCACTCGATGAGCACCTCCGGCTCACGCGGCAGTGGCGGCACGGACAGGTCCGGCACGGAAGCAGCGCGCCCCACGCTCATCCCGCGGTCTCCACCGGGTCATGGGCCCGCGCCCCGCGCCGTCGGCCGCGCATCCAGTCCGACAGCAGGTACGCGTAGACGCCCGCGCCCACGGTGAGCGCGAAGGAGATCTTGAAGGCCACCGACAGCTTCGGCGGGTGGATCTGCGACACGGTGCCTTCGATGAAGCCCGCGAGCACGAACAGCACGAGCGTGCCGAACAGCAGCTTCACCGCCGTCACCGCCTCCTTGCGCAGGGCCTGCCCTCGCGTCAGGCCCCCCGGCGCCACCATGCCGCGCGCGATGACGAGCCCCGCCGCGCCCGCGATGCAGATGGCGGACAGCTCCGGGATGCCGTGCGGGAGGATCCACGCCCAGAACCACCCCGTCATCCCCTTGGCCGCGTACACCTGCGCCAGCGCCCCCAGGAACAGGCCGTTGACGAACAGCATCACCGCCGTGCCCAGCCCCAGCGTGATGCCCAGCGCGAACGCCAGGAAGGCCACCTGGATGTTGTGCGTGAAGAGGAACGTGGAGAACTGCGCCTGATCCTCCACGGACATGCCCTTGCCGGCGGCTTCATCGGCGGCGCGCTTCACCGGGTCCATGTTCAGGTGCTGCTCGGGCACCAGGTAGTGCGCCGCGTCCGGATCCACCACCATGCCCACGTAGCCGAAGCCCGCGCCCGCCGCCATCAGCAGCACCGACGCCAGGTACATGCGCCACTCGCGGTGCATCAGCGCCGGGAAGCCGCGCGACACGAACGCCCACACGTCCGCGAAGCGCGGCCGGGAGCCCGGATACGTCAGCGCGTACGCCCGGCCCACCAGGTCGTTGAGGTACGCGCTCACGTCCGCGGAGCCGCTGCGCGCGCGCACCCACAACAGGTCGCTGGAGACGGCGCGGTACAGCTTCCCCAGCGACCGCGCCTCCTCCAGGCTCAGCTTGCGCAGCCCGTCCGATTCGGACTTGTCCAGCAGCGACTCCAGTTGCTGCCAGCGGGGGCGCCGCGTCTCGATGAACTCCGCCATCTCCATGGCGCCACACTCTAGCCGAGCCCCGAAAACAGCGAGGCGCCGGTCGCCCTCCCCTGTGACAGGGAGGCGCCGGCGCCCCGTGACTTCCGGAAGCGGAAGGCTCCTTGCGCTACTTGATGAGCTTCTCCAGCGGCTTCGCCTCGGTGGAGGACTGGGCCTGGGTCCACTCGACGACGGGCGTCTGCCACGCCATGCCCGTCTCGGCCGGGTTGGCATCCAGCTTCTCGAAGCCGAAGCCGTCACCGCCGAAGTACAGGTACTCCACGGTGGCCACCGTGTACTCCTTCTTCGGGTCCAGGGCCTTGCCCTTGGCGTCCTTGAACTTGCCCTTGCCCGCCGGGGTGAGGCCCGCCACGAGCGCGGTGGGGTTCTCCGCCTGCTTGGCCAGGTCCTCGCCCGTGAGCTTCACGGTGAGCAGCGAGTTCTCGAACGGCATCACCGAGTACACGCTGCCCAGCGTCACGTCACCCGCCGGCAGACCGCCGCGCAGGCCGCCCTTGTTGAGGATGGCCACGTCGGTGTTGAGCTGCGTGCGCACCGCGCCCGCCACCCACTTCGCCATCAGCGGCGAGTCCTGGGGGATGCCCGCCTTGGTGAAGCCGATCTTCCGGCCCAGGGCCTCGTCCACCTTCGTCTGCCACTCGGCGATGCGCTTCGCCGTCTCCGCGTCCGGCGTGCCGCCCGTGACGTTGACGACCTGGGTCTCCACGCCGGTCAGCTTCTGGCCCGCGCCCTTCGCCGGGTCGAACTTGAAGTGCGCGCGCAGGTACGAATCAAAGCCGCGGCCCAGCGACACGTACGTCGTGTCACCTTCCGTCTTGGGCGCCGTCGCTTCCGCGCAGCGGCCACCGGCGACGAGCGACACCTTCCAGTCGGGGTGCTTCGCGAGCACGGGCTGCAGGTCGGTGGGGCACTGGTCCGCCACCACGACGATGACGTCCGCGCCCGCCTTGCGCGCCTCGGGGATCGCGGTGTTGAGCGCGTCCTCGGAGGGGGTGACCTCCAGGCCCTCCGCGCGGCCGGACATCACGGTGCCCACCGTCTTCTGCGACGTGAGGCCCACCACGCCAATCTTCAGGCCGCGTCGGTCGAAGACCTGGAACGCGGGCATGGACAGGTCCTTCGCCAGCGACGCGTCCGTCACCTTCAGGTTCGCCGCCAGGAAGGGAAAGCCCCCCGCCGCGCGGTTCTTCAGGAAGGAGTCCTTGGCGTACGACAGCTCGTGGTTGCCCAGCGCGGAGGCCGCATAGCCCATGTGCCCCATCACCTCGGCCGTCGGAGCGCCCAGGAAGAAGGAGGAGATGGCCGGGCCCGTCCACAGGTCGCCCGTCGTCAGGGCGAGCGTGCCGGCATCCGGACAGGTCGCCTGGCCGTCCTTCAGCGGACCGGCACAGTGCTTTTCATCCTTCACCCAGCGGCCCATCAGCTCCGCGGCGCCACCCTTGCCGTCGGCGGGCAGGAGCTGTCCACGGGTGCTGCCGGTGACGAGCACCGTCACTTCGGACGGCACCGCGGGCTTCGCGGGCGCCTCCGGAGGAGGCGTGGCCGGGGCAGGAGGGGGAGTCTTCTCACAGCCCGCAAGGGCTCCCAAGGCGAGGACCAGCGCGCCGGACGACAGCCGGAGCTGGCGGGTAGGACGACGGAAGGGACGCAGCGAGAGAAGGTTCGGGTTCACGGCCCGGCCTTTAGCACATCCCTGGCGTGGTAGCGTGATGCAATGACGGGCATGAAAGGCAAGGATTTCAAGCCTTTACGAGAGGAAACGGACGGCGGCTCTGCGTCCGGTCCAGGCGCTTCGCCGCTGCGGGACGGGGTGAGGAACTGGTGGAACGAGGCGCGCGGTGGCGCCGAGCACTTCCAGGCGGTGCGGGGCGCGCTGCCGGAAGGTCGCATCCGCCAGTTCTTCTATGGCGCGAGCCTGCCCTTCCACATCGCGAGGACGACGCTGGCGGATGCCCCGACGCGCGCGCGCTACCTGCGGGTGACCTGCCTCCAGACGGCGTTCCTCGTGGCCCTCACCGGCCTCTGGGCGGCGAACAACTTCCAGGAGGAGACGGCGGCGAAGGCGAAGCGCGCCGAGCAGGTCTCCCGCGCGCTGAGCCCGGAGGCCGAGGCGCGCCTCGAACAGCGGGCCCGGGAGCTGGAGGCGGCGCTCGGCGCGAAGGGCCCCCAGGGTACGGCGTCGGGGGATACGCCTTCCGTGAGCGACGCGGTGAGCGCGCTCGTCGAGGAGGCCGTCAACGCCGCGAAGGAAGACGGCGTGGCGCCGGACGAAGCCGCGAGCGCCGCCGGGGATGCAGCGGAGGAGGCCGCCGAGGCCGCGAAGGCCAGCGACGAGGAGGAGGACGGTGAAGCCCTGGGCCAACAGGTCTCCGCCACGGTCCGCGCCGCCATCCAGCAGGCGATCCGGGGTGCTCCCCAGGCTCCAAAGGAGAAGGGCCCCGCCATCCAGAAGGAGCCCCAGAAGAAGGGGTTCAACATCGACAAGCCCGAGCTGCGCCAGGGCGTCTTCTTCCTGGGCAGCTGGGAGTTCTGGGTGCTGTTCTTCACGTCGTTGAGCGCGGTGCAGTGGTTGGTCGTCGCCCTGTCGCGCGACTTCCACACGGTCATGTCCCGCGAGGCGAGTCTGGCCACCGGCATCGCGCCCGAGGATCCGGAGATCGCCCCGCGCGTGCGCCTCAACATCCCGTGGATCAAGGCCAAGCTGCGGCGCCGGTGGAGGGCCTTCGTGCTCTTCGCGCTGGGCTTCCCCGCCGTGGCGCTCATCACCGCGCCCGTGTGCTGGAGCGATGTGCTTTTCACCACGCTCAGCACCGCCTGGGGCTTCTGGTGGCTCGTCGTCTTCACCGCCGCCAAGAGCGACCGCGCCTGGGTGTCGCCCGTCTCCCGCCCGCCCTGGTTCCTTCGCGGCTGGGCCGCGCTGGCCCGGGTGCTGCCGTTCCTGCGCTGGGGGCCCTTCCGCTGGTACGAAGGCCTGTTGACGCGCCGTTCAGCGGACGTCGCCTCCCCCATCGCGAGCGTGGAGCGTCAGCCCTGGGCCTTCTCAGGCCTTGCGTTGTCGCGCTTCGTGGGCAGCCTCCCGCCCTTCCGCTGCTTCACGCGGCCGTTCATGTCGGTGGCCGCGGCCCACCTGCACAGCCTGGATCCCCAGCAGCCATCGAAGAACGCCGCGCCGCCCGCTCACGACGTGGGGGACTGACGCCGCGTCACGCGTCCGAGGGCGCGTTGCCCTCGGGCGGCAGTCCGCCAATGCCCTCCAGCGGCACGGGCGGCTGCTGCGCGACGCCCAGCTCCAGCCGCTGTCCCGTCTCCCGCCGCGCGGGCAGGTCGATGACGCTCTGGAGCTGCTGGCTCACGGAGCGGAAGAAGCCGGTGAGCAGCTCCGGCCGGTCCGCCAGCAGGTCCAGGAAGTCGCGCCGGTCGATGACGAGCACGCGCGAGTCCACCGCCGCCACCATGTCCGTGGGACGGGGCGCGCCATCCAGCAGGCTCACCTCGCCGATGGCCTCCTTCGCCTGGAAGCGCAACACGTGCTCGCCGTTGCGGAACGCGTCCACCGCGCCCTCGACGATGACGTAGAGCGCGTCGCCCGGGTCGCCCTGGCTGTAGAGGCGCTCGCCCGTGCGGTACATGGCCTCGCGAGCCACCTCCGCGATGGCGGCGATGTCATCCACGTCGCTCTGCGAGAAGACGCTCACGCCTTCCAGCGCGAACATCCGTTGGACGATCTTGTCGCTCAATTCACCCTCCTGCGGGAGCACGTCCAGGCCATTCACCCGCGCCACGTGGCGGGCACACGCGCGCAGCACCACGTCCTCGCTCTGCACCAGCCCCGCCAGCCGCCGCCACAGCCGGCCCGGCGCTCCGGGAGGCAGCTCGCGGTGGTGGGCCTCCACCTGCTCCATCACCAGCTCGCGCTCCTCCACCGCCACCAGGTTCTCCAGCAGCTCCAGCGCGTACGCGCGGCGCCGGGAGTCGGAGCCCACCAGGTGCTGGTGGATCCGCCGCATCGCCTGGGGCGGGTGCAAGAGGCCCAGCAGGAAGAACGACAGCTCCAGCGCCTGATCCAACCGGTCGCCCACCGCGCGGGTGAGCAGCGACTGCGGCCCCAGCGCCGCCTGCACGTCGCGGAAGGCCCCCACCAGCTGGCGGTACGTGTCGCGGCGGCGGCCCAGCGCCTCGTGGATCCGGTCCACGTCCACCGGGTGGTCCGGCTGCTCCTCGCGGAGCCGCGACAGCTGCGCGCCGATGCGGAAGTGCAGTCCCGCGTCGTCGCGCACGTTGGAGAAGAGCAGCGCGTTCAACGCCGCGGACGTCCCGATGCCGCGCAGCACGCGGGGCAGTTGCATCCGCATGGCCAGCGGCGCGGCCTTGTTGTTGAGCTGCAACTCCAACAGCGGCGTCACCGCGTCGCCCAACTGCACCAGCGACTCACGCGCGCCCGGACGCTCCTCGCGCCAGGTGAGGAACGGCAGGAGGCGCGGCGCCAGCTCCACGTAGCCGCCCTGCCCCACCGCCACCAGCGCCACGCGCCGCACGGAGATGTCCATGTCCTCCAGGTAGAGCGACAGCGGCCCCGCGAAGCGCGGATCCTTCAGCCGCCCCAGCAGCCGCGCCACCTCGCGCCGCTCCGCCACCGGGGCATGGTCCCCCTTCGACAGCAGCTCGCGCAGCGACTCCAGCGCCGCGGAGTTCACCTGCGTGCGCATCAGCGCGCCAATGGCCGCGCACCGGAGGCCCACGTCGGAGCTCGTCAGGAGCGGCGGCAACAGCCGCTCCGCGCGCTCCGGCGACAGGCGCGCCAGGGCCCACACGGCCTGGTCGCGGGGACGCCGGGGCCCCTCCTCCACCAACCGCTCCAGCATGGGCGCCAGCTCGCGCGCCTCCAGGCTCAGCGCCAGCGTCACGCCGCGCTCCTGCACGCGCTCGTGGGGGTGGGCCAGGAGCGCGGCCAGGTGCTGGCGCAGCGGCGCCTCCGCCTGCTCCAGCATGTCCACCGCGCGCAGCACCCGCTCCGGCGTGGGCGCGCCCAGCGCCTCCACCAGCAGCTTCTGCGAATCGACGCCCAGCTCGACCTCTTCCTCTTCGTGCGCGCCCACCTGCTCGCCCAGCGCCGTGAGGTACGCGGGCTTGAGGCGCACGAGCAGCAGGCCCAGCGCGGCGCACAGCGCCACCACCGCCACCGCCATGGTGATGCCGTTGGCCCCGCGCCCCGCGCCGATGAGCATCACGCCCGCCAGCACCACGCCGCCCTTGCGCAACAGGCCATCCACCGCGCTGCGCAGACCCTCGCGCTGCTCGTCCGGCACCGCCGCGTAGAGCAACTGGATGCCCACCGGAAGGATGGAGTAGCTCACCGCCGTCTCCACCAGCCGCAGCAGGTGCACCGGCCACAACTGCCCCGTCGCCAGCGTCGCACCCGCCAGCGGCGCGAGCACCACCGGCACCAGCGCCAGGTACATCAGCAGGCCCATGCGCTTGAGCAGCCGCTCCGCCACCAGCAACTGGAAGGCCACGCAGAACAGGCCAATCCACAGCTGCAACGAACCGAAGAGCGCCGCCAGTCCGTCCTCGCTGAGCGTGCCCTCCACGCGCAGGCGGAACAGGTAGTCCACGAAGGACGACAGCACCGCGAACGCGATGCCCAGCGCCGCGAGCACCTGCGCGTACGGACTCTCGCCCAGGTAGCGCCACGCGGGGAACCACGCCTGCAGCGAACGCGTGCGCTGGGGCGGCGCGGGCTCCGTCTGGTGGAGGTGGTGGAAGATGGCCCCCGCGGCCAGGAGGCTCACCGCGCCGCTGACCACGACCACGGGCGTGCCAAACCGCACCGCGAACGCCTGCACCAACAGGCCGCCCGCGATGCCACCGCCCATGCCGAAGCCGTTGAGCACCGTGAACGCCCGGCGCGCCTCGCGCGCGTCGAACGCGGACGCCATGCGGCCCCAGAAGCGGAACGACACGAACGTGCTGAAGCAGTCCGCGAACAGGTACAGCGCCAGCGCCGGCATGCGCTGCCCCGCTGACAGCGCCGCAGCCAACCCCAGCGCCAGCACGCCGCCCACGCCGGTGAGGATGCCCGGAGACTCCGTGGGCGCGTCGGGCCGGCCCCGGGGCAGCAGCGTGAGCGTCGCCGTCATCAGCGCACCCAGCAGATACAGGTAGGGCAGCGCCTGCGACTCGAAGCGCGACAGCACCAGCGCGTTCGCGGCCGTCTTGAGCTGCGTCACCCCGGCGATGAGCGCGAACTGGAAGGCGCCCGCTGGCAGCACGCGGCGGTTCCAGGATGAGGTTTCGGAAGAGGCCACGGGCGCGGGAATGCGGACAGGATAGCGTGGGAGCCCGCTATTCACGAATAACACCCTTGTGGCCCACCCCGCACCTGTCCCCCGGAGGGACGCGGATGCTCGCCCGTCTGCCCCTCCCCCAAGGCGCACACGCAGCTCCGAGAAAGCACCGAGGCGCCTGCGAAGACGCTCCGGAATCCTTGCGGCCCCCACGGAATCCTTCCGCGAACGTCCCGGGAACGGGGGCCGGGTGGCATACACTGCGCTTCGTGACGCCCGCCCCCGACACCCTGCTCGACGGCACCCACACGGTGCTGACCCCGGAGTACGTGGAGTTCCGCTTCACGCTCGCGGGCGTGTACTCGCGCTTCCTCGCGTGGCTGGTGGACGCGGTCATCGTGGGGATTGCCACCACGGTGGTGCTGCTGGTGTTCCAGGTCGCGATGGCCGCGTTCCCGGGGTTCGCCAGCGCGCTGGGCATCGTCATCTACTTCCTGGTGGACTGGGGGTACGGCATCACGCTGGAGACCGCCTGGGCCGGGCAGACGGTGGGCAAGCGCGCCCTGTCCCTGCGGGTCATCCAGGAGAGCGGCGTGCGCATCGGCTTCTACCACGCGGCGCTGCGCAACCTGGCGCGCGTCGTGGACCGGCTGCCGTTGCTCTACCTGGTGGGCGGCACCACCGCGCTCGTCTCGCGCTCGCACCAGCGGCTGGGAGATTTGCTCGCCGGCACCATCGTCGTGCGCGAGCGCCGCCTCAAGGTGCCCTCCGCGCTGGAGACCCGGGGCGACGAGGGGCTCCTGGCGGATCCGCTGTTCGTCTCCCGCGTGAAGCGGCTGTCCACCGAGGAGCGGGAGCTGGTGCTGTCCGCGGCCCTGCGGCGCGAGGAGCTGCGGATGGAGGCCCGGCTGCGGCTGTTCTCCGCGCTGGGCGCCCGGCTCCAGGACTCGCTCGCGATGGAGAAGCCCGCCCACCTCTCGGACGAGAAGTGGACGCTGCTCGTCGCCGCCACGCTGCTGCCCGCCCCGAACTCGCGTCCGGGACGTCCGTCCGCGCCTAGAAGTACGCCGCCACGCCCACCGAACCGGTCAGCGACGTCTGCGTATCCTCGTTGAGGGCGATGTAGAAGTTGTACTGCGCGCGCACGCCCAGGCTCACCGAGTCCGTCACGAAGTAGTCCAGCCCCACGTTGGGCCCGATGCCCACGAAGTTGCTGACGCTCTCCTTGAAGACGATGAGGTAGCTCACGTCCGTGCCGATGTAGGGACGCAGCGTCTCCTCCAGCAGCAGGTAGCGGATGCCGATGGACGGGGCCAGGCCCACCACGCGCTTCTCCGGGGTGGCGAAGGTGTCCTTCGGGAACATCAGCTTCGACAGGGAGACGACCTCGAAGCCGTTCTCCACGTAGAGGCTGCCCTCCAGGCCCAGGAAGGGCGTGCCCGCGAGTCCCGCGGTGCGTTTGAAGTCCATGTAGCCCACGGAGAGTCCCAGGCTCCGGTTGGAGAACTGGGCGTGGGCGGGGGTCGCGCCCAGGAGGGCGGCAAGCAAGCCAAAGGCACAAAGGTAGGTCCGCATGGCGCGGCACTCTACAGCCGGCCTAACCCCTGGAAAACAGCGCTGATTCACCGGCAGGCCGCCGTTGCCTCACGGGGTGGCGCTCTCCTACACTCGGCCGGCCATGCGTCTTCGCCGCCTTGTCCTTACGCTGACCGCCGCCGCCTCCCTGACCACCACCGCGTGCCTCAACACGCCGCCGCCGCACGAACGGGCGCTCATCAACAATGAGCTGTGCGCGCAGGAGATGGCCAACGGGGATCTCCAGAAGGCGGAGACCTACTGCAACCTGGGCCTGGAGTTCTCCCCCCAGTACGCGGACCTCTGGGCCAACAAGGGCCTCATCGCCATGTATTCGGGCAACAAGCCCAAGGCGAAGGAGTTCTTCATCAAGGCCCTGCGCTACAACCAGGAGCACCTGCAGGCCTACCAGAACCTGGGCGTCCTCTACCTGGAGGAAGGCGCCTACGGAAAGGCCCACGACAACTTCAAGCGCGCCCTGCAGGTGAACCCGGACAACCTGGAGTCGCGCTACGACCTGGGCCTCACCAACATGAAGATGGGCAAGGTGAAGGAGGCCCGCAAGGAGTTCAACACCCTGCTCGCCGTCAACCCCAACGTCTCCAACGCCCACCACAACCTGGGCATCATGGCCTACGAGGAGAAGGACCTGGAGACGGCCTTCGAGCACATCTCCCAGGCCGCCCAGCTCACCCCGGACTCCTCGGAGGTGTGGCACGACCTGGGCACGGTGCTGATGGAGCAGAGCCGCTTCGCGGAGGCCCGCGAGGCCTTCGGCAACTGTGCCCGCCTGGATGAGAAGAACTCCAGCTGCCTGAACAACCTGGCCCTCGCCCAGCGCAAGGTGGCGCTGACGGACTCGGCGCTCAAGGAGCTCAAGGACACGCAGACGGCGGAGAACAGCGCCCCGGCGCTCTACCTGCTCGCGCGCCAGTACCGCGAGAAGGGCCTGCTGACGGAGGAGGAAGGCGCCTACCGCAAGTGCGTGAAGCTGGACGCCAAGTTCGCGCCCTGCCACTTCGGCCTGTTTCAAATCTTCTCGGACGCGCACAAGCAGACCCACGCCGAGGCCGCCTGCAAGAACTTCATGAAGTTTGGTACCTCCGAGGAATTCCCCACCGAGTATCAGACGTGTGAGAGATTCCTGGCCAACGACTCATTCTAGCCGTCCCTCCGGGTAGCGACTCCACGCGATGAGCGTCCGTCTGACCGTCACGCAGCGCAGTGAAGCTGGAGGCGCCTCTGGAAAAGAGGTCGTCCTCGACGATGCGATCATCACCCTGGGCCGGGACAAGACCTGCCAGGTGATGCTTCCCCAGCAGGCCGTGTCGCGCAACCACGCGCGCATCACCCAGGAAGGCACGCTCTACTTCCTGGAGGACCTGGGCAGCGCCTACGGCACGAAGGTCAATGGCAAGCCCCTGCCCCAGGGGGAGAAGGAGCTGCTGCGCAACGGCGACATCATCGCCATCGCGCAGTACGACGTCCGCTTCGACAAGGTCGTCGAGATCGCCCAGGACGTGAGCGACAAGACGTCCTTCATCGCGCGCGGCATGGTGAAGGACGTGATGCGCGGGCTCGCCGGCGGCGAGGAGCGCTTCCTGCGCTACATGAACGGCCCCAAGGAAGGCCAGCGCATCGAAATCTCCGACGCCCAGGAGCACGTCTTCGGCCGCGACGAGAAGGAAGCCGACGTCATCCTCAAGGATGACCTCGTCTCGCGAAGGCACGCCAAGATTCGCCGCGACTGGTCCGGCACGCACGTGGAGGACCTGGGCAGCCGCAACGGCATCAAGGTCAACAAGAAGCGCGTCAACCGCAAGGCCCTCAAGGACGGCGACGAGGTGGAGATTGGCGCCACGCGCTTCGTCTACGTGGACCCCGCCGAGCCGCCCGACGAGCCGGTGAGCATCTCCAGCGAGGTGAGCCCCGTCAGCGCCCCGGCGCCCTCGCCGCCGCGC
>NZ_RAWI01000201.1 GCF_003612125.1 Corallococcus praedator
GAGCATGAACACGCCCATGGTGCCGTTCAGGTACAGCCAGGCGACGTAGAGCTCGTGCCGGACGGTCCACATCCAGGCCATCAGCGTCAGGTTGAGCGCGAACACCAGCCCCACCACCACCAGCGCGGAGATGATGCCCGCCCGCCGCTTGAAGATGAGCAGGCTCAGGGTGAGCGGGTTCAGGAAGGTGAACAGCTCGTTGACGACCACGAAGCCCATGGGCACGGGGGCCTGCGGATCATTGGCGAAGAAGCCGTACGTCGCCGCGCTGGCGATGTGGATGAGCGAGCCGACCGAGAAGCACACGAAGTACACGGCCAGGATGAGGCGGTTGGGCCACACGGAGCCCCCGCTGGATGTCGAAGGTGTTTCAACGGTCATGACGTGTCTCCAGGACTGGAGGTGTCCCCCGGAGACGTCCCTCCCGTCCAGCCCCCCCGCGTGGACTCCCGGGGGGTAACTCAATGGCCCGCGGAGCCGGGGGGCTCCACGCGCTCCACCTGCTGCTGCACGGCCTTGTCGGAGGCCACGTCCGCGCCCAACTGGACGTACGACAGCAGGAAGGTGCGCCCCTCCTTCGCCGGGGCGCTGGTGGCCGCGGTACGACCCAGGGCGTCGCGCCGGGCCTCGAAGGAGGTCAGCGTCTCCTGGAGCGAGCGGCGCGTGGCCTCGTCCTTCTCCGTCTTGAGGCGCTCCTTCACCCGCGTGATGTTCGCCTCCACCATGCGCTGGCTCTCCAGGGCGCGGTTCGCCTCGGACTGGTCGCTGAAGGGGCCGGTGCCCTCCACGGACACCTCCAGCTTCGCGACCTGCCGGCCCCGCTCCCCGGGAGGAATCAGCGTGGAGACGCCCTGGCGCTGCGCCATGCCCACGCCCCGGCCGTCGTGCGACTGCACCACGAAGTCCACGCCCTCGGCGCCCTGCGCCAGCTTCACGGCCTCCGCGTAGGGCACCGCCGCCAGCAACACCACCACGTCCACCTTCTCCGTGGTGCGCAGGCGCTTCACCTCGGCCGCCACCGCCGGCTGCACGGGCTGGCCCTGGACGCCCGGGGGCAGGAACGCCGCGCTGTCGCCTCCCTTCGGATCCGGCGACGCGGGGGAGACGCCGATGATGCCCACCTTCAGCTCGCCCGCGGTCGTGACCACCGACGCCGGGAAGAGCCGCTGGCCCTTCGCATCCACGAGGTTCGCGGACACGAGCGAAAGCTTCGCGCCCTTCGTCTTCTTCTTGAGGAAGTCCACGCCCAGCACGAGGTCGCGCTGGCCCACGGCCATGGCCGTGTAGCCCTGCGCGCCCATCTGCTCCAACAGCAGCCCCGCGCGCAGCTTCGCCGTCGGGTCCTGGCCATCAGCCAGACTCTTGAAGAGCGCATTGCCCGCATCCAGCGCGAGCACCGGCACGCCCTTGGCGCGCTCCTGCGTCAGGACCGTCTTTCGTCTGGCCAGACCGCCAGACGGGTTGTGTCGTCAACCACAGGGGGCGATTTCGCCCCCATTGTCTCCGGTGAAGAGCAGGACGAGCTTCTTCGGCGCGGCGCCCGCCACCAGGGGCAGGAGCAGCAGCGCCAGGGCGACCAGCCGACGGGGGCTCACTTCTTGCCCTTCTTCGGCGCGGGAGCGGCCTTCTTGTCCAGCTCCGCCAGCTTCGTCTTCGCCGTCTTGGCCGCGTCCGACTTGGGGTAGCTCTTCACGAGTTCCTCCAGCGCCAGCTTGGACTCTTCCTTCATCTTCAGCTTCTGGAAGCAGTCGGAGGATCGCAGGTACGCGTCCGGCGCGGAAGCCGTCTTCGCGAAGTCCTGCACCACCTTGCCGTACTCGAAGAGGGCCTCGCGGCACTTGGACTCGGAGAAGTACGTCTCACCCAGGCCGTAGTGCGCTTCGCCGACGAGCGCGTCCTTGGGCCACTTCTTCACGAACTCGTTGTAGAGCTGGCGCGCGACCAGCACGTCGCCGGCCTTGGCCTTGTCCTGCGCGAGCGCGAGGAAGTCCTTCTTGTCCGCGGGGCGCTGGAGATCCTCGGCCTTCTTCTTCGCCTCGGCTTCCTTCACCGCTTCGGCGCCCTGGAGCGCGAGGAGGCGCTGGTTGGTCTCCTCGGTGTTCTTGCCGAGCGCCGCTTCCAGTTCGCCAATCTTGTAGAGGTACGTCTCCACCTGGCCGCGCAGCTGCGCCAGGTCCTCCACGGTCTTCTGGAACTGCACGCCGATGTCCGCGTCCTTGCGGCGCGCGGCGGTGTCCAGGCTCTGCAGGGCCTGGGTCACCTGGGCGACCTTCTCGTCGATCTTCGGCTGGGTGGCGGCGAGCTGGTCGCGCGCCTCCTTCAGCTCCGCCGACAGACGGGCGTTGTCCGTCCCGAGCTTGTCCACCTTGGCTTCGAGGGCACGGCCGCGGTCGGCGGGGTAGAAACATCCGGGAACGGCGGCGGTCAACAGGGCGAAGAGCACGAGCCTGCGCATGGGGCCGGCATCCTAGGTCCAAAGCCCTCCGCGCGCCGCTTCTGTTTGCCTCCGGGCGCCATCCAGGCGGGCGGCCTGCCCCTGCCTTCAGTGCTGCCCCTCCGCCTCCAGGCGCTCCACGGCCCTGGCGCAGGCCACCCGGAGCCGGGACAGGTTCAGGAGGAAGGGCACCGGCCGCGCCCGTCCGGAGTCCACCGCGTCCCGCGCCCGGCGGTACTCGCCCACCGCGGCGTCGGGCCGGCCGCACTGCTCCAGGAGCAGGCCCAGGAGGTAGCGCGCGGCGACATGGTCCGGGTCCAGGTCCAGGCACCGGCGCAGGTCGTCCTCCGCCTGCGTGTCGGAGACGCCGGTGGAGGCCCCGTCGAGCACGCGGGAGAAGAGCCAGTCCGCCTCCGCCATCGTGGACGCGAGCGCCTCCGCGGCGGAGGGGGGCCCGTGGGGGACGGTGACTGGCTCCGGATCCGACAGGTGCCCGAGCACCGCGAAGGGAGGGACGGCGGGAAAGCGGCCGGAATCGCGCTTCGGGGTGACGTCCGTGGGCTCGGGGGAAGAGCGGCCGACGTCGCTCGGCGATGCGCCTTCGTCAGGCACCGAGGGAAAACGTCCGGAGTCGCGCTTCGGTGCAGCGGGCCCAGTCACCGAGGGAAAACGTCCGGAGTCGCGCTTCGGTGCCGCGGGATCAGGCACGGCGGGAAAGCGGCCCGAGCCCCGCCGGGAGCCAGGAGCGCTCACCTCCGCTTCGTCCACGCGCACGTAGAAGAACGCCTGCTCACAGGGCAGCAGCCGCAGCGACGGCGGAACCTGGAGCAGGGGCTCCGCAGCGGACAGCACCAGCA
Source organism: Corallococcus praedator (assembly GCF_003612125.1). Classification (GTDB taxonomy): domain Bacteria; phylum Myxococcota; class Myxococcia; order Myxococcales; family Myxococcaceae; genus Corallococcus; species Corallococcus praedator. The sequence continues at coordinate 3,292 of NZ_RAWI01000201.1, forward strand.
CGCCCCCAGGCGCGAGCTGCTCGCTGAGGTTGCGCACCGTGCGCTGGAAGGCTTCCGGCGTGAAGTAGATGAGGACGTTGCGGCAGAAGATGATGTCGAACCCGCCACTTCCCCCGGCCTCCGGATACGGCAGCTCCATCAGGTTGTGGCGCCGGAACCCGGCCTGCGTGCGCAGCGACTCCACCAGCACCTGACGTCCGCCCCGGTGCTGGAAATAGCGCGCGCGCGTGGCGTCCGGAATCCGGCGCAACGCATCCGCCGGAAAGCTCAATTCGCGCGCCCGGTTCAACACCTGCTCGGAAATGTCCGTGCCCAGCACCCGGCTGGCCGGATCCGCGCCCTCCTGCGCCAACAGCACGAGCAGCGTGGCCACCTCCTCACCCGCCGCGCACCCCGCGCTCCACACGCGCAGCGGCAGCTTCGAGCGCTGCACCCGGGGCGACAGCACGTGCTCCCGGAACGCGGCCAGCTGCACCTCGTCCCGGAACACCTCCGACGTGTGCACCGCCACCGCGCCCACCAGCCGCGCCAGGTCCGCCGCGCCCACCCTCGAGCGCAGATGGGACACCACCTGCGCGGCCTGCTCCTCGCGCCCCAGCGCTTCCAGGCGCGCGTCCAGCCGACGCCGCTGGGCCGCGCTCAGCGCCATGCCCGTGTGCGCCGCGATGAACGCGTGCACGGGAGCCCAGCGCTCGGAAGAGGACGTCACGGCACCGGCTCAGCGCCCCGCGGCCAGGGACTCTCCGCGCGCCAGCTTCGCCAGCGTCGCCGCGACATCATCGCCGTGGATGAGGTGATCCACCGCCTTGCGCTCCACCGCCGCGCCCGGCATGCCGAACACCACGCAGGACTCCTCGTTCTGCGCCAGCGCCAGCCCTCCGGCCTGCTTGATGGCCAGGAGCCCGTCCGCCCCGTCCGCGCCCATGCCCGTGAGCACGACGCCCACCGCGCGCCGGCCGTACGTCTTCGCCACGCTCTCCAGCAGCATGGTGCCACTGGGCATGTGCCCGTCGCGCTCCACTCCGGGCTTCAGCGCCACGCGCCCGCGCACCGGCACCAGCGTGTGTTGATCCGGCGGCGCCACCAGCACCATGCCCGGGGTCAGCACGTCGCCGTCCTGCGCCAGCCGCACCTTGAGCTTGCTCGCGTTGGCGAGCCAGCTGGCCAGCGACTCCGAGAAGGCCGCGTTGATGTGCTGGACGATGACGATGGGCGCCGGGAAGTCCGCCGGCAGCTCCGCCAGCATCCGGTAGAGCACCTGCGGGCCGCCGGTGCTGGCCGCCACCGCCACGATGCCCATGGAGACCGCGGGCAGCACCGCCGTGGGGTGCGGCGTGCCCGCCTGCGTGCGCTTGGGGCCGCGCAGGTGCCGGATGACACGCACCGAGGAGATGAGCTTCACCTCCTTGGTGAGGTTCCACGCGTCCGCGCCCGCGTCGATGGAGGGCTTGATCTGCAGCGCCAGCGCGCCCAGCTCCAGCGCGCGGTACGTCAGCGCGGGGGCCTGCGAGCGCGGGTCGCCCGTCAGCACCAGGATGGGCGTGGGGCACTCGGCCATGATGTGCTCCACGGCCGTCAGCCCGTCCATGACGGGCATGTCCACGTCCATGGTGATGACGTGGGGGCGAAGCTCCTTCGTGAGGGCAACGGCCTCCGCGCCGTTCGCCGCGGTGCCGACGACCTCGACATCCGGGTCGTCGCTCAACGCCGCGCTGATGAGCTGTCGGCAGATGAGCGAGTCATCGACCACCAGCACCGAGACTTTCTTGCCCATGGACGTTCCATACCCCGTACGCGCGGCGGGGAGTATAGCAATGCGCGTGGATCGCCGGGGCCCTGGGACTTCAGGCCAACAGACGCCCCACCACATCCACCAGGTCCTGCCGGACGAGGTCGCCTTTCGTGATGTAGCCGTCCGCGCCGGCCGCCAGCCCCCTCGCCCGGTCTACCTCCCCTCCTCGGGTGGTGAGGATGACGACGGGCAGGCCGCTCCGGGCGGGATCGGTCTTCAGGCGCCGGGTGAGCTCCACGCCGTCCATCTCCGGCATCTCCAGGTCGGTGACCACCAGCTCCACAGGAGGGCCGTCCTCTCCGAGCAGCGCCAGCGCCCCGACGCCGTCCGGCGCCCGCAGCGTGTCGTACCCCACCGCCTCCAGCAGGTTCGCCACCAGTTCGCGGGTCAGGGGCGAGTCATCCACCACGAGGATGCGGCGCCGGCGCACCTCCTGTGCTCGCACCGGGGGACGGACGAGCCGCAGGGGCGCCGTGCCGTGAACGCCCGCCGCCAGGGTCGCCGCCGACAGGACCATGGCCAGCCGCCCGTCCGCGAGCGAGGTGGCCCCCGTCAGGTGGGTGAAGCGGGCGAGGATGCCCTTCAGCGGCAGGATGGCCTGGACGCGCTCCTCCAACACGCGATCCACCGCCAGTGCGGCCTCCATGCCCTGGCCCTTCACCACCAGCACCAGCTCGCCTTCCCGGGCGGGGCGCTCGGCGGCGTGGCCCAGGAGCGACGCCAGCGAAGCGAAGGGAAGCACCCGGCCCTCGGCCCGGAGCACGGGGCGGCCGGCGACCTCTCCCACCTCCGCGGCCTCCACCTTGAGGGCGCGGGAGACGTGGACGGCGCCCAGGGCGAGCGTTTCGTCGCCCACCTGGACGAAGAGCAGGGGCGCGACGGTGAGGGACACCGGCACGCGCAGGGTGAAGATGGTGCCCCAGCCGGGTGCGGACTCCACGCCCACGTCGCCGCCCAGCGCCTGGAGGGACGCGCGCACGGCGTCCAGGCCCACGCCCCGACCTGACAGGTCGGTGACCACTTCGCGCGAGGAGAAGCCGGGAAGGAAGATGAGGTCGCGCGCGGCGGCGTCGGACAGGGCGTTGGCGGTGGCCTCGTCGAGCACGCCCCGGCGCACGGCCACCCGCCGCAGCAGCGCGGGATCCATGCCCATTCCATCGTCCTCCACGCGCAGCACGATGCGGCTGCCTTCGCGTGCGGCGCGCAGGGTGAGGCAGCCCCGGGGATGCTTGCCGGCGGCGACGCGGTCCACGCGCGTCTCCAGGCCGTGGTCCAGCGCGTTGCGCACCAGGTGCATCAGGGGTTCGCGCAGGGCCTCCACGACGGAGCGGTCCGCGCGGGTGTCCTCGCCGTCCACGACGAGCTCCACCTCCTTGCCCAGCTCCCGCGCCAGGTCGCGCACCATGCGGGGGTAGGGTTCGAAGAGGACGGCCAGGGGCAGCATGCGCAGGGTCTGGACTTCTTCAGACACCTGCCCCAGGTCGCGCAGCTCCGCGTTGGCGAGCAGCTTGGCTTCCCGGTGCAGGGTGGCGGCCAGCTCCTTCGCGCGGCCCAGCCGCTCCGCGATCGCCACGCCCGCGGGGCCCAGGTCCTCCGCCGCGCGGGCCAGCTCACTCAGTTCGCGCACGAGCGCCAGCCGCCGAGCGTTCGCCAGTTCGCGGCGTCGCGCCACCTGCCCCAGGTTGGTCACCGCGCTGGTGAGCATGTCCAGGCTGGCCACGCCAATGCGCACCGCCGTGTCCACGCGGACGTCACCGTTGCGGACCGCACCGCCACCGGCCTTCGGCGCGACACCCGAGGGTGGACGGGAGCGAGAGGCGGAGTCGATCAACCGGGTGCCCGGCAGCGGCGCCGACGCGGGATTCACGAAGGGGGAACCCGCCGGGCCTCCGGCGGTGGAGTTCAGCAGGTGAGCTCCCGTGGAGGCGGCCCCGGTGGCGGGACTCACGAGGTGCGAGCCGGAGGAAGCACTTGCGGCCCCTGCGAGATGGGAACCCACCGAGCCGCCGGTAGGCGAACTCGCGAGGTGCGCCCCCACCGGAGCCCCCGGTACAAGCCCCGACGGATGCCATCCCGCAGCGGAGACCGTCGCCGTGTGCGCCCCTCCCGGCGCGCCCGAAGCGGACGATCCCGGATGCACTCCCCCCGGGGTTCCCTGCGAAGCCCCCAGCGCCGTCTGTCCTCCGGGCGGCTCCGAACGGATGGCCGTCATGAGCAGGTGCGACGCGGCCGTGACCGGGGACATGCCCGCCCCCGGCGCGGACTCCGGACGGAGCGCCATCGTCGACCAGTGGGCGGGAACCACGGGCGCGCCCGACTCCGCGCGCGTCGTCGCCAGCAGCTGTGACGCGGCCCCCTCTCCCTTCGCCGTCGCTCCAGGAGCCTTCGGCGGCGCCGCCCAGCCCCCTTCCTCCAGCGTACGGGGCACCACCGGACGCGCGGCCTCCGCCGTGGTCCGCTGTTGCAGCGTCGCCACCAGCGTCTCCACCGCCAGCGGTGGCTCTGCCGCCTGAAGCGCCCCGGACAGCGCGAGCACCGTGTCCGCCGTGGTGAGCAGCGCGTCGGTGGACTCCGACGACAGGCGGTAGCGGTGGGGCTCCGCGCAGCGGACCAGCTCCTCCATCTGGTGCACGAGCGTGTTGATCTCGTCGAAGCCCATCATCCGGGCCTCGCCCTTCAGCCCGTGCAGCTCGCGCAGCACCCGCTGCCCGGCCTCCAGGCTGCCCCCGGCCTCCAGCTCCATGAGGGAGCGGTTGATGCGCTCCAGGCGCACCGTCACCAGGTCGCGGAACTGCTTGAGGAGCCGTTCGCTGGGGTTCACCCGCCCTCCTCCTTGCGCAGCGTCGCCTGATGGATCTGGAAGCGCTCCACCACCCCACGCAGGTCCTGCGCCAGCCCCAACAGGTCCCCGTTCGCCGAACTCACCTGCTTCGTGGCGTTGAGGCTCTGCTGGGTGATGCGCAGGATGTCCGCCATCGTGTCCGCGAGCTGATCCGTGCCCGTCTGCTGCTGCTGCGTGGACCGGGAGATGCTCCGCACCGCGTCCGACGTGCGCCCCGCCAGGCTGACGATCTGCCGCAGCGACTCCGACACCTCCTCCGCCAGCGCGGTGCCCGTCTCCACCGCGCGCACCCCGCCGCCCGTCACCGCCACCGCGGCGGCGCTCGCCTCACGCACCTCCTCGATGAGCCCTTCAATCTCCTTGGTGGACTCCAGCACGTTCTCCGCGAGCCTGCGCATCTCCGCCGCCACCAGCGAGAAGCCCCGGCCCACCTCGCCCGCCTTCGTGCCCTCCAGCTCCGCGTTGAGCGCCAGCAGGTCGGACTTGTCCGCCACGCCGTTGATGAACTCGACGATCTTCCCAATCTGCTGCACGCGCTTGTTCAGCCGCGCCACCGCGGAGCTGATGGCCAGGTTGTCCTGGCGCATGCGCGACATGGCCCCCAGGAACGACTCCGCGCTGCCCTGCCCGCCCTGCGCCGCCGCCAGCGTGCGCTGGGCGATCTCCGCCACCGAGCCCGCGTTCTCCGCGATCTGCTTCGCCGAGCGCGCCAGCTCCTCCGTCGTGGCGCTCGTCTCATCCAGGCTGCTGGCCTGTTCGGCGGCGCCCGCCTCGTAGCGCCCGGAGGTGCTCAGAATCTCTTCCGTGGTGGCCGAAATCTGCGCCCCCGCGCGCTGCAACTGCGCGAGCACGTCCGCCAAGTGCGTGCGCATCGTGGTGAAGGCCGCGGACACCGCCCACACCTCGTCCTCCGCGGGCACGAGCCGGGGGCTCGCCAGGTCCCCCGCGGCGATGCGGCGCGCCTCCCCGGACAGCTCCCGCATCGGCCGGCCCAGCAGCGTGCCGCCCAGGTACGCCGTCGTCAGCGCCAGGCCGAACACCACCACGCACAGCACCGCGCTGGACATGAACGCTTCCAGGTGCAGCGCGTCCACCATCACCCCCTGCACGTCCGGGCTGCCCGCCATCTGGAGCCGCGTGAAGACGCGGTCCGACAGCGCGATGACGACCTGGGCGCACAGCACCGCGGGCGTCACCACGCAGATGGCGGTGAAGGCCACCAGCCGCGAACGGATGCGCGAGCGCCGGGGCAGCGCGGCGATGACCTGCGCGTGCGTCAGCCCTTGGTCCGCCACCCACAGCACGCCCCGGCGCGCCCGGAGCGTGACGAGCCCGTACACGAGCAGCGACGTGAGCGGCCCGAACAGCGCCCCCAGCCCCGCGATCTTGAGGGTCAGCGCGACCGGAAGCGCCATCTCCGTCCAGAGCACCACCGCCACCACGCCCGTCGTCAGCACCCACAGGCCGAGCGAGCGGAAGAACGCCTCGCCCGGAGCGCGCGACATCTCCCCCACGGCCTCCGACAGGTGTTCGGCCGTCGGCGCCACGTCCCCCCGCTCCAGGGCCCGCAGCGTGGGGAACCTGCGCAGGGACACGCCCACGCCCAGCAGCATGTGCAGCGCGCTCACCCCCACCACCAGGAACACCAGCGCGCCCAGGCTGCCCGTCAACGGACCGCCGATGACGAGCGACGCGAAGTGCAGCCCCAGCGTGGAGCCCACCAGGTTCGCCAGTGGGACGGGGACCACCAGGTGTCGGCTGAAGGAGGCCCGCCGGGGCCCGATGCGCACGGCCATGGACGCCCTACCCTTCCCCGGTTTCGACGTGGAAGCGCTCCACCACGTGTTGCAGGTCGTGCGCCAGCGTGGACAGGTCCGCGTTGGCCGCCACCATCTGCTTGGTGGCCGCGGCGTTCTGTTCGGTGACGCGCAGGATGTCCCCCATGGCCGCCGCCAGTTGATCCGTGCCCGTCTGCTGCTGCTGCGTGGCCAGGGAGATGCTGCGCACCGCGTGCGACGTCTGCCGCGCCAGCTCCAGGATGAGCCCCAGGCTGTCGTCCACCTGCGCCGCCAGCAGCGTGCCCAGCTCCGTCGTCTTCAGGCCCGCCTCCGTGGCCATCACCGCCGCGTTCGTCGCGTCGCGGATCTCCCCGATGAGCCCTTCAATCTCCTTCGTGGAGCGGATGACGTTCTCCGCCAGCCTGCGCATCTCCGCCGCCACCAGCGAGAAGCCCCGGCCCACCTCGCCCGACTTGGTGCCCTCCAGCTCCGCGTTGAGCGCCAGCAGGTCCGACTTGTCGGCGATCTCGTTGATGAACTCCACCACCTTGCCAATCTGCTGCACGCGCTTGTTGAGGCGCACCACCGCGTCCGCGATGGCCTCGTTGTCGTGCTTCATGCGCTGCATGGCGCCCAGGAAGGCGGTGGCGCCGCGCTGGCCGGACTGCGCCGCGCCGAACGTCGTCTCCGCGATGGCGGACACGGACTCCGCGCTGTCGGCGATCTGCTGCGCGGACCGGGCCAGCTCCTCCGTGGTGGCGCTGGTCGCGTTGAGCGCCCCGGCCTGCTCGTCCGCCCCCACCTCCTGCTCCGTGCTGGTGGCCACCAGCTGCTCGGTGGTGGAGGAGATCTGGATGCCCGCCTTGCGCAGCTGCGTGAGCGCCTGCACCAGCTGCACCTGCATCTGGGTGAAGGCCGCGGATGTCGCCCACACCTCGTCCTCCGCGTGGATGACGCGCGGGGGGCGCACCTCGCCGCGAGCGATGCGCGTCGCGTCCTCGGTGATGGCGCGCAACGGCTCCGACAGCGCCGTGCCCGCGAGCGCGGCGGTGCCCAGGACGAGCAGCGTGACGAGCCCCGCGAGCAGCCCCAGCGGAGGCCCCTCGCCCTTGCGCGCCCGCACGAGGATCTCCTCCCGCGCCTGCGGGGTGGTGGCCTGCGCCCACGCATCCACCACCGCCACCGTGCGCGTGAAGGCCACGTCCAGGATGAAGAGCGACGGGCTCAGCACCGCGATGGCGGTGAACACCACCAGGCGTCGGCGGATGTGCATGCGCCGGGGCGGCAGCGCGGCCAGCACCTCCAGCGGCGACAGCCCCTCCGCCACCAGCCGCTCCAGCGTGACGCGCGCGCGGCGCACCAGCATCAGGTAGACGAGCATGGAGCTGAGCGGCCCCAGCGACAGGCCCATCAGCACCACGCGCAGCCCTTCGGTCCACGACACGTGCGCGAGCAGCGGGAAGGACACCGCCACCAGCACCGTCCCGCCCAGCCAGCCCTGCAGCGCGAACCAGAAGCCGACGCCGGGCATGGCCGCCACTTCCTGGAGCGCGCGGCGCAGGTGCTCGGGCCGGGTGGGCAGCCGGCCCTCGCCCAGCGCGATCAACGTGCGCAGGGCGCGGCTGTCGCGAAGCCCCCCCAGCCCCAGGAACAACCCGAGCGCGCACAGCCCCAGGATGGACAGCGGGAGCCGGCCCTCCGTCGGCAACGTGTGGGACAGGTGGATGTGCAGCAGCGCGAGCATCACGCCCACGCAGCTGCCCAGCACGCGGGGGCGCGTCGTCCAGCGGGCCAGGGAGCGCAGCTCGGGGGACGGCTTCATGCGGCCTCCGGGCCCAGGGTGCGCAGGTAGCGCTCGAAGCCGTCCAGGTGCACCAGCGGCCACAGCACCCCGCGCGTCACCACGAAGCCGCGCAGGCTCCCCCCGGAGGACCCCGCCACCACCGGCGAGGGCGGCAGCACCGACAGCACCTCCGCGTCGATCTCCAGCCCGTCCACGCCCACCGCCTCGCCCGTGAGGGTGACGAGCACGCGCTGGGCGCCCGCGGCCTCCCGGAAGGCCCTGCGGGCGGACACCCAGGACCCACCCGGTGCGGCGATGGAGGCCACCTCGTTCGCCTCGAACGCGAGGCGGTGGGGGCCCACGAGGCACAGCAGCGTCCCCTCGACCCGAGCGGCGCGGGGCATGGCCCTAGCCGCCCTGGCTGAGGTGGTCGAAGAGGCCTTCAGGGTCGATGACGGCCACGTCGCGCGCGCCGCTCTTGCCGGGGCCGCGCAGGTGGACGTGGACGCCCGAAGGGCCCAGGGGCTCCAGCGCGCCCGTCACGGGGGACACCCCGGCGACGCTGCTGGCGGTGAGGGCGAGCGTTCCCCGGGGCAGGCGCACGAGCACCGCGCGACGGGAACCGGCGGTCACCCCTCCCACCAGCAGGCTCATGTCCACGACCGGGATGACTTCTCCCCGGTGCGCGAACACGCCCAGCAGGTGGGGCGGGGAACCCGGTACCCGCGTCAGCTCGGGGAAGGTGACCACCTCCGCCGCGGCTTCCGCGGGCACCGCGTACCAACTGCTTCCACAGGCGAAGACCAGGTAGGACTGACGCGTTTCCGACTCGAGGGCGGCCATTTCGCGCCAGAGCCTACCCCAGAACTAGCGCTGGAACTCCACGCGGCGGTTCTCCGCCCACCCTTCCTCGGTGGCGGCGTTGGCGACAGGGCGCGTCTCACCGTAACCCACCGTCGCCAGACGGTTGGACGGAACGCCCAGGTCGGTCAGGTAGCGCTTGACCGCCGCGGCGCGGCGGTTGGACAGCTGGAGGTTGTACTCCTCCGTGCCGCGCTCGTCCGCGTGGCCGCCCAGGGTGATCTTCCCCGTGGCCGCCTTGATGCAGGCCGCCAGGTCGCCCAGGCGCGACTGCGCGCTGGAGTCCAGGGTGGACTCGTTGAAGCCGAAGCGCACCGGCGAGTAGTCGCAGCGGGAGTCGGCGGAGGCCGTCACGCAGCGGCCGCCCTGGCAGTCCTGGCCCTCACCGCAGTCGGTGGCGGCGGTGCAGGTGTCCTTGGGGGCCTGGCAGCGGCCGGCCTGGCACTTGCCACCGTTGCACGCGGAGTCGTCCTTGCACTGGGCCTCGGCGCACTTGCCGGCCTCGCAGATGCGGCCGGAGCCACAGGCCGCGTCCGTGGTGCACTCAGGGGGCTTGGGGGCGCACTTGTTCGCCTGGCAGGTGAAGCCCTCACGGCAGTTGTCGTCCGTGGCGCACTCCTGGCACTGACCCTGGACGCAGACTTCGCCCTTCTCCTTGCAGGTCTCGTCGTCGTTGCACTTGGGATAGGTGGGCGGGCACCCGGTCAGCACGGCCACGGCGAGGGCCAACCCCGCCCAAAGCGAAATCCGACGCATCATTCCTCCGTACAGCATTCACGGGAAAAGGTGACCCGCGAGCTCGCGGGTCAAGGCTGTCGCGTGTAGTCGCACACCCAGCCGGGAGTCAAAAGATTTGTCCTTTCCTCATCCTTCCGGGCCGAACGAGTCACTTGATGCCCCGATTATTTCCGTGAGAGTGTGACCGGTTTGCCCATGCCCGCCGCCGTCCTCATCGTCGATGACGAAAAAAACATCCTCCTCACCCTGAGCCAGTCGTTGCAGCTGGCCGGCTACCGCACGGAGCTGGCCAGCAGCGGGCAGGTGGCGCTGGACGTGGTGAGCGCGCGCCCGGTGGACGCGGTGCTGATGGACGTGAAGATGCCGGACATGGACGGCCTCACGGTGCTGGCCCGGCTCACGGAGCTCAAGCCGGAGCTGCCGGTCATCATGATGTCGGGCCACGGCACCATCGACACGGCGGTGAAGGCGACGCAGCTGGGCGCGCGGGACTTCCTGGAGAAGCCCCTGGCGCGAGACAAGCTGCTGGTGGCGCTGCGCAACGTGCTCACGCACCAGGCCGCGATGGAGGAGTTGCAGGAGCTGCGCGCGCAGCTGGGCCGCTTCGACATGGTGGGCGGCGGGCCGGCCATGCAGCGCATCTTCTCCCTCATCCAGCGCGCGGCGCCCAGCGAGGGCCGCGTCCTCATCACCGGGGAGAACGGCACCGGCAAGGAGCTCATCGCGCGCGCGCTGCATCAGCACTCCCGGCGCAAGGGCGGGCCGTTCGTGAAGCTCAACTGCGCGGCGGTGCCGCACGACCTCATCGAGAGCGAGCTGTTCGGCCACGAGAAGGGCGCGTTCACCGGCGCGGTGAGCGTGCGGCGCGGCAAGTTCGAGCTGGCGCACGAGGGCACCCTCTTCCTGGATGAGATTGGCGACATGCCGGCCGCGATGCAGTCGAAGCTGCTGCGCGTGCTCCAGGAGGGGGAGCTGGAGCGCGTGGGCGGCGCGGAGACGCTCAAGGTGGACGTGCGCGTGCTCGCGGCGACGAACAAGAACCTGGAGAAGGAGATCGCCGCCGGGCGGTTCCGCGAGGACCTCTACTACCGCATCAACGTGGTGCAGATTCACTCGCCGCCGCTGCGCGAGCGCAGCGAGGACCTGCCGGACCTCATCAACACCTTCCTGAGCGAGGCGTGCGCGAAGAACGGCCGGCGCCCGCTGATGCTGTCGCCGGACGCGCTCGCGGTGATGAGCGCGTACGACTACCCGGGCAACGTGCGCGAGCTGCGCAACCTGGTGGAGCGGCTGGCCATCCTGTGTGAAGGCCCGGTGGTGTCGCGCACGGACGCGCTGGAGCTGCTGCCCCGGGGCCGTCCCCTTCCCCCGATGCCCGCGGCCACCGTGGGCGGAGACGCACCCCTCTCTCCGGCGACGGTCGCGCCCCCGGCCTCCGGGCCCGTGGCGTCAGGTCCCGTGGGCTGGCGGCCCCGCGTGGATCAGACGTTCCGTGAACAGGTGGAGGACGCGGAGCGGGAGATCATCCAGCACGTGCTTGCCCACACGCATGACAACGTGACGGAAGCGGCGCGGATCCTCGATCTGGAGCGGGGCCACTTCTACAAGAAGATGAAGGCCCTGGGCCTGCGCCGGGGGCAATCCGAGTCGTAGGTGCCTGCATTCGCCGCGCCTTTTTCCGTGAGAGAAATCCCGTAGCCGCGGAAGTCGCGGCCATGGTAGCTGGCCCGCAGCCACTCGACGCTCCGATGGCGGCGCGACATGTTGTCGCAGCCGTAGGGTGTCCTCGGGTGGTTCTGCTCGACCGGCGCCGCCCGTGCTTCGACTCAGTCGTCGCTGGAGGCTCCCATGCCCACCTCGGAACTGCCCCTGCTTGAGTTCGTGCTCACGAACTACAAGAACTTCAACGCGCGCGCGACGCGCGATGCGCTCCTGGCCTACTGGCAGCACGTCTCAAGTGGTGGCCGGATGTTCTGGAGCGTCGCGGGCGCGATGTCGTCCGCGCAGCTCGGCCTCTCCCTCGCACCCGCCATTCGCGCGGGGCTGATTCACGGCCTGTCGGTGACGGGGGCCAACCTCGAGGAGTCGCTCTTCCGCCTCGTCGCTCACTCGGCGTATCGGGACTTCCCCGAGTACCGTTACTTCACCAAGCAGGACGACACGCGGATCCTCGAGCAGCGGATGCGGCGGGTCACCGACACGAGCATCCCCGAGGACGAGGCGTTCCGCGCGGTCGAGAAGATCATCGTTCCGATGTGGAAGGGCGCGTCCGAGCGGGGAGAGCGGCGCTTCTGGCACGAGTACTTCTACGACTGCATCCTGGCGTTGGAGCCCTCCGCGTTCGAGGGAGACCCCGAGGCCTGCTGGCTGCTGGAGGCGGCGCGGCGCCGGCTGCCCATCGTCGTCCCTGGCTATGAGGACTCCACGTTCGGGAACATCTTCGCGTCCTACGTGAAGACGGGGGACTGCAAGGCGAGCATCGTGAAGTCGGGCATCGAGTACATGGTCGACTTCTACGACCGCTACGAGGAGCTCTCCGCGGGCAACGGTGTCGGCTTCTTCCAGATTGGTGGCGGCATCGCCGGTGACTTCCCCATCTGCGTCGTGCCCTCGACGAAGTACGACCTGCAGAAGCCCGTGAAGCCGTGGGCCTACTTCTGCCAGATCAGCGACTCGACGACGTCCTACGGCTCGTACTCGGGGGCGACGCCCAACGAGAAGATCACCTGGGACAAGCTCACCGAGACGACGCCGATGTTCGTCATCGAGTCGGATGCCACCATCGTCGCCCCGCTGATGCTCCGCGCGCTGCTCGAATGCCAGAGCCAGCCGGAGGCCGCGGCCTCGCTCATCACCCGGCATCTGGGCTGAGCGGCGGAGCGTCTCAAGGCCTCCTCGGGGAGCCGTCAGGCCGTGGGCCGTGGACCCAGGGCACATTGACGGCTCCTCGCGGCGTCTGGTCTATTGGTCCACAGGGCGCCGAGGGGCGCCTGTGCCCGAAAAGACGACGTCACCCTCGCTTCACCCGCAGCCGACATGCTCCCGATGAAGTCCTTCCACGGTCCACCAGCGGGTGAGGGCCGCCACCGAAGGAATCGTCATGGGAACCGGCAGCACATCCACGCTCACGCTTCATGAATGCAAGGTCCGGGCGTCGCTCCTGCTCAAGGACCTGGACTCCCCCGACACGGCGCGCGCCACCCGCGCCGCCGAGCGGATGCGCGCCCTGCCCTTCTTCGCGGGCCTGCCCCTGGGCCAGGTGCTCGCGCGCCGGGACACCGTGAAACACAAACACGGGCTCACCGTCATCGCCCGGGAAGCAGGGCATGCCACCTGGGCGCTGCTAAAGCAGGCGCTGGAGTCCGTGTCCGCGCCGGGCCTGGACACGCGCGTGTTCTTCCAGAAGGGCCCGGCCGTCTTCCTCAACCGCTGGTGCGCCACGTACGAGGAAGCGGCGGCGTCCCTCGCGGCGCAGGGTGGCTTCCTCTTCCCCTTCCGCCACCAGTACTTCGTCTGCGAGGCCGGCTTCCTCCAGGCGCTGGGCATCGACGTGAAGGATCCAGACTGGGAACGGCTGGGCCACGACTGGGTGCGCCCCCGCGACCCCGCCGCGAAGGCCCGGCTGGAAGCGAAGCTCGTGGCGCTCGGGTACGGAGGCCAGCATGTCGCCGGTTGAGGACTCGCGCGCGTCCCGCGCCGAACGCAAGCGCACCTACAAGGAAGCCGCGGTCCCCATGGGCATCTACGCCATCCGCAACCGCGTCAATGGCAAGGTGTTCGTGGGCCACAGCCTCAACCTGCCCGCCATGTTCAATCGCATCCGCTTCGAGTTCGCCCAGCGCATGCACCGCGTCCCTGAACTCCAGGCGGATTGGGAACGGCATGGCGAGGCGGCCTTCTCCTTCGAGGTGTTGGACAAGCTCGAGCCCCTGGACGAGCCCGGCCC
>NZ_RAWI01000202.1 GCF_003612125.1 Corallococcus praedator
GGAGCGGGGGCGGGTTCGACTTCAACGATCCGACGGTGCGCGCGGTGCTGGAGACGGGGCTGCCGTTGTTCGTGGGGTACGAGGCGACGGACGGCAGCGGGACGCCGGAGGGCGTGGAGCGAGGGGTGCGGCGCATCACGCTGCGCTCGACGCAGACGCCGAACCTGAACCCGGTGATGCAGGACGTGCTGTGGGACGAGTCCCCGCTGGTGGGGCCGCTGCCGTTGGACACGGAGGTGACGTTCAAGCCGGTGTTGGCGGAGGGCAGCGAGGAGGCCTACACCACGGCGGACGGGACGAAGACGGAGCAGGTCTTCTACAGCTGGTTCGCGACGGGGGAGGGCGAGGTGAACTCGTTCCGTTCGTTGGAGCCGGTGGACGGCAAGCCCGGCGACCCGACGACGACCTACCAGACGTCCATGACGCCGGAGCGAATCACCCTCTGGGTGGTGGCACGCGACGGCCGAGGCGGCGTGGACTGGGCCATCCGCACGGTGGACGTGGGGCCCTGAGGTCCGGAGTCACAAGGCTCGTGCGCGCGGCAGGGACCGCGCTACTCCTTGCCAGTTGTGTGCATTCCCAGGGGGCACTGCCTGCTTCGTGGGAAGGGGGCCGGAGCATCGTGTTCCCGCCGTTCTACGCACAGTTCGCGCTTCAGGTCGGAGCCGACCGAGGCAAGGCCCTATGAATTGGATGGCAGGCTGCTCCAGGCCGTCCGGGTGGCGATGGACGACTTCATCCCGCCAGGTTCCAGTGAAGAGCGCCCCTGCTGGGGACGGCCGGAGGCGTATCGCTCTCGAGTCATCCGCCAGGGCGACGTCTTCTTCGTGCTGATTCACGAGGATCCGGAGGCCTGCGGTTCGCAGTACGTCGGCGTGGATACCGGAGCCCGCTACGCCGTCAGCCTCGACGGCCGGATCCTTCGTCGCAGCGTGGGCGCCGAGCCAGAACTCCCACGGGTCTTGGAGTCTGTGGATGCGGGCGTTTCCAATGCAGGAGACGCACTTCATCCACTACGTCCTTCTGCCCCGTTGTACGGCGGAACATTGTAGTCATGCTTTGTTCGGCAATGTGCTCGCTGTGCAGTGGACGAAGGACGCCCTGTCACAGGACGTTGTCGGGCTCGCTGGTGAAGAGCGCGTCGAACAGGGTGGTGTGCGGCGGCTTCTTCCACTCCACGACGACGGGCGCGGGGGTTGCCGCTACTGCCTGTGGAAGCGCGTGAACGCCGAACCGTGCCTCCAACTCCTTTGCGACGAGGATTGCCGTCTGGGCCATCGCGTCAGGCATCGGGCCCACGTGGAGCCGCGCATCGCTGCGTTTGTGTCCCTCATATTTGAACGCGATGCCGTACACGGTGAAGACAGGCGCCAGGATGCTCATGCACCCCACGACAGCCCAGGGCACGGGCGGAATGGGATATCCCTTCGCGGGAAAGAGGATGCACGTGAAGCATGCTTGAGACGTCGAAGTGCCATCTCCCACGCTGAAGCCTGGGAACAAGGCCCGGAGGTCCTTGAGGAATGCTTCCCATCGCTCGTTGTCGCGGAGTGCCTCGGTCCATCGCCTTGCGCGACGCAGGTGTTCCGCGCTGACCCCCTCCGGGGTTTCTGTTCCCGGCGCTGGCCAATACTGGCTGGCGAGGGCCAACAGCTCTTTCGTGCTTGGGGACATGGCGCGAAGGCTCCGGCGTCAGAGGGTGTAGGCGCCAAACAGCACCGGGGTGGTCTTCTCGTGACACTGGGTCGTGAACAAGCCCCCTGCGATGGACGCCTGAAAGGCAGGTCGCAGTGCCGCCTTCAGCGACTCACAAAGCATCCCGAGTGGGGTCTCCACCGTGGCCGCGCCGAAGATGGAATACGTGGCTTCGTTGATGCGATCCGCCGTGATGCGCTGGGCCAGCGCGGTGGAGACGGGGCCCTCGTGGTTATGAAGCGGCGTCTCGATCCCGAACCTGCACAGGATGGCTTCACCGGTGTTGTCACGGGCAATCCGGATGTGGATGCAGGCAGCCCGCCGGCCTCCTGCTTCACCCGGGGTCGTTTCGCGGACGGTCACGAAGCGGATCTGCCGGGGCTCGATCCGTCCCGTGACGAAGGTCCTGCCCGTGGGCCCGACACACGCCAGCGACAGTGTCAGCGCGGCGCCCGCCGCGAGCCAGTGCCGCCGTACCGTGGGCCCATCCATGCTTCACCCCGCGAGCCACGAGGATGCGCGCCCCAGGCCTTCCGCCACGGAGGTGAACGCATCCGCGGTGCGCACGCGGTCTTCACCGAAGCGCTTCACGTACAGCTCCCGCACGGCCGGAATCTGTGACGAACCGCCCGTGAGGAACACGGCGTCAATGTCCCTGGCCTCCGGGTGCTTCGCCAACAGCCCCTCGGTGCACTGAGAGAGTTCATCCAGCAACGCACCGCTCGCCGTGTCGAACTCGGCGCGCGTAATCGGCTCGTGCAGGTGGATGCGCCCCTCCTCGAAGTCGATGGTCGCCACGTCCTCGCTCGATAGGCGCACCTTCGCCGCTTCAATGGACCGGAACAGCCGGTAGCCCAGGTTGTCCATCACCAGGTCGTAGAGCGCTTCGATCTCCGCCGGGTGGTCGCTCGTGTCGAGCATCACCTCCAGCAGCTCCTGCGTGGACTTCTCCCGGATGAAGGACATCTCATGCCAGTTCAACAGCTTCGCCATCACGTGCTGCGGAATGGGCATCCGCTTCTCGCTGAAGCCCTTCACCTTGTACGTGGACCCCGCCCCGAAGCGCGGCAACAGCTTGTGCCGCATGATCTCCGCGTCGAACCGGTCACCACCGATGCGCACACCCGTGGACCCCACCACGTCCGGCTTGCGGTCCAGGTTCCCCCTGCGCGACGGCCCCAGCTTCATCAGCGTCAGGTCCGTGGTGCCGGCGCCGAAGTCCGCCACCAACACCAACTCGTCGCGCGTCAGCCGCGCCTCGTACGCGAGCGCCGCCGCGATGGGCTCGATGAGGAACTGCACGTGCGTGAAGCCCGCCAGCTCCGCCGCCTTGCGCAGCCGCTTCTCCGCCAGTGCGTCCGCGTCCGGATCCGGCGTGAACACCGCCGGCCGCCCCATCACCACAGCGTCCGGCAGCTCGCCCAGGTGCGCCCCGGCCGCCTCGCGCACGCGGCGCAGCAGGATGGCCACCAGGTCCTCGATGGTGAACGTGCGCCCCTTCACCTGCGTCGCCCGGAAGGACGTGCTGTGCAGGAAGGACTTCACGGACTGGATGAACCGCCCGGTGTTGTCCTCCAGGTAGCGCTGGATGGCGTCCGCGCCCGCGAAGATCTCCTTCTCGTCCTCCGCGAAGAACAACACGGAGCGGAACAGACGCGGCTCCGGCGTGTGGGGCTGCAGGGGCAACACGGTGCCATCCGGCAGGGCCAGGGCGGTGTTGCTGGTTCCGAAGTCGAGTCCGCAGGCGCGCATGGGGGGGCGCCCCTTATCGCCATTCCTCCAGTCGCGGTAGCCCCAAAGTGACTGCCTGCCGTGGAGCGAGCAGGGTCCCGGGCGCTCGCGGCCTCATGGCTTGGTTCCTCGCGCGCCCTCGCCATCTTTGCCCTGTCATCCCCTCGACAGGAGAACCCCATGAAATCGCGCACGGTATGGCTCACGGCGGGAGTCGCCGCACTGATGGTGGGCACCGCCTGCCAGGACGGAGATCGCACCCGGCAGGACTCCACCCGGGCCGCGCCAGGGCAGGAGGTCGAGCAGGCGCAGGCCCGCTCGGAGGAGGCCTTCGACAGTGCCCGCGACGCCCAGAAGGAAGCCTCCCGGCAACAGCGCGAGGCCGCGAGCGCGCAGGAGGACCTCCAGCGCAAGCAGCAGGAACTCCAGGAGGCCCAGGCCACCGCCCAGAAGGAATCCCAGGAGGCCCAGGCCAGCCAGCAGCAGGCCCAGGCGCGCACCCAGCAGGCCCAGTCCGAGGCCCAGCAGGCCCAGGCGAGCGCCCTGGACGCCCAACGCCGCCTCCAGCAGGGCCTGACGCCCTCGCGTGAAGTCGTGGGCCAGAACGCCCCCGTGGCGGCCCCGGTCGCCAACGCGCAGCCAGCCGCGCAGGACTCGCAGATCTCCGGCGAGGTGCTGAGCGCGAGCGCCCGCGAGGTGCTGCTCAGCCAGGGCGGAGAGCCCCAACTGCGGCTCCAGGTGGGCCCCACCACGCAGGTGCGGGTGGACGGCCGGGCCGCGAGCGCCGCGGACATCCAGGAGGGCGCGCAGGTGCGGGCCTCGTACCGCACGGACGCGAACAGCGGCGAGCCCCAGGCGCTGCGCATCGACGCCACGTCCCGCGCACAGCCGGCGGCGCCCGCCGCGCCGGAGAGCGGTGAGTCGACGCCGGGTGCCACGACGCCGCAGTAGCGTGGACATGACTCGGCCCCGTGCCTTCGCGCTTCCCACGCGAGGGTCCGGGGCCGAATCGCTGTCGCAGGTGCTGCGCCTCGCGCGTTACGCGGCCAGTTCCGCCTGGTCCAGGCCGGCCTCGGCCATCAGGTTCGCCAGCTCCGCCTTCAGCTTGTCCTTGGCGCGGATCTCCAGCTGACGGGCGCGCTCGCGGGAGAAGCCGAAGTGCTCGCCCAGCTCGCTCAGGGTCATCTCCGAGTCGCTCATCACGCGCTGCTCGATGATGAAGCGCTCGCGCGGGTCCAGGCGCGTCAGGGCGCGCTGCACCAGCGTGCGGGTGAGGCCCGCCTGCTGCCGGTCCGCGACCTCATCCGCGTGGGAGGCGGCCTCGGACTCCACGAAGTCCAGGTGCGTGGCGTCCCCGTCCTCACCCACCGGCGCGTCCAGGGACAGGTCCCGGCCGCCCATGCGCTGCTCCATCTCACGCACTTCCGTGGGCTTCACGTTCAGCTTGCGGGCGATCTCCTCCGCGTTGACGATGTGGCCGTCGCCGGCGCCCAGCTTCTCCAGCTCGCGGCGGGTGCGGGCCAGGCTGAAGAACAGCCGGCGCTGCGCCTGCGTCGTGCCCAGCTTCACCAGGCTCCAGTTGCGCAGCACGTAGTTCTGGATGTACGCGCGGATCCACCACACCGCGTAGGAGATGAGGCGGATGCCCTTCTCCGGGTCGAACTTCTGCACGGCCTTCATCAGGCCGATGTTCGCCTCCTGGATGAGGTCCGACATCTTCAGGCCGTAGGAGCGGTACTCGTACGCCACCTTCACCACGAAGCGCAGGTTGCTCGTCACCAGGTGGTGGCCCGCGGACAGGTCGCCGGCGCGGAAGCTGCGGGAGAGCGCCTGCTCCTCCTGCGGGCTCAGCAGCGGGTACTGGTTGATCTCCGAGAGGTACGTGGAGAGCGAGTCAGCAGAAGAGAAGGAGTTGGAAGCCTGCATGGGGGTCTCTCGGGGAAGAGGGCGGGATGTGTTCCGCTCGTTTGCTGCGACGGGGAGACCTTTAGCAATGCAGGTGCCAATGCCAGCCGACGACCAACCTCAATGATTCTGGTGAGTTGCGCGAATTCGCCCCAATGCTTAGGGCGGAAACCGGCAGTTTTTACAGAGCCCTGATCCGAAGGTTCTTCCGGATGCCCCCTGGGGAGGGTTGCCTGCCCTCCGACCTGTGCGCAGGGGGGATCACATGCCTCAGGGATGTAGGGACGCCTCCGCTTCCCCACCAGGGGCCCGGCGGGGCGAGTGTCGGTGGATTGTCCACGCCTGAGGTCAGGTCAACGCCTTGCGCAGCCGTTTGGGAATGGCCTCCGCGTGCCAGCGCTGCACCTCGCGGGCGATTTCGGCGGAGCGTTCCGCGCGCTCCTCCCGGGCCCGGGGCAGCAGCTTGCGCGCGGCCTTGCGCTGTCCGGGCGGGGCCTCGGCGGCGGCGCGTTCGAACAACTCCAGACGCACGTCCGCGTCGTGCAGCTCGCCCAGCCCGTCCTGCAGGGGCACCAGCACCTCCAGCAGCGCGCCCACGGTGCGGCGGAAGGCCGGCTGGTAGATCTCCAGCTCGTAGCGCAGCTTCTTCAAGTCCTTGCGCAGGGCATGCGCGGACATGGCGTCGGGCGCGTCCGCGTAGCGCTCCAGGCGCTTCTCCACGCGGCGCAGGCGCTGGCGCAGGTGGCCGCGCACGCGCTTGCCGGCGAAGCGGTGGTCATCCTCCAGCGAGTCCAGCTTCTTCAACAGGCGCGGCACGGTGCGCTCCGACCAGCGCTCCAGCTCCGCGCGCAGCGTCTTCTCCTTCGCCTTCAGGCCGGACAGATGCGACTCGCGCAGGCCGGCCAGCGCCTTCGCCGTGTCCTTCTTCCCCTTGGCGGCGGAGCCCAGCCACGCGTCCTGGACGTGCAGGTCGCGCACTTCGCCCAGGGCGTCCTGGAGACGCTTCACGTCCGCCTCCAGGCGGGTGAGCTTGCCGGTGGCGTGGAACACCTGGAGCGCGGCGCGCAGGCGGCGGGTGGCCACGCGCATGTCGTGCACGCCGTCCTCGTCCAGCTCACCGTCCAGCTGGGCTTCGGGGTGGCGTGCGTCGGCCAGACGTCCGGCGAGGATGCGGCGGGCGGCGTCGCCCAGCGCGGTGTCGGGGCCCAGGCCCCGGATGGGAGTGGGAGGGGGCATGGTGGCTCAGCCCTCCTTCTGGGCGTATTGGACGACCATGCGCTCGGCGGCCTCGGGACCTTCCCAGCCGAGGACGTGCGCGTCCTTGTCCGCGAAATGCACCACCGCGAGGAAGAAGTGCTCCAGCTCCTCCAGCTCGCGCCGGGACAGGTCCTGGTAGGAATTCATCCCCTCCGCGCGGGGCGCGTTCACGGGGACGACGAGCACGCGGTCGTTGCGCTCGCGCGCGCCCGTCTGGCTGTCCTTCTTCTTCTGGTCCACCAGGAGCACGCCCAGCGGCCGGCACGGCAGCACGACGCCGGGCCACGTGGGCACGTCCCAGTACACCAGCGCGTCCAGCGGGTCGCCGTCCGGGCCCTGCGTGCTGGGGATGAAGCCCCAGTCGAACGGATAGCGGAACCCGCGCGTCAGCGGCCGCGACAGGGTGAAGGCCTGGAGTTTCGTGTCGTATTTGAGCTTCACCGTCGAGCCGCGGGGCGACTCGACGACGACGTTCAACGCATCCTGGAAGCCGCGCAAGGGCAGGCGGGTGAAGTCAGTGGCCATGAACCTTCAAGGCTGGTGTCGCCCCGACGTATGCGGCAAGTGCCCGTGCGAGACGGAATCCACTCGCCAACCTTGGTGCCCGCCCCGCGTGCGGGCCCCTAACCGACAGGTCGCCCCAGGGGCCGCATGGCTTCGCTCCGGGCCATCAACCGGCGCGTCGCGCGCGCGGCCACGAGTCCGCCCAGCGTGTACCAGGCCACGGTGAGCAGCGACGTGGAGGGCCTTGCCTGGGACGGCGCCCTGCCCAGGCCCAGCTTCGGCGGCAGCACCACCGCGCCCAGGCCGGCGAGCAGTCCCAGCACCGCGCCGCGCAGGTACGGCCGCTTGGGACGCCCCAGGGCGACGAGCGAGAAGAAGAGCCCGTTGGACACCAGGTCCGCCGCCAGCGTCTGGCGATGCAACTGACGGTCCCTCGCGGGCTCGCCGCCGAAGAAGCGGATGCCCTTCTTGAGCGAGCGCATGCCCAACACATCCATGCGCGGAGGGTGCTTCAAGACGCGGCGGGCACCCTCGTGCACCAGCGTCAGCGCGGTGGCGCCGGCGAGCCCTGGACCGAGGGCGCGGAACACGAGGCGGGGCGGGGCAGGAGGTTCGATCATGCCCTCCAAGCTAGGCACCCCGTTCCCGGGCTTCCCGCCCGGAGGTGCCCGCCTGCCTGCTGGGCTTCCCCACGGGCCTCCAACGACAGAGCGCGTCAGGAGCTGCAGCTCACCACGAGGTGCCGGCCCCACGTCGGCGGAGAGGCCGCGGAGGCCTCCGAACCGGGGTGTTCGTCGAAGGGCGCGGACACCAGCGCCAGCACCCGGTCCACCTCCGCGAAGTCCCCTTCCTGGGCCCGGGCGATGGCCTGCTGCGCCACCCAGTTGCGCAGGACGTACTTCGGATTGACGCGGTCCATGCGCACGTGGCGCACGCTGTCCACGCTGCCCTCGGAGGCGAGCCGCGCCCGGTAGCGCGCGGCCCATGCGTCGAAGTCCTCCGGCGGCAGGAAGGCGTCGCGAAGCGCGTCGTTGCGCGCGTCGGGCCTTGAATCGAACCGGTTCAGAGCGCGGAAGAAGCGCGTGTAGTCCACGTGCGAGGCGGCCATCAGGCCGAACAGGTCCTCCACCAGCGCGCGGTCCTCGTCGCGGGTCCCGGACAGGCCCAGCTTCTCGCGCATGCGCGCGAGGAAGTGCGCGGCGAACGCGGGCTGGAAGGCGCCCAGGGCGGCGCGGGCCTCGTCCTCGGTGATGAGCGTCAGCAGCGCTTCACCCAGACAGGCCAGGTTCCACAGCGCGACGCGCGGCTGCTGGTCGAATGCATAGCGGCCCTGGTGGTCGGAGTGGTTGCAGACGAAGCCGGGGTCGAAGTCGTCCAGGAAGCCATAGGGCCCGTAGTCCAGCGTGAGCCCCAGGATGGACATGTTGTCGGTGTTCATCACGCCGTGCTCGAAGCCCACCGCCTGCCATCCGGCGATGAGCCTCGCGGTGCGCTCCACCACCTCCTCGAAGAAGCGCGCGTGGCGCCGCTCCTGCGCCGCGAGGTGTGGGAAGTGGCCGGTGATGACGTGCTCCGCGAGCGTGGCCACGTGCGCGTGCTGCTCGGTGTGGTGGAAGAACTCGAAGGTGCCGAAGCGCACGTGCGAGGGCGCCATGCGCACCAGCATCGCCCCGGTCTCCACCTCCTCGCGGTACACCGGCGTGCGGCTGCCCAGCATGCACAGCGCCCGGGTGGTGGGGATGCCCAGGGCGTGCAGGGCCTCTCCGGCCAGGTACTCGCGCACGGTGGAGCGCAGCACCGCCCTGCCGTCACCGCCGCGCGAGAAGGGCGTGGGCCCACCGCCCTTCAGGTGCAGGTCCCACTTCGCGCCGTCCGGCGCCCGCACCTCGCCCAGGAGCAGCGCGCGGCCGTCTCCCAGGCGGGGCACGTACACGCCGAACTGGTGCCCCGCGTACACCATGGCCAGGGGCTCCATGCCGGGCAGCGGCCGGGCCCCGCCGAACACCCGCGCGAACTCCGGGTGCGTCGCCGCGTCCGCGTCCAATCCCAGCAGGCGCAGCGCGGCCGGGTTCACGCTCACCACGTGCGCGTCCGGGAAGGGCGCGGGGGCCACCCGGGCGGCGAACCCGGGAGGCAGGCGGGCGTAGGTGTTGTCGAAGACGAGCTGTTCGAGCGGAGCCATGCCTTGGGGCCAACCCCTGTCAGGGGACCTGCATGCCCCGCTGCACGGCGGGACGGCTGCCCACGCGGTGCAGCCACTGGAGGATGTTGGGCGTGTCCTGGAAGAGCTCGGCGAACTTGGGGTTTCCGTGCACGGCCTTCACCCACGGGTACGTGGCGATGTCCGCGATGGAGTAGTGGGCCGCCAGGTAGTCGCGCGAGGCCAGGTGTTTGTCCAGGACGCCCAGGATGCGCTTGGACTCCGTGCGGAAGCGGTCGATGGCGTAGGGCACCTTCGTGTTGGCGTAGACCTCGAAGTGGTTGAGCTGGCCCAGCATGGGTCCCACGCCGCCCATCTGGAACATCAGCCACTGCGTCACTTCCGCCTTGCCGCGCGGATCCGTGGGCATCAGCGTGCCCGTCTTCTCCGCCAGGTACAGCAGGATGGCGCCCGACTCGAAGAGGGCCAGGGGCGTGCCGCCCGGCGCCGCGTGGTCCACGATGGCCGGAATCTTGTTGTTGGGATTGATGGCCAGGAACTCGGGCTTGAACTGGTCGCCCTTGGAGATGTCCACCACGTGGGTCTTGTAGGGGATGCCCAGCTCTTCCAACGCGATGGAGATCTTGCGTCCGTTGGGGGTCTTGAACGTGTACAGGTCGATCATGCCTTCACTCCCGTGAGCTGTTCGCTCACCTGCCAGAGCCGCTCCGCGAGCGCCTCGTCCCGCGCGGCGGACGACGGCTTCGCCTTGCGGCATTTGTTGAAGTACTCCCCGCTGACGCCCGCGACCTCGGGGGAGGCCGCCAGGTACACCGACGTCCTCGCGCCCTTCTCGGGGGAGATCATGAAGGGCGCGCCCAGCTTCACGAGGTGGCGGAAGATGCCCTGGCTGTTGTGCCCGAAGCCCGTGCGCACCGCTCCCGGGTGCAGCGCGTTCGCCGTCACCTGCGTGCCCGCGAGGCGCTTCGCAAGAGCCTTGGTGAACAGGATGTTGCTGAGCTTGGCGTTGCCGTAGACCTGGATGGGGCGGTAGGGCTGGTTCGCCGTCTGCGGATCGTCCAGGAAGTCGGCGCTCGCGAAGGCGTGCCCGAACGACGACACGTTGATGATGCGAGCGGGGCCGCTGGCCACCAGCAGGTCGCGCAGCAGGTGCGTGAGGAGGAAGTGCGACAGGTGGTTCGTCGCGAACGTGGCCTCGTAACCATCCACCGTCACCTGCCGACGGTCGATGATGAGGCCCGCGTTGTTGATGAGGATGTCCAGCCGTTGATGGCGTTCCCTGAAGGCCTGGGCCAGGGCGCGCACGGACGCAAGCGACGACAGGTCCGCGAGCAGCGACTCCACGCGGGCCTGGGGCGCGGCTTCACGCACGGCGGCGACGGTCGCCGCCGTGCGGGCCTCGTCCCTGCCGGAGAGGACCAGCGTGGCCCCCAGTCGCGCCAGGGCCTTCGCCGTCTCCTGGCCGATGCCGCCGGTGGCCCCCGTGATGAGGCACACCTTGCCGTCCAACCGGTCGTGCTGAGTCGCCATGCGCCGCGCCCTCCTGGAATCCAGAGGACGCGTTCTATACGGCCTGGGACTTCCCCGCGCAGGGGATCCGCGCGGGAGTCATCCCGGACACGGCGCTCAGGTGGTGGCCTGGCTGATGTCCTCGGCGGTGCGGCCCCGGCGGTTGCCGCCGCCCCGGGGCGGGATGGTGGTGCCCACGCGGGCGTCGCCGTTGAGGTGGCTCTCCAGGAACCAGAGGTCCTCCTCGGTCTCGCCCAGGGTCTGGGTGAGGATGTCCGCGGTGACCGGGTCGTTCACCTCATCCGACTTGGTGATGCCGTCGCGGAGGCTGGAGGCGTAGCGGCCCACGCGCTCCACCAGCGCGCGGATGTGGGCCTCGCCGTCCACGGCCTGGAGGTCGTATTCGGGCAGCTGGCTGTTGTTGCTGGCCAGGCGGATGGTGCCCTGGGCGTAGCCGCCCAGCGCGCCCGCGCGTTCGGCGTAGGAGTCCGCGTGCTTGCGCGCGTGCTTGGCCACTTCGTCGAAGAGCAGATGGCGGCTGTAGAAGTGCGTGCCCCGGATGTTCCAGTGCGCCTGCTTGACCTGCCAATGCAGGTCGACGGCGTTGGCGAGCAGCGTGTTGAGCATGTCGATGAGCTCTTCGCGCGCGTTCTGGGGAAGGTTCACGTGGCTGGTGGAGTACATGGTCCGCATCCCTCGTAAGGTGGTTGTGCGCGGCAGGGCGTCGCGGCGCTTCCGGTAGGGTGGGGATGGCCATGGCCTCGTGCCACGGCACGGCATACGGCGCCTGGCTGTCCGGCCGGCCTGGAGGGCAGACGGCCGGACGATCCACGCCGGTTCAGGCCGTGTCGGGGGCGGTCAGGCGGGCGGCGATCTCCGTGGCGGCGCGCTCGCCGGACTCGACCGCGCCGTCGAGATAGCCACAGCCCTCGATGGCCGTCTCGGTGCCCGCCCAGTGCACCCGGCCGAAAGGGGCGCGCAGGGCGTCTCCAATGGCGGTGAGCGTGCCGGGGCGGGGCAGGCCCACGTAGCAGCCGGTGCTGAACGCCTCCGCCTTCCAGTCCAGCTCCGCCACGGCGACGGGCGTCAGGGCCTGGGGCCCGAAGAAGCGCGCGAAGCCCTCCAGCGCGGCCCGGTGGATGTCCGGGGCGGGACGGCCGGTCCACGCCCTGGCGGTGTCGCCCAGGAAGAAGCCCACCAGGGCGGGGTGGTGCCCGTCGGGGCCGCAGTCGTCGAAGCACAGCCGCACCGGGCCCACGTCGCTGACGGCCTCGCCGGACAGGCCCGCTTCACGCCAGAAGGGGCGGGCATAGGTGGCCACGACCTTGATGACGCTGCCCATGGGCAGCTCCGCGTGCACGCGGCGGCGGCCGGCGGGCAGGTCCGCGCCGAAGTCGATGCGCTCCGCGAGCGCGGGCGGCGTGGCCACCACGGCGTAGCGCGCGCGGACGGTGCGGCCCTCGGTCGTGGTGGCGCTGACGCCGCGCGCGTCCTGGAGGAGGGCGCGCACGGGGGCGGAGAGGACGACGCGGTCTGGGGGAAGGGCTTCGGCCAGCCGGCGTGAGAGGGATTGCGCGCCGTCCACGAAGCGCTCGGCCTGGGCGCCGCCTTCGATTTCGGTGAGCGGCATGAGGCCGCCGTTGGAGTGCACATAGGACAGGAAGTGCAGGAACGACAGCTCCGACGGCTCGGCGGCGAACACCGCGCGGGTGGCGATGTCCAGCGCGGCGCGAGCGCCCCAGGTGGGCACGTGGCGCTGCTTCCACTCCTCCACGGTGAGGGCGTCCCATTCGACGGCGCGGGCGGCGGCCGCGGGCTGTTCCCGGGGGACCTTCTTCGCCAGGCCATCCAGCTTCCACACCGTGCGCTGCAGATCCAACAGCGACAGGAGGGGCAGTGACGGCACCTTGCCCGTGTACGTGCGCCGCTCGCCGCGCACCTCCAGCACCTTGGTGCCCTGGTGGTGCTGGGCGAAGCGCTTGAGGCCCAGGCCATCCGCGAGCCGCAGGACATGGCGCTGGCGGGGGCCCACCCACTGGCCGCCCAGGTCCACGACGCCGCCGCCCACCTCGCGGGTGAGGGTGCGTCCGCCCACGCGGTCGCGCGCTTCGAGCACGGCCACGGTGGCGCCCGTGCGGGCGATGTCCCGGGCCGCGGTGAGCCCCGCGACACCCGCCCCGATGACGACCACGTCCACGCTGGTGTCCATAGGGCCGGGCACTCTATGACGGAAGCACCACGTGGCCAGGATGTGCGTGGCGTCGAAGGGTGGAGGTCCGGATGTTCGCGTTGGAGATGGTGGAGAAGGTGCGGCAGGTGTCGCCGGGCGCGGCGAACGCGCTGACGACGTTGGCGGTGAAGAACATCGTCCCGCTGGCGGCGGCCATGGGCTACCGCGTGGAGGAGGTGACGGACGCGCGCGTGAAGGCGACCGTGCCGCTCAACCGCAAGACGAAGAACCACGTGGGCAGCGTGTACCTGGGCGCCCAGGTGACGGTGATGGAATTGACGATGGGCGTGATGCTCTTCCGCCGCTTCCCGCCGAGCCAATACAAGATGCTCGTCAACCGCATGGAGGTGTCCTTCCACGCCAAGGCGAAGAGCGCGGTGAGCGCGGTGTGCGAACCCTCCGAGGAGCTGCTCGCGGGCCTCGCGGCGTCGCTGCGGGCGACGGGGGACAAGGCGGAGGCGTGGATCCCCGTGCAGCTCACCGGCACCGACGGACAGCGCGTCGCGGAGGCGCGCTTCCTGGCGGTGTTCAAGCGCGGCTAGCGCGGGGGCTCTTCCTCCATCAGGAAGTCGCCGACGGTCTTCCACATGGCCTCGAACTGGGGCCTGCGGAAGCCCGAGCCGGAGATGAGCCAGTCCACGTGCGGGGGCTGGTGCGCCGGCTGGTCGAAGTGGCCAATGGCATCCAGGTGGTCCGCGCGCACCGCCGTCAGCACGCGCCCGTACACCTGCGAGCGCGTGGGCACGATGCCGTCGCACGCGGTGGGGCCGGGCATCGCGCCGTAGGCCTGCACCAGCGCCGCCGTCTGCGCGGGCGTGTGCAGGGGCAGTTGCGTGAGCGGCATGCGCTGCGTCTGGCCATACACGAACGCGTAGATGGTGTGCGTGAGCTGCGCGTACGGATCCATGCCCGCGGCCAGGCGCGTGCGCAGGGACGGGGGCCGGGCCTGCGTCACCACGGAGCCGTAGCGCACGCCGGGCCGGTCGTGGGTGCCGCCGTTGAACAGGTCGATGCCTTCGGGCGTGAGCTGCGGAATCAACGACGTGTCGCGCCCCACGTCCCACAGGAACTTCGTCACCGCGTCGCGCCGCTCGCTGGAGAAGTCACCCAGGAGCTGGTCGAAGAGCTGATCCAACAGCGTCGCCTTCCACCCCAGTTGATCATCCGCGCGCGCCATCAGGTGCCCGAAGCGGAACACCACGCTCAGGGGCAGCCGGCCGAACCGCAGCACGTACATGGTGAACAGCGACAGGAGCTTCAGGAGCTGCTGGCCGAAGAGCCCCAGGAAGAAGGTGGCCAGGGGCGTGCCCGCGTGGGGCGCGGAGAGGGTCACCACCGTGCGCACCCGGCGCGCGAAGGGCTCCAGTTCCAGGGACTCGGACACCTGCGCGCCTGGGCTGACGAACAGGCGGGCGTCCAGTCCGCCGGTCGAGTGGCCCACCAGGTGGATGGGGCCGTCGTCGCCGGAGGCCGTCTCGTGCACGGCCTTGAGCAGATCCGCGGTGCGCTGACGGATGGAGGCGGTGGGGTGCGAGACGATGGTCACCACCTCCGCGTCCACCCCTCGACGCGCCAGGTCCTTCTTCAGGAACTCGTACGCATGGCCGAAGTAGAGGAGCTCGCCCAGGTTGGTGAACCCGAAAAACCCGGGGACGAGGTAGACGTGGTGCTTCGCGGACATTGGGCCCGATCATACCCCGCCGCCCCCCACGCCGGCTTGGAATACACGGTCGCCTGCCGGGTTGACGCGCGCCCGTCCGCATTGACAGAACCGGGCGCCCTTTTCTCGCTCTCCAAGGAAGCCTGACCATGCATCGCGGACTCCTCGCGCTCGGCCTGCTGTTGTCCCTCCCCGCCTCCGCGGAGGAGGGCATGTGGACCTATGACTCCTTTCCCTCCGCCCAGGTGAAGAAGACCTACGGCTTCGAACCCACGCAGGCCTGGCTGGACAAGGTGCGCCTGGGCTCGGTGCGGCTGGCGGGCGGCTGCTCCGCGAGCTTCGTGTCGCCGGACGGCCTGGTGATGACGAACCACCACTGCGTGCGCAGCTGCATCGAGGACCTGACGACCGCGAAGGACGACCTGCTGGCGAAGGGCTTCCAGGCGAAGTCCGCGAAGGAGGAGCGGCGCTGTCCCAAGGTGGAGGCCAACCAGCTGGTGGAGATGACGGACGTCACCGAGCGGATGAACACGGCGACGAAGGGGCTCACCGGCGCGGCCTTCAACACCGCGCTCAAGAAGGAGACCGCAGCGGTGGAGGGCGCGTGCGCCACCGGCACCGACGTGCGGTGCGACGTGGTGACGCTCTACAACGGCGGCAAGTACCAGCTCTACAAGTACCGCCGCTTCCAGGACGTGCGGCTCGTCTTCGCGCCCGAGTTCTCCATGGCCGCCTTCGGCGGGGACGCGGACAACTTCAACTTCCCGCGCTTCGGCTACGACGTGTCCTTCGTGCGCGTGTGGCAGGGCGACGCGCCCGCGAAGAGCCCGGACTACCTGCCGTGGGCGAAGGAGGGCGTGAAGGAGGGCGACCTCGTCTTCGTCTCCGGCCACCCCGGCGGCACCGAGCGCAAGAGCACCGTGGCGGAGCTGGAGTTCCAGCGGGACGTGGCGCTGCCCCAGACGCTGCTGACGCTGGCGGAGCTGCGCGGGATGCTGCGCGAGTTCACCAGCGGCTCGGCGGATCGCTACCGGATGGCGCGCTCGCGCCTGCGTGGCGTGGAGAACGGGCTCAAGGCCCTGCGCGGCCGGCAGGAGGCGCTGGCGGACCCCGCGCTGCTCGCGCGCAAGCGTCAGGAGGAGGCGGAGCTGAAGAAGCGCATCGACGCGAACCCCCAGGCGAAGGCGCTCACCCAGGGCATGTGGGAGGAGACGGCGAAGGCGCTGGATGCGTGGCGCCGGATGATGAACGACCACCGCATGAAGGGGGCGGGGGACGCCTTCCGCTCGGAGCTGTTCGCCCACGCGCAGGCGCTGGTGCGCGCGGCGGAGGAGCTGCCCAAGGCCAACGCGGAGCGCCTGCGCGAGTACACCGACGGCCAGCTTCCCGGCCTGCGTCAGCAGCTGCTGCGCGACGCGCCCATCCCGCCGGAGCTGGAGACGCTGCAGATGACGTTCGGCTTCAACAAGCTGCGCGAGACGCTGGGCGCGGATGACGCGTTCGTGCGCGAGGTGCTGGGCAAGGAAGCCCCGGCGGACCTGGCGCGCTCGCTGGTGCGCGGCACGAAGCTGGGGGACGTGAACGTGCGCAAGGCGCTGCTGGAGGGCGGCAAGGCAGCGGTGGACGCCTCCAAGGATCCGATGATTGTCCTGGCGCGCAAGGTGGACGCGCAGACGCGCGCGTCGCGCAAGCAGTACGAGGACACGGTGGAGGCGGTGCTCAAGCGCAACGGTGAGCGGCTCGCGAAGGCGTACCTGGCGGTGAACGGCACGTCGGGCGCGCCGGATGCCACGTTCACGCTGCGGCTCAACTACGGACAGGTGAAGGGCTGGGACGACAACGGCACGGCGGTGCCCGCGCTGACCACGTTCGGCGGCGCGTACGCGCGCGACACCGGCAAGGAGCCCTTCAAGCTGCCGGACCCGTGGATGAAGGCGAAGGGGAAGGTGCCTGCGGAGACGCCGCTCGACATGGCGACGACCAACGACATCATCGGCGGCAACTCCGGCTCGCCGGTGGTCAACCGCGACGGGCAGGTGGTGGGCCTCATCTTCGACGGCAACCTGCCGTCGCTGGGCGGCCGCTACGCCTACGTGCCCGAGTCCAACCGCGCGGTCGCGGTGCACGGCGACGGCATCCTCGCCGCGCTGGAGCACGTGTACGGCGCCACGCGCGTGGTCAACGAGCTGAAGGGGGCACAGACGGCGCCCGCTGCTCCGGCACGCTGAAGCGGAGGCGCTCGGAGGGGTAGGAGGGGGACGGCAGCGGGTCCTCCTCCTCCACGAGCGACTGCCGTGCGGG